>CAZBCE010000014.1:0-25254 GCA_964490555.1 uncultured Elusimicrobium sp. | reverse complement strand
TTGTCTGGTATCTATGGCATTAGAAAATATAACTGCAAATATAAAAACCACTGGCATACTCAGTAATATTAAAATTATTTTTTTTGTGATATCCATTTTTTGTTGCCGATGACTTATCTTTTTATCCCTATCAAATAAACGAAAGGAGCTTTTTTTCTATAAAAAAAGAGCAGGCTTCTAAATTGTCATTAAAATAGTTTAGATTTTGATAACCCAAAATATGGTCGAATCTGCCAACTATATACTCTCCCTTAGCTCTATCTACATTTTTTCCTATCAAATTTTTGCTCTCTATAAAAAACCATGTATCGCCCCGTTGGTCAGAGGAATATAATAGCCAAAGATTTACATATTGTGGATTCTGTATTAATTCAGATAGAATGCTTTCTTTGTTAATTGTTGAGGTTTTTTCTTTAATTTTATTGTAAAAGGTATTTCTCCTTTCAATTAATTCATTTGAAATCTCCAGCGTCTGACCATTAATATCATAAAAAAGTTCTGGTAATTTTATAAGTTCTGCGGATATATTCATTTGTTTACCTCCTTTATCAAAGTTTTTCCATCTGAGGACACTTTGTATCCTCTATTCTGCATATATTTTATTTCTTTTGCAAAAGATCCTGTATTTTTAGATGGATCAAGAGGATTGTCGGATAAAATAAATTTATCATTTCTTAGGATAGCACGGTCCAGGAACTTATAGTTAGCTGCATCAGCCTTGCCTGTTTTCACTAAATCATTCCAAATATTATCAGGAACCTTAAAATAGTTTCCTCCTTTTTCTATGGCAAGATTTTCATAATTAGGATATTTTCCAAGCACGGTTATACCACTACGATTTGCAGTCTTTTTAGTGATTCCATTTACTCCGCCGTATATTAAGCCCAAATCTCCCAACAGGCTTAAGTCTTTTCTTCTTTCTTCATTTACATTATCAACATACCATTGGCCTATTGTTCCAGCGGAGTTACTAAATACATTCAGTTCGTAGTCGGTATTAACATTATCCAATAATCCTGCTTGTTAAAATGGATGTTGCTCCAATATTTTATTAAGGGATAGCACAGGATATAAACACAACCAATCCGCCAAATTTTATTTAGTATATTTTATAACTATCTGATTTGGTATGTCATGTATATATGGGGAATTACTAATCAGTATCAGGTATGCATATTCTGCCAGCTTCTTTTTTTATTGCCTTTATGAGCTCATATGGGTGTTTCTCTTTTTCCCATTGATATGTTTCATATTTTTTCCCTATGCTTTCGTTTATATAATATCCGCTTTTATATAGGCATTTAAAGAATTCTTTAGCAGGGAACTTTGTGGTTGTTTCTACTTTCCATTTATTAATGGTTTTCCCTTTCTCAATCACTTCGACTTTACTTATCGCAGATTTTGAAACCACTCTGCTTGGCTTGTTATTATAGAACTCTATATTCTTGCATTCCATAGAATTTAGTTGCACCACAGTATTATTATAAGCGTTAGTAGCAGCATTCATTCTCACGAATTTATCATGAGAGTATGTATATTCACCATTTCTGTAAATGGTAATTTTTCCAAGATATTTTGCTGTATTAGGCTTAACAGTTTTGCATCCGGTCTTGCTATTTATATCCCATTCGTAATCTATAATGTACAAATTAACTGATTTTGTATCTATTGGACTACGAGAATAAGATTCACATCTTTTATCTATATTGCGCTTGATTGATGGATATGTGGAAAAATGAATACCATGTAACACTTCTTCTCTTATGTCCTCTTTCCAATAATAATAGTCAGATAATATAGAACGCTTAAGATCTCCGTCCTGTTGTTCTTTTGAGAAGTTATATTTTAAATAATATTTTCCGACATTAGGATTAATCGGCAGATAGACATGTTTGCCCGAATAAAATCCAATTTCTTTAATTTTTGTTAAGAATGATTTTCTGTCTTCAGTATTAATTATCTGAGAAAATTCGAATTTTTTATATGAAGAGGTTTCTTTTTCATTATTTTTAACTATACAGGACATCTCCTCAAATATTCCATTCTCTTTATAGTCCCTATATATTGTGTCGATAGTTTTATAGTCATTGATATCATATATTTTGTTAATAGCCTCAAGATTTTCATCAATTACTATGGCTCCGGAAAATGTTATCCCGCTAGAGGATAGATTAGTTTCTCCATCAATGACATTTTCTGCTGGGACTTTAGCCAAATATAGTATGTTTGTATCCTTACATATATGGCTACATCCATTTAGCAAAAATAAAAAAAGGAATATGATTGTATATTTATTTTTCATTTTTTCCTATTTTCTGTAGTTTGTGTTTATTTTTTTCATATAAGTACTGATATAAATATGACATTTTTTCTGATATCTGATATTTATAAAGAGCTGATGTAGATGGAGCATAAACTTCATCACTCTGAGATTTTTTTAAAGATATATATTCAATCGTTTGACTTTTATTTTCCTCAATGCCCATATGTCCCATTATTTCATGCACAAGGACACTGTCTGGATTCTTTAAATATACTTTTTCTCCTATATCCATATTTACCTTGTTAGGCTTATTAAAACTAGCGCTTGGCACTTTATCACTATATCTTATGTTAATAAGAACATCGGAAGCAAATGATTTTACATCCTTAATAGCATCTTTCATAATACTCAAAAATTCTATTTGCTCTGCTGGCGTGAGATTTTGGTACTCATTTTGCATGGATTGGAATCTTTGGTCATTAATTATATTTAAAATCAGTAAGTCTACCTCTTTTTCAGCTTGATTAATAAGAGTTTTAGGAAGCATCATTGTCTTTTGTTTTGAACGGAAAGTTTCCTTATTTGTTGTTGTATCTTGCGATAATTCATAGAAGTTATCCCATTGCCTGTTTGTGTACTGATCCTGTTCATTTGGGGACATGTCATCCCAATATTTCATCTTTTGTTCTATATATTTGTTTTCCTGTAGCCATTTTTCCACTATACTTCTTTTAGTTTCATCTCCATTATAATGTTTTTTCAAATACTCGGTTATTGTTTTCTCACGTTGTTGATTTTTGATATATGCTTCGATATCTATTGCCCTTTTGGTTAAGTCTACAGTTTGTTCATATGTAATACCGTCTTCATACTGGGAAAGCCCTGTTTGCGCAGACACCGTCATGACGTCTTTGAAAAAAGTCGCTACCCCACCAGGGATTGTTGCAATTGTATTTAATATTTCTTTGCTTATTTCTACTCCTTTGTCTATAAATTTAACCGCTACTTCATGGTCCACCGTTATGTTGTAATCTAATGCGCCTGTTACTTGGTCCTTTGTTATCTCTTGCGTGTTTTCTGTATCTCTGTTAAGGCCGTCGGTTTGCTCTTCGGTCGCTTCTTTGCCCTCTATGGTTATATTGCCTTCGCCAATCGTCGCGCGGGTTTCCTGCTCTTTTTCCGCACTGGCGTCTTTTTGCGTTATTGTGGTGCTGCCGGACGGGTGTAAGATACTATCCTTTGCGCTGTCTAAAGCCCCTTGCCCGCCGCTTGTGTTTATGGGCAGATTGGTTTGTATGCCCCAGCCGCTTTCGTAGCTGTTACTGTAATCGTTAATATCGCTGTATTCCAGTTTATTTGTGTCCAGTTGAAGGTTGCCGCCGTCTTGCCCGTTTTCGTCAATATTGGCAATTACGCCGCCCTTTATATCGGTTGTGTCGGCTGTTACTGTAACACTGTCTTTACCGATAACAGTTGTTTGATTGTTTACCCACGCGCTGTCCGCGCCGTTGCTGCTTTGGTTTATCCCGCCGCCGGGGGTAATGCCGCTTTGACTGGTTGGCGCGCCTAAAGAGGGGACATATGTTGAGGTGTTCCCGCTTGTTCCCATGCTGCCGCTAAAGCCGCTGCTGCTGCCGCTTGAGTGATGTTCGTCCTGCAAACTTTCTACCAGCAAGTCGCCGCCCGTGTTTATACTTACATCTTTGCCGAATATGTTTGCGCCTTTTATTGAGGTGTCTTCCCCGCTTGATATATTAATACTGCCGTCGCCCGTTGCGGCGGTGCTGTTTGTCCACCACAAATCGTTTGAGGTACTGCTTGATTTGTTTTGTGAGAAATTTACATTTACAGAGCCGCCTGTGGTTGCGCCAATACTTCCGCTTTGAGAAGATGATGAACTGCTTGTATTATTAGTATTTGCCGAAGCTTCTATATTAATGTCCCCGCCTGCCGTATAGTTAATATCGCCGCCGCCCAAAATACCTGTTTCTGTTATTTGTCCGCTTACAATACTGCTGCCTTGTTGGGTTATATCTTTAGTTGAAGTTAAATTAATATCATCGTTAGACCACAAATTGCTGCCGGCTTGGGTAGAGCCGCTGCTTTGCGAGGAACTTTTGTTACTGCTGGCAGATAATCCCAAATCGCCTTGTATTCCCGTGCCGAAACTGGTTGCCGCACTGCCCGTCAAGCCGCTTGAAGCAGTTATGGCCGCGTAAGTTTGCATTGCAAGATTGGTTGTTGCTAACGCTAAGTTTTCTTTAGCATCATCCAAAGCCGATTTTGTGGCTTTACCTTGGTCGTAAAGGTCTTTTATGTTATTGTATGTGTCTTGTGCTTTTTTAAGGTCTTCGGCAGCTTCTTTTGCCGCGTTAAGTGTGAGCGCTGTGTTTAAATAAGCATTGCTGATACCAGCGCTTAACGAAACCTGCTTATCTTCGTGTTCTGTTTTGCTGGTGTTTATAAGTTCTTGAGCAGTGATATTGATATTGTCGGCATTAATATCTATGCCGCCTTCCGCGTTTACTTCGCTGCCTTTTATATTGGCGTCTTGGGTGGAATTAAGGTCTAACTTTCCGCCGAAGTTTAAGGTGGACGCATGCAGAGTTTCGTTATATTTTTCAAGAGTATCTATGGTTTCTTTATATAAATTTACGTTAAAAACTTCGTAACGGCCTGTTTCTGCCGCGTCTTTTAATTTATTGGCTTCATTTATCATGCCAAGCGGGCCGGAAGAGTTATAAAGATTTTCTGCAATGCTTTTTAATGTTTCCAGCGGGTCAAAGGAACGTTTTATATGCTCTTCGTAATGGTATGTACTGTCCACGCCCGAGAAAATATTAAGGTCCCCGCCGGTTTGAATACTGCCGTCGCCTTTTGCGCCAACATCGCTGGCAAACAACGTGGTATCCGCGCCGCTGGTAAGCTTTATATCATCTCCGCTGAAAACGGAGGAGGATTCAAGCGTTTTTATATTATCGTAAGTTACGTCTTTACTGCCGCTTAGGCCAAGGAGGCCTTTTTTCTCTCTGCGGGTTAGGGTGGCCTCTTGGTTAATACCTGCAAGCACGTCAATATCATTGCCTGCCTGTAAAACCATACTCCCGTTGTCTGTTGTTAAATTGCTGCCGATAATATTTATATCGTTATAGCTGCTGATATTAAGATTGCCGCCTGCAACTACTTCCGAGCTGACATTCGTTATGGTATCTCTTCTGTCTTCCTCAATTTTTTTGCGCCCGAAACTGCGTTTTTTAACATTGTAACGATAATAGTGGGTTGTGTCTTGCCCGCTTTGAATATTGACGTCTCTTGCAATAATATTGATGTTATTTGCGGCATAAAGGTCGCTTGCGGTAAGTTCAAAAGTATCTTCCGCAATCATATTAATATCGTTGGAACTGTCTATCGTGCTACCGTCATTATTGGTAGAACTGTCTTCCAATTGAAAAGAGCCTGATGATACTGAGTATGTATTGGAATTAATACCGCTTTTTACATTTACATTTTCCGCATCAAAGGTTATATTGCCTGCGGAGGAGGAAGCGTTGCTTGCCGTTACATTAATATCCTTATCTGCAATTACATTAATTTCCGCTCCGCTTATATTTGAAGCAATATTTGTTTTTTTAAGTCTTTGGCCTTCGTATGTCTCGTCAATATTGCTTAAAATATTTACTTCAGACCCGCTTAAAGTTAAGGCATTTTTGGCGTCTACATTACTGCCCAAAATATCAAGTTTTCCACCTGAATAAAGATAAATATCCGCAAAACTGTTTAGATTGCTTGATTGGTGTGAAATATTGCTGTTTGTTTTTAATTCCTGTGATTCTATGCTAATTTCTTTATCTGCATAAATAGTCATATCTCCGACAGAGGAAATATCTGCGGAAATGTTTTCAAAATTATTCGCCGTTGTAATATTAAGCGTCCCGCCGCTTGAAATTTGTGCGGTTTCTTGAAGAACTTCATTTGCTGTCGGTTGTTTTATTGCAGCCAGTTTTGCAGAGAAGCTTGTTCCGTATTGTGTTGAGCTATCTTGCAGATTTTCTTTTCTGGTCTCGTTTATCACATTTCCAAAGGCATATATATCCAAGTTGTTTTCTGCTTTTATTACTCCGCTGATATTGTGTATGTCATTATCTGCATAAAGCTGCATGTTTTTAGCGGAAAGATTACCGCTGTTTACAATATTATAAGCTTCCGCTTGCAGGCTATTGGAAGCTTTTATTATCCCGCCCTCATTAGTAATGTCGCCCGTTGTATTTAAAAGGATATTTTCGCCATTTATGTAGGAAGGCACAACACTCTTTTGAGGATTATATGCTATAGGATGCTCATCAACGGCGCTTAAAATATTTATATTAGAACTTGTTAAGCTTAAATCTTTTGCAGCAGTTACGTTGCTTCCTGATATCTCAATATTATTGCCTGCTTGAATATGGGCGTTTCCTAACGCAATTATATTGCTGGAAGTATTCTTTATATTAGCATCTGTTAGCGTATGACCTTGAATTTTTATATCATTTCCTGCATCTATAGACATATCTTTGCCAGAAAATATCTCAGCTGAGGTGTTTATAAGATCTTTCCCTGCGGTAATATTAAGCGTTCCGCCGCTTGAGATGGTTGCTTCTCTCCAAGGGAACTTATCCGGAGCGGTTTTTGTGGCAGGTTTTTCTAGCATTACCAATCCCACCAACATTGGAGTGGAAACAGGGGCGTATTTCACCAAGTTTCTTTTGCTTTCATTGCTGATATTGCCCTGCGCGGATATATCTAAATTATCATTTGCTTTTATTGCTCCGCTGATATTTTTTATATCCCCTTTCGCATATATTTGCAGATTGTCGGCAGTAATGGTCCCGCTATTTACAATATCATCGGTGGAAATAATAACATTATTGCCTTCCACGATACTCTCGCTTCCTTGCTGTGCAAGTCTTTCTTTTGAAGCTTTAGCAAGATATAAGGTAGGAACGTAAACTTTACTACCGTTGACTTCTTGTTCTACATACCAAACAATATCTTTGTTTAGTTTTTCTGTTTGTTCGGTATTTAAAGCTTTACCGAAAGTCAGCCCCAAATCCCCGTAGGCCTGCGCCGCGTTATTATAAAGATAAGTCATTTGGCTGTTCATATTTTCCGAGTAGTCATTTAAGGAGCGGCTGCCTGTAAGACGCAAGATTGAATCTTCTATAAGTTTCTGTTCGTAAAATACATCACCGATAAGCTTTATTGACTGTTTGTTGTAATCTATTCCTGTTTGAGTAAAAAAATAGTCTGCTCCAACATAGTTCCTTTTGTCTAAAAAGCGGTTTGTGGTTACATAAAGATAACTGCTGTCGGGACCGGCTTGTTTAAACAGTCCGCTATAACTGAAGTCTACCGTGGAGACAGGGTTAATTACTCCGCCGGATATTACATCTTGAAAGTTCTGACTTACAGGCAACGGATCAAAGGGGACACTTGCGTCTCCTTCCGTATAAGCGTCATTAAAAACTGTACCCGTTGCATTAATAATTACAGAGTTAGCAGATATAACCGCAGGAGTTGTAGAAAAAATATTATCTGAGAATGTTTCTGTCCACCGTTTTGGTTCTATATAAAGAGTAAGTCCTGATAATCCAGGGAAATACATTTGACGCTCTAATGTAACGTCAAAAGAGGAACGTATATTATGAAGATTAAGAGCATTGATAATTATCGTATTATTTGCAGAGATTATTCCACTTTCATTTTTTATATCGCTTGCAGTGAGGTTAATATCTTTCCCGGAGAGTATCTTGCCGTATTCCTGGGCTTGCAATAAGGAGGTGGCGACTTGTTTCCTTTCTATGATATAAGGCAGAGGTGTAGGGGCTAAATGGTATATCCATTTCAACACTTCTCCGCTGTCAACCCAAGAGGTTGTATAACAGGTTTCTGTATCAGGATCACAATTTTTAATACTTAAATTGTTGATATTGGCGGAGGAAATATTTATATCTCCGTTTCTGCTTTCTATAAGTCCGCCGATATTGTTCAAATCGCCGCTGCGCTCTCCCGTTAAGCCTTCTATTGTAAGGTTATTATTGCCGTAAATGCTGCCTAAAGTGTTGGTTATTGTGCCGTCAGTTTTGATGTTTAAAGCATTGTTGCCGAATAAAGAAGCGCCGCTGTTATTATTTATATCCCCGCCCTCAATATTTAAGGCATTATTTGCCAATATAAGGCCGTTATTATTAAGAGTGTTGGAAATAACGTTAATATCTTTAAATGCTGCTATTTCTCCCGTGTTATTTAATGTTCCTATGTCAAAGTTAATATCTCCGTAAGCAAGAAGAACTTGTTCCGAAGCATCAGAAGCAGGGCGTATATTAAAGGAATCAGCAATTATATTTATATTGTTTCCCGCTTCTGAACTTCCTTCGTGTGTAACATTAAAAGCGGAAAAGGTCATATCTCTTGCTGATTTTAAAGCGACATATTTTAAAGTATTTTCCGACCTCATTGATATATCAGAATTAGAACTGATAGAGTATGCGAAAATATTATTTGTGGAATATAAGTATAAGTCTCCGCCGACAACACCGGTTGATGAAGATATATTGCCGCCGGAAGAGGAGAGAGAGACGTTTCCTGTTGATTTAAATGTGTTGAGCGTTATATTGCGCGCGGAAATATCCATATTTCCTTTTACATCAATATTTCCAGCTGAAATGGCGTCTTCTGACTCAATATAAAGATCTTTACCCGAACTTATATTTTCTGCTTCTACAGTTCCTTTATTTATTATTTTAATATCACCGATGTCTGTAACCAATGTCGCGCTATTTCTTACCCCAAACCCTTCTTCCGTTCCTATAATATTTATTACGCCGCTGTACATCCCGCCAAGGCTGCTGGCGTCGACGGCGTATTCCGTTGCGGCAGGCGCGGAGGAGGGGGTGTAAGAATCGGCTTCTTTTGTAAGATAGTTAAAGCTTTTGCTGCCTGTTAAAATATTGATAAGATTGGCGTAAATATTTCCGCCTATTTTCACATATCTGCCGCTTAAATATAAAGAGGAATTTTCCGCAGAGAGCCCCAAATTATTACTGTCTTTGCTTATGTCTATAACTCCCGTATCGCTTAAGTTAAAATTTTCAAGTTCCCCTTCAGCGCTGATATTTGAAGAGCCTGTAACTAAAGTTACTTTAGGGATATTTATAAATCCCGCGCCCGCAATATTAATGCCGTTGGGGTTGGCTATAACAAGGTCTGCGTTTTTGCCAAGCATTTCCGTGTATCCGTTAAGGTTTGTTTTGCCCGTACCGGTTACTTCGTTTAAAATTATATTTGCTTCTCTTCCTGCGGAAACAAGATTCTGGTTTTCCTTAACATATCCGCCTATTTTGGAAATTTTATTTTGCTCTCTGTTATTGTTTATTATTAAATTGTCGGAGCCTACATTATAGTCGGTAAATTTGTTGTGGGAAAGGCCTTTTTCATTAGGCGCGGCGATATTGATGACGGGTGTATTAAACTCTCCGCTTGCTATCTGGGTATTAGTTGTTCCGTCCGTGATAAGCTGTCCATACGCGCTGTTAATGCTAAGGTTAAACGCAATGGCTAAAATTAATATTCTTTTGATAAATTTAAACATATTTCCCCTCTAAAATAATATGTTAATACCCATATTCAGGTTAATAATACTGCCCTCATCTTTTATATCTTCGGTGCGATAAAAAGACCTGCCCCATGTTGCCCCGCCGTAAAAATATTTGGAATAATAAGCCAGCTTTATTCCGCCGCTTGCCGCACTGCTTGCCTTTATGTCATCTTTAGGTTTTACATATCCGTAATCAACGAAAAACCCTGCAAATAATTTGCTTAAAGTACTGTCTAAAAGGTTATTTCTGCTGCGGCCGAAAATATTTGCAAACGGGGTCCGCAGTTCCTGCTTTACGGTAAAGCCGTGTTCTCCATAGGCATTATTTTCCCTAAACCCGCGCAAAACTCCTCCGCCTATCATCATTTGCTCCGAGGCAAATAAATAATCAAAACTATATTGTCCGTCCGCAGTCAGTAAGTAGGTAAAGGGGGAAAGTTCCTTTGAATAGTTAAGGTATAAGGAAAGAATTGTAAATTGCGCTTTTGGAGCGTCTGTGCCTGAATCATCTTTTTTTGCGCCGAACGCAGGCAAACCCTGATTAATAGAAAGTTTGGAAAATAAAGAACCCATTTTGCCGAAATATGTACCTGAGAGATAGACAGAAAGAGCAGATAGCGTTCTGCTGGAAACATCTATATAAACATCTTCTATATAGTTCTTGGATTGTTTTACCGACAGCTCGGCGCCCAAACTTGTTTTGTAGTTCTCGCCCCTGGCAAATAAATATTCCGCAGATATTAAATTATTGATATATGTTCCGCTGGATTCTATATCGGTAGTTATACCTTTTGTAGTGTTAAGATAGCGGGAATAATTAACGCTGTCTGTAAATGTCCAGTATCCGAAAGGGACGGTAATGCTTCCGCTTGCGCCGCGCGAGTATTTACTGCTCCCTCCTTCTCCTATTGTGCTGTTTGCGCTAAAATAAAAATTATCGTTTAAAGAGAGTAAGTTATCGCGCGAAAAAGAAAGAGTGGCTCTGTTTTTTCCTGTGCTTTCTGTTCCGTTATTGTCATAATTTAATCCGAATGTGTTCTTGGGCAGCTTTTGATTATCAAGTACTATTATAGAGGCTCCCTCACTATTACCGGGGCGGATTTGCATTGTTACATTATTGGAGGATAATTTATTCATTTGTTCTACGCCCTGCTCTATATCCTTAAGGTTTAGAACATGCCCTTGCGTAAAGGGAAAAGCGGTTGCCTTCTGCAGCCGCGCGGAAAGAGAGGTATCCTCTTCTTTTGTTTCCGCGTTCAGCATTATAATATTTTGTAAAAACCCTTCTTCTATAACTATGCCTATTTGTTTTTTGTCTAAATCTTTAAGGTCAAAATAAACTCTTGCGGTAAGGTATCCTTTTTGTACATATATCATTTGCAATTGTTTTTGGATATCCTGTAAAGCGGCCTGACTGATACATGTCAGTTGTTTTGCCGCTTGTTTTATTTGCTTTATATTTACGCTTTCAGCTCCGTAAAAGTTTATGACGTCTATTTCCAGACAGGTTTTGCCCGCCGTTGGGTTATCCTGACTGGCTTGGGGTAAGGGACTCTCTGTTCTTTCGGTTTCAAGGCTGCGCTCCACGCGGCGTTGCATAAGCGCCTGTTCCGCTTCTTCGCTCAGGCGTTTTTGCAGCTGTTCAGGCCCTGCTGCCGCAAAGGAGACGGAAGTTGTAAGGAGGCAAATAACAAAGAAACAAAATTTTATTGGCATATAAAAATATCCTTATAATTTTGAAGGGTGCAACATATCAATTTTAAATTACGACTTAAATATACAAAACCCCAAACAGGAAGAAAAAGCGGGAAGATAAATATATTTTCATTATAGCAATAAATAATTATAAAAGATTAAATGTTATCATAACATTTTAAAAACTGACTGCAATTTGCGATTGTATAAGGGTATTGCATAAATAAATTGGCCGATTTGGGCAAGTATTTATTTGCGGCATAAGGGATAGGGCAAACAAAAAACTGAGCGGCGGGGGTAAATATAAGGTAGAATTAGAAACACCCCTTTTAAAGCGGGAAAGGAGCAATTAATGGACAGCGAAATATTAGAGCAGTTAAAAAACATAGGCCAACAGCTGGAAAAGATAACAAAGCTTTTGGAAGAAAAGAAATCTTTTTCTAAGCCTTCTTTCGGCGACAGGAAACCCTTTGGCGACAGAAAGCCTTTTGGTGACAGAAAGCCCTTTGGCAGAAGAGAAGACAGAGATTTCGGCCCCAAGAAATCCCGCTTTAGCGCGGACGGCAAACCCAGATTTATAGCCGACGGAAGAGACTCCTCTTTTGCGGGCAAAAAACGCAGACCTTTCTAAATTATTTGGCTTAACTTTTCAGGTTGTTGTGCGCAAATGCCTTAAAAAAGGTACAATATATTTAACGGTTTTATTTTGCGATGTATTTTCTTCTTTTTTAAGAACTAAGTAATGTTCCAAAATAATTCGTAAAAAAATTTTCAAGCTAGCTTGAAAGTAGCTTTATTCGTAAAGCTAAGTTTAAAAAAAGGAAGTAATACACAAATGGCAAAAGGTAAAATTAAATGGTTTAACGACCAAAAAGGCTACGGCTTTATCACCCCTGAAGACGGTTCTGCAGACTTGTTCGCTCACTATCAGGAAATCCAGGGCGAAGGTTTTAAAACCTTAGCGGAAGGCCAATCGGTAGAATTTGAAGTAACCTCTTCTCCCAAAGGCCCCAAAGCAGTTAACATTAAAAAGATCTAAGTTTTTTAATTTTAATTTAAAAGCCGACGTTTTAATTAACGTCGGCTTTTCCTTTTTATATTCGTAATATCTTCTTTATATCTGCAATTTCATTTACTCTTTTATTCCTGCCATGCGCAAAAACCACATTGCGGGGCACCACTTTGTAAATGCCGATTGTATAAGATTCACCCCCGCAAATACATTAATAAGGTAAAACCACGGGCTTACAAAAAAGCCCAAAGCAATACCTATTAAGGTTACAATGCCCGCAAGCAGGCGCAGAGCTTCGTTAATATTCATATCAATTCCCCTTTTTATTTTTTCTGCCGTAAAATAAATAGTACAGCGTCGGCACCGACGTGCGCGATAATATGGTGGAGGCTATTGCCCCGCCGATAAGCGATATTGCCAAACCCTGAAAGATAGGGTCAAACAATATCACCGCACCTGCCACCACAACGGCAGCCGCCGTAAGCAGCATGGGCCTAAAGCGGGCAAGGCCCGCGTCTATACAAGCTTCGGCTATAGTTTCACCTTGCGCTATCTTCATTTTAATAAAGTCCACAAGTATGATAGAACTGCGCACTTCTATCCCCGCGCCCGCTATAAAACCTATCATAGAAGTTGCGGTAAAGAAAGAGCCTGCCATCCAATGCCCAGTTAGCACGCCTACCAATGTAAGCGGTATCGGGGCCATAATGATAAGCGGCACGCTAAAGCTGCCAAACCACGCCACCACCAGCACATATATAAGTATAAGCACCATAGCAAAAGAGATGCCCATATCGCGGAAGACTTCGTATGTAACCTGCCATTCTCCGTCCCACTTTATGGATGTCCCGCCCGTGTTATCGGGCTGGCGCGCGTAAAACTGTTTTATTTCTATTCCGCGCTCTTTTGCCAGTTGTTCTATCTTGCCGCGCAGTTCCAAAATTGCGTAGACGGGGCTTTCTATTTCGCCCGCAACTTCCGCCGTTACATAAGTAACTTTTTGCATATTTTTTTGATACAACGGCAAGGCGGCTTCCCCTTTATTTTCGGCGGTTAAAGAGCCTATGGGCAAAGCCGTACCGTTGGCGGAAAATAAGCGTACGGCTTTTACGCCGTCTTCATTGTTACGCATATTCTGCGGCAAGCGCAGGTTTATGGAAACGGGTTCCGCCTCTCCCGCCGCGTGGGCCAAACCTATATCCGCCCCGTTAAGCGCAATGTGCGCAGTTTGCGCTATATCGGCGGAAGAGATACCGTTAAGCGTCGCTTTCTGGCGGTCAACTATAAGGGTTGTTTGCGGTTGGGCATCAGGCAGATAGCTGTCTATATCCACAATGCCTTTTGTTTGGGCCAAGATATTTTTTATATCAAGGGCAAGCGCATTACGCTTTGCCGCGTCATCGTTATAAACTTCTATTACCAAGGTGGAAAGCACGGGCGGGCCGGGGGGAACTTCCGCCACTTGCAGGCGCGCGCCATACTTTGCCGCTATTGCCTGAAACATCGGCCTTGCGGCGGAAGCTATCTGATGGCTTTGGCGTTTGCGTTTATCTTTTGGCGCAAGGTTAACCTGTATATCGGCCTGCCAAGGGCGGGTACGCATAAAATAATGGCGCACAAGCCCGTTAAAGTTATAAGGCGCGGCCGCGCCGACATAGGCTTGTACGTCAGCCGCTTCGGGCAGGGTACGCGCGGCGCGGGCAACTTCGTCCGCGGCTTTTTGCGTAAGTTCAAAAGAGGAACTTTCAGGCATATTAAGGATAACCTGAAACTCGTTTTTATTATCAAACGGCAGCATTTTTGCCTGCACTTTATGCGTTACAACAAGCAGCAGCGACAAAGCCGCTAAACCGAAAGTGATGATAAGCGAGCCATATAAAGCTTTGCGGTTGGCAAACAATTTGTGCATAAGCTTTATATAAAGTTTATCGGTAAAAGATTTGTGGTTTTTATCAATATGTTTTTTGGGTGTCCACTTTTCCAATATCAGGGTAAACAGCCACGGGCTTATAATAAAAGCTATACCTAAGGAAAGTATCATGGCAACAGACGCACCGACGGGAATTGGCATCATATAAGGCCCCATCATACCGCTTACAAAGGCCATCGGCAATATGGAAGCTATCACGGCAAGCGTGGCAAGGATTGTAGGGTTGCCCACTTCGTCCACGGCGCGCAGGGCTGTTTGCCATTTTGGCGCGTCGGGGTCAAGCGTCCAGTGGCGGTGAATATTTTCCACAACCACAATAGCGTCGTCCACCAAAATACCTATGGAAAATATTAAGGCGAAAAGCGTAATGCGGTTTAAGGTGTACGCCGCCAAAAAGTAAACCAATAAAGTAAGGCCAAGCGTGACAGGCACGGCTACAAGCACAACAAGGGCCTCCCTTATGCCCAGCGCAAAGGCTATAAGCAAAGTAACGGAAAGCGTGGCAAGGAGCATATGGAACAAAAGCTCGTCGGATTTTTCCTTTGCGGTATGGCCGTAGTCGCGGGTAACCGTCCAGTTTATGTTGGCGGGTATTGCGCCTTTTGCGCGCATAGCTTCCGTGCGGCTTAAAATTTCTTCCGATACCCGTGTGGCGTTTGCGCCCTTGCGTTTGGCTATGCTTAAGGTAACGGCGGGGCGGCTGCCGTTTGCGTCGTAAATTGTTACGGAGTTTTCATCTTCGTCGGGGCCGTCTGTAACTTGCGCCACTTGGGAAAGCGGCACAGGCCGCCCGTCCCACAAACCGACTATGGTATTTTTAAGGTCGTCTATATTGCGGATAAAAGAATCGGTTTCCACAAGTAAACCTTTTTCGCCGTCGGCGGTGCGCCCTGCGGGCAGGTTTATATTGGAGCTGCTTATGATACCCGCAAGCTGCTGCGGGGTAATTTGCAGGCGGGCAAGTTTATCAGGGTAAAAGCGGACTAAGAATTGTCTTTTTTTACCGCCTGTTATTGTGGTTTCGGAAACTTCGGAAATGGAAGAAATTTCGTCGCGTACGGCGGCGGCTGTGCGGCGCAGTTCAAGCTGCGTAGCTTTCTCCCCGTGGAAGGTTAAAGCTAATATGGGAACATCATCAATGCTGCGCGGTTTTATAAGCGGCTGCGGCGCGCCCTGCGGCACAAAGTCCGCATTGGCGTTTACCTTTGTAAAAAGGCGCGTCATAGCTTCCTCGCCGTTGGTGCCTACTTTAAAGCGAACGATAAACATTGCAAAGTTATTTTCCGCCGTGGCGTATACATATTCCACGTCGGGGATTTCCATAAGTTTGCGCTGGCCTAAGGTTGAAAGGCGGTCCTGTACTTCCTGCGCGTTTGCGCCGGGGAAGGGGACTAAAATATCAAACATAGGCACTGATATTTGCGGCTCCTCCTCGCGCGGTAAACTGACTGCTGCAAAAAAGCCAGCCAAAAGTGCGGCTAAAACTATAAGCGGCGTTAATTTAGAACGGACAAAAGCTTGCGCTATCCTGCCCGCAAGACCGAGATTTTCCAATTTCATTTTGTACCTCCAAGCGCGGCGCTGATATTATCGGCTGCGGTTTGGTCAAATTCTCCCGCCATAAAAAGCGAGGCGGCGTAATAAAAATGCAGTTTAAAAGTTATTTCCGCCAAGGAACTGCGGGCGGACATAAGGGCGGCTTCCGCGCGGACAACTTCCAACACGCTTTGGCGGCCCTGACGGAACAAGGGCTTAAAAAGTTCTAAGGATTTTTGCGCGTTTGCCACCGCTTCGCGCGCGGCGGGCAGCGCGGCTTTTGCGCTTTCGTATTCCCTGCGGTAACGCAGCAGGTCGGCGGCGGCGGCGTCTGCCAAAGCGGCGGCTTGTTCCTGCGCCTGAAGTTTTTGCGCTTCGCGCTGTTTAACGCGGGGAGAACGGGTAAAATCCCCAAACGGGACAGTCATACTTACGCCGACGGTATTTAGCAGCGGATTATTTGAAAAATCTCTTGTATTTGTTTGTAACTGCGCGAATATTCCTATCTGCGGAAGAAGAGAATTTGACTCTAAAGAACGGGCGATATCCGCGTTTTTGGCTTCAAGGCGTGCGGCAATAAGGTCCCCGCGGGTTTGGGAAAGTTTTTGTAGTTTTTCCTTCTCATTGCCTATGTTATAGAGGAAAGCCGTAAAGCTTCCCGACGGTTTTAAAGTATTTTCAGTATTCCTGCCAAGGCGCACGGCAAGCGCGGCGGACTGCGCAAGAATATCATTTTCAAACATAGTGCGCGTTGTTTTTATGGAAGACAGCGCCGCCTGCGCCGCGTAATAATCCGAGCCTAAAACGAAACCTTTTGAACGCAACCTGTCCGCCGTTTTAAGTTGCTCTTCGGAAGATTTTTGCGCCTGAGCCGCTATTTTGGCAAGTTCTGTTTTTAGCGCGAGCATAAGATATGTCTGGGTAGTGCCGAAAAGTTCCGCCTGTTGCGTGTAGTCTAGGGAAGACCGGCTTTGTGCTAAATAATTTTCGCCCAAGGCGCGTTGGTCGCGTATTTTAAACCCTGTAAATAAAGGCACTTCCAAGGCAAGCGCGTTGGAAAAATTTGTGCGGTTATCGGGATTGTTAAGTTTATCTAAATCAAAATTGCCTGCGGTAAAGCTATCTTGCCTTAATAAAGAACCGAATACATAAACAGGGTCGTTACCTGTGGTAAGCGCAGATTGATAACTTAATTTTGGCAGGCGCATAGCGTCTGCTTGGTTTACGCCTTGGCGGGCGGCCTCAACGGCGGCGGCGCGGCTTTTTAACATGCGGCTGAAGGCGGTTGTTTCCCGCGCGGCTTGCGACAGAGATATTTGCTCCGCCCCCGCGCTTGCCGCAAGAAACAACAAAATAAGTGCAAGGTTTACTTTCATATATAATACTTTCTCCCGTTAATTTTAAGTAAATTTTTGTGTGCAGGACTTAAATATTAACCCAAGGTTTTTTAAGGCCTCTACTAATTAGATGCCGTAGCAGGTCAAAAGGATTCACAGTATTTTGAAAATCTTAAATGAAAGTTATTTTATTTAAAGTCTTTAAGTTGTTTTGTTAAGGCTTGTCTTGCACGGTGCAGGCGGGATTTGAGCGCGGGCAGGGTTATGCCCATTTGCTTGGCGGCCTGCGCTAAGGGCAGGTCCTCTATATCGCAAAGCATTATTGCCATGCGCTGTTGGGGCGGCAAAGTGTTTAAAGCTTTGGAAACGGCTTGGGAAAGCTCGTTTTTTATTGCGTTTTCGTTAACGCAGGAGGTTGAGGGGTGGTTTTTGCTGTTTTCGTCTGGCAGTTCTTCGCTGGGGTGGCGTTTTGCGCTGCGCATCCGCTGCCAGCAGTTGTTGGCGGCTATGCGGTAAAGCCAGGTGCCAAATGCCGCATTGGCCTTAAACGTTTTAATGTTTTTAAGGGCGGAAAGCAAAGCTTCCTGCGCCACGTCTTCCGTTTCGGAAGGCATACGCACGCATAAGCCCGAAGCAATGCCGAAAAGCCTGTCCTTGTATTTGGTAACAAGGGAGGAAAGGGCTTTTTCATCTCCGTCTTTTGCGCGCGCTATAAGCTGCGCTTCGGTTTCTTTTTCTGTCATAGCTTAAAACAAGTATATTATTTTTATCTGACGATATAAAAGGCTCTTTTTTACAAGGGCCTTGTTAAAATATGTTATAAGTGCCGATATTTTACTTTTGCAGCAAATCGCTTTTCATAAATTTAGCTTCGGCAGTTACGGCAATCTGTCCGTTTTGTTCCACCTGCGCGGCAAGTATATAAAGCGGGTCGTAATCTTTAAGCAATTTCGCGCTTACGCTTACTTTTCCGCCGCAGCGCACGGGGTGTTTGTATTTTAGCGTCAACTCGGCCGTAAAAGCGGCTACATTATGTGCAAAAAGGCAGTTTGTCATCGCGCTGTCTATTAAGGAGGCTATAACGCCGCCGTGCAAAAAGCCTTTATAGCCCTCAAACATAAATTTACTTGCAAATTCCGTTTTAACGCTTAAGTCGGGCAGTGTTTCAAACTTAAGTTTTAAGCCTATTGGGTTTTTATCCCCGCATAAAAGGCAGGTATCATGCAGTTTTTGCTGCAGGTCGTTTTTAAGTGCGGTTGTCATAATTTTCTCCTCTTAAGAAACATAATACATATTTTCATCGCGTTATATGCAGGGCTGTTGCCTGATAGGCACGCAAAGCTTCCTGTGCGCTTATGGGTGTATTTTGCTTAAAAAAGAAGATTTGTTTTCTTTTAAACCACGGCAGGATTTCTTGTGATATTTTCCCTGTTATAAGTACCTGCGCCCCGCTTTCCAGCACCTTGCGCGCGGTGCGTTTTTGGCAATAATATTTATCGCAATAGTGGCGCTTATTTCTTATGGTTTTTATGGTTTCGCTTTCGGTATCAAATACAATAATATAAGCTGTCTGCGCCAAATTTTCTGCAAGGCCGTCGCTTAGCTGTGGGCTGTTTGAACAAAGGGCTATTTTCATAAGGCTTTATCCTTAATGATGATGCCCGCAGGTATGGCCTTCCCCATGGCTGTGGCCTGCGCAGGATTTTACGCCTTCAAGCGCGCCTGCCAGCAAAGAAGCAACAGCATTTTTAGCCTTTCCGCTAAATCCGTAAACTTTTATATTTGCTGCTGCCAATTTTTGTTGTGCGCCTGCGCCCATGCCGCCTGATATTACGGCATCAACGCCGTATTTTAAAACCTCATTTGAACCCATACAGCTGCCGCTACAATCAGAAGATGCATTATCTACGGTCAGTATATTTTTTATTGAACCATTTTCAGTCTCTACAATTATAAACTTGCTGCAATGTCCGAAGTGTCCGCAAACTTCACTTTCCAACCCCAAGTTTTCTTCAGTAGTTATTGCTATTTTCATAATTTTCTCCTTTTATTTTTATGATAACTATTATCAATAAGCAAATAAAAAAAAGCAAACGGCTTTTTATTTGCACTTGTCACACAAACCGTAGAAACGGATTAGGTGATTTTTAATTTCAAAATTATATTTTTTGCTTAAAGTCTGTTCTGTTTTTTTAAGCAATTCAATTTCTTCGTCAGCAAAATCTTTATAGTCAATTATGCGTTTGCAGTTTATACATACAAGGTGATGGTGATGATTCTGACCCTCTTTGTTTTGTGCAAATTCGTAACGGGCTTTACCATCACCAAAGTCAAACTTATTGACTATTCCCAGTTTTGTTAAAAGTTCTAAATTTCTATAAACGGTTGCTATGCCTATGGATGGCTCTGTTTGCTTAAGCTTTGTAAAAACCTCTTCTGCGCTTAAATGGCCTGTGGAATTTTCCATAAACTGCAAAATAATGCTGCGGGGCAAGGTCATTCTGCGGCCGCATTCTTTTATTGATCCGTGCCAGTGTTCCGCGTGGCAGCAATGTTTTTTATGGCAATTATGAGGCATTGATATTTCCTTTTATTGATAATAACTATCAATAAGATATAATAAAATTATGGTTTTGTCAAATATTAATTGGAGGCTGGAAGAAATAATATAGGGCAATAATTCTTACAAAATAATAAAATATAAGTAAGGGGAAATATCAGACTTCCGTCTTTAATAAGGAAAATTATGTTTAAAAAAATATTTATATCAGGTGTTCTTCTTTGCGCTTTTTCCGCGCTTGCTTGCGCCTATTCTTTTAATTTCTCCGCCGATTATCAAACTGTAGGAGGCATCGGTAACGATATTGATTTTAATCCCGCCACCAGTGAAGATAAAACCTATTTCAGCCAAAGGCTTATTCCCGCGTTTGATTTTGCGCTGAACGATAATGTTTCCGTGCACGGTAAATATCAAATCAGCAAAGTCTGGGGGGAGGAAGGCCCGCAGGGCAGTTCCTTTGCAAGCGACAATAATAACTTTAGAATTTTGGATTCTTATATAAAATTTTACCGCGCCGATAATGAATATATAAAAGCAGGTTGGCAGTATATAACTTTGCCCAGTTTTACTTTCGGCAATCCTTTATTTAACGCGCATACGCCCGCCTTTAATTTCAGAGGTAAATTTTGTGATGTTTCCGCGGTTAATTTTATTGTAACCTATCCCGTACAAACGCAGGATAATATGCCCAAGGCGGGTTCTGGCGCAATGACGGCTGTTGTGGCAGATATAGGCAATGATGCATATACAGTGCAGCCTTATATGGCTTATGTAAGAATGGAGCATGACGTAAACTCCCCCTACAACTGGGCGGCGGCGGCCAATAATTCCATAAGTTATATGACGGCGGGCGGCTTTGCGGCGCAGTATAAACCCGACGCAGAAACAACCCTGTCCGCCGACGCTGTTTATGCCGACCAAAATAACAAGGGCGACCATTATTACGAGTCAAAAGGCTATCACATTTCTTTGCTTGTGGAAAGGCAGGAAAATTTTGGCGTACCTGGGTTTTTTGTTTGGCGTTCATCGGGCAATAAGGGCAATAAATTTTATACGCATTGGGATTACGGCTTCCTGCCGTCCGTGGCGACGGAACGCAGCTTTGCTCCTTCAAGACTTGCGTTTAAAGGCGATGAATTTTTGGGTAGGGACAGTCTTATTTCTCCTACGGGAATGGGAACTGCGGGCATAGGGCTGCATTTAAAAGATTTAAACGGTTTTGGTAAGGCGGTGCATACTTTGCGCGGTTTATATATAAGAGGCACCTCCTCCGCCCCGCAAATAGGCGCGCCCGCGGGGGAGCCTGTTGCAAGCGCGGCCCACCCAGGCAAGACGGACCCGGGTATTTTGGGCGATAAAGACCATGCTTTTGAAGTTGATTTTGACACCGCCTACCCTCTTACCGACGATATATCAGCCTTTTTGCAGGCGGGTTATATAAAAAGTGATTTTAAAGATAATAAATATGACCGTGACGTTTTTAATTTAGAACTTATTTTAAGAGTGTTTTTTGAAAGCTTTATAAAGGGATAATTATGGAAAATAAAAATATAGATTTATATTACTTTTCAGGCACAGCCAATACATATTTGGCGTGCGAGACTTTTGCCGAAGAGGTAAAAAACTACGGCTTTTCCGTCAATCTTATTTGTATGGAAAAGGCGGACCCCGCCAAAATAAATAAAGATAATATTCTAGGTTTGGCTTTCCCTGTCGCTATGTGCTTTTCTTATCCTTTTGTGTTTGATTTTATCCGCGCGCTGCCTAAAGTTAACGGCACCAAAGCTTTTATGCTTGCCACGATGGGCGGCAGCGCTTTCGGGCTTAAGGGAACTTTAAAAAAGATTTTAAGCGCAAAGGGTTTTTCTCCCGTTGCGGCGTATACCGCCATAATGCCTTCCAATATATTTTTTATTGAGGGGGAGGAGAAGAATAAAGAAATCCGTGCGAAAGGCCTTAGGGATATCAGGGATTTTGCCTCCGCCTTTGCTATGGGCGACGCGGTGTGGGAAGAGGGGAAAATTACGGATAAATTATCTTATTATTTCTACCGTTTTGTTACCGCCTCTTGGAAGATAAATCTGTTTCAAAGACCTTTTAAAAATAAACTAAACGCCGAAAAATGTACAAAATGCGGGCGTTGCGCCTTGCTTTGCCCCGTCGGCAATATAACTTTTAAAGACGGTTTGCCCGAGTTTGGTTTTAAATGCCAGTATTGTATGCGCTGCATTGCCTATTGCCCGACAGGCGCAATAAAAAGTAAATTTATTTTTAAAGGGGGGGCTTATAAAGCTTTTTACAGGCCTTTCCACAAGGAAAATAATGGGATTAAAATTTAAAAATAAAAATAATGAAGTTCTTATTCTTAAAGATTCCGCAAGTTCTATTGCGCCGCTTATCTTTGGCGCTTTATTTTTGGGGCTTGGCGGATTTTTAAGTTTTTTCGGCTATTTCAGCCCTGTCTTAGAATGTCATCGTATAGGAGCCGTTACTAATTGTGAGCTTACGCGCCAAGGCTTATTTCCTTTTAAGACGCATAGAATTATATTAAAGGACTTTGTAGGCGCGGAAGTTAAAACGCATCAAGACAGTGACGGCGACACATACAGCATTGTTTTAAATGCCGCCAACGCTACGGGAATACCTTTTGCAAATTACTCAAGTTCGGGCTATAGCGGCAAGCAAAAACTGGTGCGCCAGATAGAGGGTATGTTAAATACTCAAAAAGATTTCAGCGTAAAATACAGTCAAAAAATATTGTTGAGTTTTGGGATTTTCTTTACGGCTTTTGCCGCAATGATTTTATGGTCGGGCATTAAGAGCGGCTTAAGCGAAAAGAGTATTTTGGAAGCGCACTTTGCGCACGGTATTCTTAAAATATATCCCTACAACTCCATTAAAAAATACGAAGACGCCCGCCCCCTTGCCGATATTCGGGATATTCAAGTGGCGTCCGCCGGTAAATATTGGAAAGCCTATGCTTTGTATATGCGGCAGATATGCGAGCTTAAAGGAATTTCAATGCCCTTTGCTGTTAGCATTATGCTTAAGGCCTCGGGCTTTTTGGGCGGAGAAAGCCAAAGAGCGCAGGACGGAGAGGACAATAATCTTAAGCAGGACAACCGCAGTCAAATGCTTGTGATAAAGCTTAAGGATTCTTCGGAAGTTTACGCGCTATTTACATCTTACGCAAGCAGCGCGGACGCGGTTGCGGAATTTAGAAAGTATTTAGGACTGGACCAATGAATAAAAAAGGATTTACCCTGATAGAACTTTTGGTTGTGGTTCTTATAATAGGTATTTTAACCGTAATTGCCGTGCCTATTTTTAACCTTGCGGTGGAAAAAAGCCGAGCCGCCGACGCTATTACAAATATTAAAAGTATTTCCAAAGCCGTTGAAGTTTACAGACTGGAACGCGGGGCATATCCTCCCGTTGACGATTGGGATAATCTTTCCATAACAATGCCTTTGGGCAAAAGAGAGCCCTATGCCGCCATAGGCGGGGATGCGTGGGTATCGCCCTCCGCGCAGTGGCGTTATTATCTTTATTACGGCAACGCGACATGGGCTAACAGAGGCCCCAGCGGCTCTAATTATAACTTGCAGTACAATTATAATGACAGAGTTTTTTACTGTCAGGCATACCGCAGCGTGCGGTTTGAATTCTTTAATAAAGTTTGCCAAAGTTTGTGCGGGGATAACCCGCAGACGGAGAGCTCCGACAGGACCGTTTGCAAGTTCCTCTGATAGTGTCTGTTTTCCAAACCCCGCTTTCCGTAAAACACAGGAAAGCGGGTATTTTTTTGCCCTGCCGTCAATTCCTATTCTAAGACGGTAAAATATAAAAACTTGCGCCGAGGCATTAAATAGATATATAATATATCTAACAATAGATATATAAAGTATCTATCTTGCCTTATAGGAGGGTGTATGTGGGAAAAAGATATTAATATAAACGAAGTAAAAGAAATCCGCTGCCGCTCAACCGTATATTTTGGCGTGGGGGCGATAACAAAGATAAATGATATCGCAAAAGATTTGAAAGAAAGGGGTCTTGATAAGCTTGTAATTGTTACGGGCAAAGGCGCATACAAAAAAACAGGCGCTTGGGACCATGTGCAAAAAGCGCTTGCCGCCAATAATATAACTTATGTCCATTACGACGGCGTAATGCCCAACCCTACCACTCATCAGGTGGACGCTGCCGCTAAACTTGCCGCAGACTTTGGCGCAAAAGCTGTTTTGGCTATCGGCGGAGGCTCTGCCATAGACGCGGGCAAAAGCGTGGCTGTTATAATGAAGTATCCTAACAGAACCGCGGCCGAACTTTACGAATTTGCATTTACCCCCGTGGAAGCCGCGCCTATTATTGCCATCAACCTTACGCACGGAACAGGCTCCGAAGCCAACCGCTTTGCCGTTGTAAGTATTTTGGAAAAGGATTTTAAACCCGCCATCGCTTACGATTGCCTCTATCCTTTATATTCTATTGACGACCCTGCCCTTATGACGGGCCTTAGCGAAGAGCAGACCAGATATGTTTCCATAGACGCGGTAAATCACGTTGTGGAAGCGTCCACTACCAAAGCGGCCTCGCCCTTTGCGATAGACCTTGCTCTCTCCGTCGTCAGCCTTGTGGCAAAATACTTGCCGATTGCTTTAAAAGACCCTAAAAATCTTGAGGCCAGATACTTTTTAGCTTACGCCGCTTTGATAGCGGGTATCAGCTTTGATAACGGTCTTTTGCACTATACTCACGCCTTAGAGCATCCGCTCAGCGCCGTTAAGCCCGACCTTACCCACGGCTTAGGTTTGGCCGTTTTACTGCCCGGCGTTGTAAAGTATATTTATGCCGACAGACCCAACACGCTTGCCGCTGTTTTGGCCCCGCTTGCGCCCGACCTTAAAGGCCGCAAAGACGAAGCGGACAAAGCCGCCAAAGCTGTTGAAAAATGGCTTTTTTCCGTCGGCGCGAATAAGAAGCTTAAAGACGAAGGTTTTACCGCGCAAGATGTTGATAAGCTTGTAAACCTTGCTTTTACCACGCCTTCTTTGGGGCTTTTGTTGAGCGTTGCGCCCAATACCGCCACCAAGGAAATAGTTAAAGCGATATACAGCGAAGCTTTAGTCCCGTACAATAAATAATGTACTGACTGCAAACACAACACAACACCAAGTCCCGGGTTAGCTTAGAAACTCGGGACTTTTTGTTTTTTTGCGGCGGCTTTTGGTTTCTTTTTAATTTTTTAAAAATTTCGGATACTCGCCCCACTTCGGGGGCCTCAC
>CAZBCE010000013.1:19793-25893 GCA_964490555.1 uncultured Elusimicrobium sp. | reverse complement strand
ACCCCTCTCTTGATATACCTTGCGGCAAATAAAACATAAACTAACCTCAAATCTAATCAAATCACGCGATTTTGGCGAGCGGCTAAAATCCTTGCAAAATCATTTGCTCTGTTCAGGAATACGGCAATAAATCACGCGATTTTAAAGCGGCAGTAAAACCTTAATATAACCTTAAATCAAATCACAACTAAAATTTAATTAACGGAGATTTTATGCAAATAGCACATATAGCTTTATGGTCGGAAAATATTGATAAGCTGAAAGATTTTTACATTAAATACTTTGGCGGCGTTTCAAATCAAAAATATATAAATGCCGCAAAAGGTTTTGAATCCTATTTTATTTCCTTTGAAGGCGGTTGCGCTTTGGAACTTATGAAGCGTGCTGATATTTCCTTTCGTCCCCGTCAGAAAACGCTTGGGTACTGTCATATTGCTTTTAAAGTCGGTTCGCAGGAAAAAGTTATAGAGCTTACAAATACTTTGGCGCAGGACGGTTATACCGTGGCGGGTTTGCCGCGCGTTACGGGCGATGGGTATTTTGAGAGTGTCATTCTTGATCCCGAAGGTAACCGTGTGGAAATTGTGGCATAACAACTGTTGCATTCTATTGTCGCAAAATTAAGCTAGCATCAAATCACGTGTGGTTATGGCAACGGATAAGGTCAACAGCTTACTACCCTCTGGGGTGTAGTTTTTTGTGCTTGGCCTTAATATCGGCAACATTAACGTGAGTATAAATCTGAGTCGTATTAAGACTCTCATGCCCCAGCATTTCCTGCAAGGACCTTAAATCCGCCCCGCCCTTTAACATATGCGAAGCAAAGGTATGCCTAAACAAATGCGGATGCACGCGGCGCGTTATGCCAGCTAATTTACCTAAAGCCTCAATATCTTTCCACACCGTTATACGGCTTACTTTTTTGCCGTCCCTGTTTAAAAATATTTCGCTGTCGGTTTCCTGCGCGGCAAAGGTTGCCTGCCGTTGGGCAAGGTAGCTTTCTATAACCTCGCAGGCTTGCGCGTGCAGCGGCACAAAACGCTGCTTTCTGCCTTTGCCGAAGGCCAAAACCCAGCGGTCCTGCGTATTAACATTTTCCAGCCGTAAGTTGATAAGTTCCGAAACTCTTATCCCCGTCGCGTAAAACAGATGTATTATGCAGTAAGTGCGCCACTCGTTAAAATCGCGCGGCGGGAAGGAAAGCAGTTTATCCATCTCCGCCTCTGAAAGCTGCTGAGGTATTTTTTTTATCAGACGGGGGGAAAGTACAAAGCGCGTAGGGTCTTCTTTTAAAACATTTTCCGTCATTAAAAATTTATAAAAACTTTTTATAGCTTCCGTCTTGCGGAATACGCTGGAAGGCGCAAGCGTCTGCTCCGCCTTTAAATGGTAGATATAGGTATCAATAAATTCGGGCAGTACGCGCTCGGGCGCGGTATTGTTTGCCGCGCAAAAATCCAAATACTGCTTTACGTCGCGCCCGTAAGCGGCGATAGTGTTTTTAGAAAGTTGCCGTTCAAAAGAAAGATGATTTTTAAACTCTTCCAGTAATATCATAGCTATATGTTACAAAATAACAGGCGGTGAAAATAAAAAAGGCCCTTTGTTAAAAGAGCCTTTTTTTATGTCGGTAAGAAAATTATTTTTTCTTTTTTGTTTCAACGGGCGTTTCTTCTTCCTGCTCTTTTGCTGCGGCTTTGGCCGCGGCTTTCGCGCTGGTGGGGATAGAGCCCGTGCCTATAAACATTTCCTTAAGTTTAGCCTCAATTTGGTTGGCGACTTCTGGGTTATCTTTAAGGTACTGTCTGGCATTATCTGCGCCCTGGCCCAGTTTTTCCTCGTTATAGATATACCAGCTTCCGCTCTTTTCTATAATTTTATTTTCCACGCCCATATCAATAAGGCAGGATTCTTTGGAAATACCTTCGCCGTGCAGCATTGTAAATTCTGCCTGACGGTAAGGCGGCGCAACTTTGTTCTTTACCACTTTTGTTCTTACTCTTGTGCCGATAACGTGTTCGCCGTTTTTGATATTTTCAATTTTGCGTACGTCTAAGCGGACGGAGGAGTAAAACTTTAAAGCAAGACCGCCGGGGGTAGTTTCGGGGTTGCCGAACATTACGCCGATTTTCTGCCTTAACTGGTTAATAAAAATAATGCTGGTTTTTGTTTTGGCAAGCAAGCTTGTAAGCTTTCTTAAAGCCTGGGACATCAACCTTGCCTGTAAACCGACGTGCGCGTCGCCCATTTCGCCTTCAATTTCGGCCTGCGGGACAAGCGCGGCAACGGAGTCAATAATAATCAAATCCAATGCGCCGCTGCGTACAAGTTTCTCGGCAATTTCAAGGGCTTGTTCGCCGCTGTCGGGCTGGGAGATTAAAAGTTCGTCAATATTAACGCCTATAAGGCCTGCGTATGTCGGGTCAAGGGCGTGTTCCGCGTCAATAAAAGCAACCGTACCGCCTGCCTTTTGCGCCTGCGCGGCAATGTGTAAACTTAAAGTTGTTTTACCGCCTGCTTCAGGCCCGTAAATTTCTATAACTCTGCCGCGCGGTATACCGCCTATGCCTAAGGCTAAATCCAAAGAAAGCGCACCTGTAGATATAGCTTCTATATGTTTTACGGTGTTGTCGCCTAGTTTACAAATTGCTTCTTTGCCGAAGGATTTTTCTATCTGGCTTAATGCCAGTTGTAAAGCCTTGGCCTTTTCCGGGTTTGATTGCGTCATTTGCTCCTCCTTACTTCTTTTAAATTTATGTTGTGCTGCACTTTCTTGCGCCGCGCGGTTTTGACGCGCTGAAAACTATTTTCTTTCCCTCTTCGTCATAATCCGCCGTAATGTTTGTGTTTGGCGGGTATTGGCTTACAAGTATAAATTCCGCAAGAGGGTCTTCCAGGTCGCGCTGGAGAGTTCTCAAAAGCGGTCTTGCTCCGTACTTAGGGTCAAACCCGCGCTCAACAAGGTATTCCTTGGCTTTATCGGTAAGTTTTATTTTAAGCTGTTGAGCGGAAAGTTTTTCCTCTATATCGGCTATACCCAAATCCAATATTTTTGCCATATGGGTTTTGTTTAAAGAATGGAAGACAACAATCTCGTCTATTCTGTTAATAAACTCGGGGTTGAAGGTTTTTTTAACTTCGTCCATAACGCCCTTTTTCATATCGGCGTATTCTCTGGCTTCGTTCGCCTCGGGCGTAAAGCCCAGCTTTGCGCCGTTAGAGGCAATTTCGCGCGCGCCGACGTTAGACGTCATTATTATAACCGTATTTTTAAAGTTAACTTTATGGCCCAGATTATCCGTAAGCATACCCTCGTCTAATACCTGTAAAAGGATATTATAAATATCGGGGTGGGCTTTTTCAAATTCGTCTAAAACCACAACGCTGTAGGGGCGGCGTCTGACGGCTTCGGTAAGCTGGCCGCCTTCCTCGTAGCCCACATAGCCCGGGGGGGCGCCTATAAGGCGGGAAACGGCAAACTTTTCCATATATTCCGACATATCAATACGCACCATTGCGTCTTCGTCGCCGAATAGAAATGTTGCTAAAGTTTTTGCCAGCTCCGTTTTACCCACGCCCGTCGGCCCGAGGAACAAAAAACCGCCTATCGGCCTGTTGGGATTGCTCAGGCCCGTTCTGCTGCGTCTTATTGCTAAAGATACGGTGCGCACGCCTTCTTCCTGCCCGATAATATGTTCGTGCAGGTATTCTTCCATCTTCAAAATCTTTTCCGTTTCACTTTGCGTTAAGCGCGTTACTGGTATGCCCGTCCATTTGGAAGCCACGACGGCTATATCTTCTTCCGAAACTGTGGTCTGCTGCTTATTTCTCTTCTTTGTCCATTCCTCTTTGGCTTTTTTAATATCGGCGGAAAGTTTTTCCTCGTCGTCCCTAAGCTTCGCGGCTTTCTCGTATTCCTGCTTGGCTATGGAGGCGTCTTTTTCTTTTGTAAGCAGCTGCAATTCTTTTTCTTTCTCTTTTATATCCTGCGGTAAAAGGGAGTTTTTAAGACGCGCTCTTGAACCCGCTTCGTCCAATAAATCTATGGCTTTATCGGGCATTGCTCTGTCGGTAATATACCTGTCGGCTATATTCGCGGCGGCTTCCAAGGCGCAGTCGGTAAACTTTACGCCGTGGTGCTTTTCGTAATTGGGTTTAAGGCCTTTTAAAATTTCTATTGTTTCCGCAACGGTGTTAGGCTCCGCCGTAATGGGCTGAAAGCGGCGTTCCAAGGCGGGGTCTGTTTCTATATATTTGCGGTATTCGTCAAAGGTTGTTGTGCCTATGCACTGCATATCGCCGCGCGCCAAGGCGGGTTTAAGCATATTGGAAGCGTCCATAGAGCCTTCCGCCGCGCCTGCGCCGACGATGGTGTGGAATTCGTCAATAAACAAAATAATATCTTTTGCTTTGGAAACTTCTTCTATAATATTTTTAAGACGCTGCTCAAATTCCCCGCGGTATTTTGTACCCGCTACAAGCGAGCCTAAATCTAAACTCACCAGTCTTTTATTGTGCAGTACGTCGGAAATTTCCCCGCCCGCCATTCTTTGCGCAAGGCCTTCCACTATGGCGGTCTTGCCTACGCCTGGTTCGCCTATTAAGACGGGATTATTTTTTGTTCTTCTGGCTAAAATCTGCGTGATACGTTCAATTTCGTTTTCTCTGCCTATAACAGGGTCCAGTTTACCTTCCACGGCAAGCTGGGTTAAATCGCGTGAGTGTTCGTCAAGCGTAGGGGTTTTTGTTTTAGGTTTTGCCATTGTGGCCGTCTGCGCGGCGGCGGCAGGGCTGAAGGGCGCGGGCGAAGCTGTGTTTTCTCTCTCTTCTTCGTCCTCTTCTTCTCCTTCAAAATCATTGGCGGGGTTGGTATCGCTTACGGCTTTAAGAACGACGGCTCTTATAAGGTCCCCGTTAAGGTTTAAATTGCTTAATATTTTTGCGGCAACGCCTTCTTCTTCCGATGTTATACCCAAAAGGATATGCTCGGTGCCTATAAACGGCAGGCCCATAATCTGGGCTTCTTCAAAAGAGTGTTCCAGCACTTTTTTTGCGCGCGGCGTAAAGGGAACTTCCGCCAGCATTACAAGGTTGTCGCCTACGCCCACAAGCTGCTCTATTTCCTGTTTAATTTTATCGCCCGTAACGCCAAGCGCGGTTAAAATTTTGGACGAAAGTTCACCCTCCGCATAGGCTAAGCCTAAAAGCAGGTGTTCCGTACCCACATAATCGTGATTTAATTTTTTGGCTTCTTCCTGCGCGATAAGCACAACTTTTTGCGCGCCTGCGGTAAAACGTAAAGGCATAAAACCCCTTTGAAATTTAAATAGTCAGATACTTAATATTATTATATCTTGAGGCTCTGTTCAAGTGCGCTTTTTACCCTTTTATCTTTACCGCGTCAGGTTTAAGGCGCAGGATAATTTATTTGCCTTAAACGGGAGCGGTTTTGCGGGCGGGGAAGGGACTTTTTACCGTAAAAAGGCGGTTTTACCGCTTGAGCTATGACTTGGGCCCCCAAAAAGTGCTAGAATTTAAAAAGAAGTTTTGTTAAATTTTAATATCGCGCGGGTTTTAAAAAAACGCGTTCTATCGGGCCGCTTAAGCGGCGCGAAAAGGTTTTACGGCGGTATTTTTTATCGTTTTTCTATCTTACAACGGCAGGTGTTAACTATGCAATCAGGCAATATGGTATATAAAGGCAAGTTTATAGTTTTTGAAGGGCCCGACCGCGGCGGCAAGTCCACGCAGGCCAACCTTTTAAATAAATACCTGACGGAGCGCGGGGTAGACGTGGTTATCACCCGCGAACCGGGCGGGGATAATGTGGCGGAAGAAATCCGCCGTATCTTGCTTGACCCTACAAACACGGTAAGCCCCATGGCCGAACTTTTACTTTACGAAGCCGCCCGCGCCCAGCATACGCAGCAAAAAATAATACCTGCGCTTGAGGCTGGTAAAACCGTTATATGCGAGCGGTATACGCTTTCCTCCTGCGCTTATCAGGGTTACGGACGCGGCATTGATATGGAAATTATAAACAAGCTTAACAGCATTGCCACGCTTAACCTTAAGCCGGACCTTAACCTTGTTTTTATAA
>CAZBCE010000013.1:0-19693 GCA_964490555.1 uncultured Elusimicrobium sp. | reverse complement strand
CTTAACAGCATTGCCACGCTTAACCTTAAGCCGGACCTTAACCTTGTTTTTATAATGTCCGATAAATACTTTACCAAACGCGGGGAATACTTATTTTCCGACAGATTAGAGCAGGAAGACGAAGCCTTCCGCCTTAAAATGCGCCAAGGGTACAGAGAGCTGGCCTCTAAAATGGAAAATACCGTTATTATAGACGCCGACAGGCCTGTAACGGAAATACAAAAAGCGGTTCTGGACGAACTGGAAAAATACAATATCTTAAACAGTATCATTAAGGCGTAATTTTATGGGTTTTAAAAAAATATCGGGCCAGCAGAAAGCGATAGACACACTGAAGGGTTTTATAACCTCCGCCCGTGTGCCGCGCGCGATGATTTTTTACGGCCCCGCAGGCGTGGGTAAAGCGACAACCGCCTTGGAATTTGCAAAAACTTTAAACTGCCTTGACGCGGCCGCGCGCGAGCATGGCGACAGCTGCGGTATCTGCCAAAATTGTAAACATATAGACGCCAAAACCCACCCCGATATTATTTTTGCAGACTTTGCCTGGCAGGCTGCCCTGCGTAAAGAAGAAGTTGAAAAACAACAAACCATTAAGGTTGATACCGTGCGCGCTTTAACCGCCGCAAGCCAGCAAAAAGCCGTGTTTGCAAAATGGAAAGTTTACATAATAGACAGCGCGGAAAAACTGCTTGAAGAAGGCGCAAACGCGCTTTTAAAATTTATAGAAGAACCCGCTCCAAATACAGTGTGGATTTTAATTTCCAGCAAAAAAGAAGCTATGTTAAGCACAATTAAATCCCGCTGTCAGGCTGTGGGTTTTGCGCCGTTGGACAGTAAAACCGTGCAAAATATTTTGACGGATAATTATATAGAATCTTCCGTGGCGCAGAGCGCCGCTTCTTACGCGCAGGGGTCCAGCGCAAAGGCTTTTGCCGCCGCTGATATTCTTACGGAATTTGCGCCGCTTGAAAGCGGCATAACATTTGCGCCAAAAGCGGCTATGAACCTTTCAAGAACTTTAGCAACTGCCAGAGGGCAGGTATCCTGCGCGCTTGATATGTTAAGCGTAAACGCGCACGGCAAATGGATTCAGGCGCAGGACGAAGATAAAAGAAACGCTTTGGGCGGACTGCTTTCCAAAATAGTTTTTTACAAAAAAGCTTTAAACAGAAATGTGTCGCCCTCTTTAGTTTTGGAAGCGGCTTTAATAGCCTGTGACAGTTTTAATATAGATTTAAAAAAAGGAGTAATAAATGACTAAGAAATTTTACATAACCACCCCCATATATTATCTTAACGCAGAGCCGCACATAGGCCACGCTTACACCACGCTTGCCGCCGATATTATGGCGCGTTATAAAAAATCTAAAGGGCAGGATGTTTACTTTTTGACGGGCACCGACGAACACGGCGCTAATATTGAACGCTCCGCCGCAAACGCCGGCGTAACGCCGCAGCAGTGGACGGATAATATGGCCGAAAAATTTAAAACGCTTTGGAAAGATTTAAATATTAAGGAAGACGATTTTATCCGCACCACCCAGCCCCGCCACGAACACGTGGTACAGGAAATTTTTGAAATTCTGCTTAAAAAAGGCGATATTTATAAAGGCACATACAGCGGCAAGTATTGTATGTCCTGCGAGGCTTACCTTGACGAAAGCGAACTTATTGACGGCAAATGCCCGATACACAAAAAAGAGCCGCAGCAGATAACGGAAGAAACTTACTTTTTTAAACTTTCCGCCTATCAAAACGATTTGCTTAAGTTCTACGAACGTAACCCCGATTTTTTAAGCCCTAAATTCAGAGGTTTGGAAATTATCAACTTTGTAAAAGGCGGATTGCGCGACCTTTCCGTTACCAGAACAAAAGTTAAATGGGGTATACCCGTTCCGTCTAATCCCGACCATACGATATATGTTTGGTTTGACGCTTTAATTAACTATGTTTCCGCCGCAGGTTACGGCAAAAAGCTTGGCCTTGAAGCCTATAAAGACTACCCCGTGGAATTTGACGAACTTTGGCCCGCGGACGTGCATTTGATAGGTAAGGAAATCTTCCGCTTTCACGCGGTTATCTGGCCTGCCGTTTTAATGGCTCTGGGTTTGCCTTTACCCAAGAAAGTTTTTGCGCACGGCTGGTGGACTATTGAGGGGGAAAAGATGTCTAAATCCCTCGGCAATTTTATTGACCCCAGAGATATCACCGCAAAATACGGCGTTGACCCTTTAAGATATTTTATCTTCAGGGAAGTCCCGTTCGGCGGCGACGGAGATTTCAGCATGGACGCTTTCAAGAAACGCTTTAACGCGGACTTGGCAAACGACCTTGGCAATCTTCTTTCCCGCACTTTAAATATGGCGGCAAAGAGCGTTGGCGAAATACCGCAAACCTGCACAATTTCAAGCAATCTTTTAGATGAAGCTAAAGAAGCGGATACCGCTTTTAACGCCCATATGGATAATTTAGAGTTTGATAAAGCTTTGGATAAAGCCTGGGCTTTAATGAGTTATATGAATAAATATATAGACGAAACAAAGCCTTGGACTCTTGCCAAAACCGACCCTGAGAAAGCAAAAGGAGTTCTTTTGGAACTTATCTTCGCTCTTAAATATACGGCGCTCTGGCTTGCGCCTTTTATGCCCGATACCGCGGCGGAAATTGCCCGCCGTCTTAAAGCGGGCCCGATAGAAAAATACGCGCCGCTGTTCCCCAGAATAGAAGGGTAATTAATGGAATTTATCCCGCAGATTATAGATATTTTTTTGCATTTAGACGTGCATCTTAACGCCATGGCCGCCTCTATGGGGCTGTGGCTTTATGTTGTGCTTTTTCTTGTTGTCTTTTGCGAAACGGGCCTTGTGGTAACGCCGTTCCTGCCCGGGGATTCTTTAATATTTGCCGTCGGCGCGCTTGCCGCCGTTGAAGGCTCCGCCATAGAACTGCCGCATGTTATTGCCCTGCTTGTTATAGCGGCGATATTGGGCGACGCGGTAAATTACGCCGCGGGTAAATATATAGGGCCTAAGATATTTAATAAAGATACGGGCTTTTGGCTTAATAAAAAGCATCTTATTGCCGCCCATAATTTTTACGGAAAATACGGCGGGAAAACCATAGTGCTCGCCCGCTTTATCCCCATTATCAGAACCTTTGCCCCTTTTGTTGCGGGCATCGGCAAGATGGGATATATACACTTTGCCGTTTATAACGTGCTTGGCGCTATTTTGTGGGTGCTTGTTTTTGCTTTAAGCGGATATTACTTTGCGGGAACAAAAGCCGTGCAGGAACACTTCCATTATGTTATAGCGGCGATAATAATAATTTCCGTACTGCCTGCCGTTTACGAATTTATTAAAGCCAAACGCGAGAGCGCGCAGGAAAAGAAATAAAAGGTTTTTACACAAAACAAAAAGCCCCGTTTTTTATAGCGGGGCTTTTGCTTTTATAAATATAAATTATTTTTGTAAAGGCGTCGGAGCAATAACTGCTGGTGGCGGGGTTGGAAGTTTTTCCGAAGTTTCGTAGTTAAGGTTAACGGGCAGTTTGCCTTTGGCGGGTATATTGCCCAGTATAATATCGGCGGCCGTGCGGGCGGAAAGTTTATTTGCGCCGTACATCGCAATAACATTTTTAGCCTGAGGATAAAATTTAATATCGTACGGGCTCATAAGCGAAAGTAAAATAATATCTTTATCGCTTTCAAGCAATTCATCTATGGCCTTTTTTTGGCTGTCTATCGGCGTATCCGCCCATTGTAAGCTGCCAAGAATAACAAGGTCCGCGTCGCTCATACATCTTTTTGCGCGGTCAATATCAGCCTGCTTCGGGCGCATATGCGCGTTAAAATATTCCACTTGCCAGCCTTTTTCCATAAACGGTGTATTTATAACGGGCAACTGGTCCGCAAAGCGCGCGGGGGAGAAAAAAACAGAACATAATTTTTGCTTTTTCTCTTCAAAGGAGCCGTCCGCTTTTGTTTTTGCCCTTCTGGGTTTTGTATAAGGGATAATACCAGCCTGAGTTTTTACGGCGGTAATGCCTTCTTCCGTAAGTTTCTTGGCAAAATATTCAAACGCGGCGGCGGAAGATTTTATATCCGTCTGTTTTATTTTTTTATCAAAAAGACCCAGGTTTTGTTTTAATTCAAATATTTTCTTTGCCGCGTCTTCCACGCGCGCCTGCGGAACGGTTACATTAATCTGCGCCATAATTTCCTTGTGAGTGCGTATTGGGTCGCGCTTGCTTGTAAGCAGCAAATCCACGCCCGCGTTAAGGGATTTTACGGCGGCGGTTACAATATTGCTGCCTTTAACTGCGCCTGCCATATCAAGACTGTCGGAAATTACAATACCTTTAAAACCCATCTCTTCCCTTAAAAGGCCCTGCAGGACGGCGGTGGAGAAGGTGGCGGCGTTTTCCTTATCCATAAAATCGTAAACGATATGGGCCGTCATAACACCCATAACGCCGTTATCAACAGCCAGCTGAAAAGGGGGTAAATGTACGCGCCTGAATTCCTCTTCATCAACGGAAAGGTGCGGCAGCGCAAGGTGGGAATCCTGATAAGTTTCCCCATGGCCCGGAAAATGTTTTGCCACGGCCATAATGCCCGCTTTTTGCATACCCGTTATAAGGGCAAGGCCCATATTGCCGACGAGTTTAGTGTCGGAACCGAAGGACCTTACGCCTATAATAGGGTTTGCGGGGTTTATATTAACGTCTATAACAGGGGCAAAGTTTATGTTAACCCCGACGCTTTTAAGTTCCAAAGCGACTATATAAAAAAGAGTTATTGTATCTTCCAAATTATCGGCTGCCGCAAGCATCATATTTGTGGGAAGATACGGAAACCCGAGAGTTACGGGAGTATACACCGTGCCGCCTTCGTAATCTATGGCTATCAAAAGCGGTATTTTTGAGGGGCTTTTCTGCGCCCAGCCCTGTATTTTTAATATTAAATCTCTTGTTTGCTCAAGCGAATAATTGCCCCATTGTATAAGCACGCCGCCGATAAGGCCTTTTTCTATGGCTGTTTTATATTTTGCGGCTGTGTCCACGTCCATTGCTATAAAAATGGTTTGGGCGAGTTTTTGCTCTAAAGTTAAATCTTCAAAAGCTGCGGGTTTTGTCTGCGCCTCAGATGTTTTTACGGCGGGGTTTTGCGCGGGAGGCTGCTCGTTTTGCCGTTCTGCTAAAGACGGGGTAACGGGCGCGGTAACTTCTTTTTTATATGCTTTGGGTTTATCTTTTATCAAAATATCATCTTGCGTTTGCTGCGCAAAAAGCGGCGCGCAAAGAAGAAGCGGGAGCGTTAAGAGTAAAAAATATTTTAAGTTTTTCATAGTTTAAGAAAGCGTTATAAGAGCAACTTCGTTTTTGGTAAACAATCTCATCGGCGGGCCCCAAAAGAACGCGCCGGAAGTTACATATATATTTGAATTTTTGTAAGTATACAATCCGTAAGAGTATTTAAAACTTAACTTTACCAGATAGTTAAAAGGCCATATCTGCCCGTTATGGGTATGCCCGCTTAACATAAGGTTAACGCCGTTATTTGCGGCGTCTTCAAAATAAAGCGGCGTATGGGAAAGCAGTAAATTAAATTTGGTTTTATCTGTATTGGCGGCGAGCAGGGCTTCAAACTGCGCCTTGCTTATATTTGATGTTTTTACGTCGTTAACACCTATTATGTTTATGCCGCCCGCCTGCGCGGAGGTGTTAAGCAAAGGCATAATATCGGCCTCGCGCCAAAGGGCTATATTATCCTGCGCACCGCGGTAATATTCGTGATTGCCCAAAACGGCGTATTTGCCGTAACGCGGAGTTAAACCTTTAAACGCGGCGGTATATTCCTGCGCGCGCAAATGCGTTTCTTCAAAAATATCACCCGTAAAAACAATAATATCGGGGTTTAAACTTTGTATAAGCGCGGCAAGCTTTTTAACTTTAGCAACGCTTACCGCTATGCCTAAATGCGTGTCTGACACCTGCGCTATTTTTAAAGTTTCTCCGTTGGCAAAAGGGTTTTTAATATTAACTTTTGTTACGCTCGGCGTTTGCTGCGCGGTTAATAGCGCCGTTGCGGTTAGCACTGTTGTAAGGGCCAGAGCGTAAAGGCTTAAATTTTGCGGAGCGGAAACCTTAAAAAAGCCCGCCGCTATCTGGCAGAACATAAAAGCCATAGACACCGAAAACCAAAGGAAAACCGCGCCCAGCCAAATATACATTGCCTGAGCCAAAAGTTCCGCCGTTAAACCTTCCGCGCCGCGCGCGTAGTTCATTACAAACATAAAAAGCGCGGTGCAGACAAGCGGCAGTAATTTAATCCAAAAATTATTGCTTATATAAGAAGTGTTTGTTACTGTCCAAAGCAAGGCTATATACTGCATCGCCAGCAGGACGGCCGTGAGTATTAAAAAAAACATTATCATTACCGATTTATTATTTTTTAGATTCAAAGACACCGCGTTTCTTGTTTTTTGTTACATTATCGCAGGTAAAAAGTTTGCCGTTCATAGCCACATAAACGCCGCACGGCAAAGCCTGCGCAAAAGATAAAGCGCTTGCCAAATTAAAAATACCGTCGGAAGAACCGAACTTATAAGGTATCATCGCGCCCGTAAGAACTATGGTTTTGTTTTCTATACGGCGGCCCAAATAGCGCGCCGTAACTTCCATAGTATCTGTGCCGTGTGTTATAACTATATTGCTTTCCTTAACTTTATTACAGGCGGCTAAAATATTTTTCCTGTCGTCGTCTGTCATAAAAAGACTGTCTTTAAGCATAAGCTGTGTAAGTTTTACCTGCAATTTGCATCTGCCTAAATTAAGCACATCGTTTATATGGGTTTTCGTAAAAAAAAGTTCGCCCGTAAGTTCGTTATATTCTTTGTCAAAAGTACCGCCTGTCGCAATAATTCTTACTGACATAAAACGCTCCTTTTAAACGGTTAAAACGCCAAAGCTTCTCGTTTGGCTAAATCATTTAATAATAAGTATAATATATTTATAGAATAATTAAGAGGTTTTTAATATGACAATCAGAGTAAGATTCGCTCCTTCCCCGACGGGACACTTACACATCGGCGGACTTAGGACAGCGCTTTTCAACTATCTTTTCGCTAAAAAAGAGGGCGGCACTTTTATCTTAAGAATAGAAGATACCGACGAAGAAAGATCCACGCAGGACTCAACGCAAGCCATTTTTGACGGCCTTATGTGGGCCGGACTTACCTGGGACGAAGGCCCTATGCCCGACGGCAGAGAAATTGGCCCGCACAGCCCTTACTATCAGGCTGTCCGCGCAGATAACGGACTTTACAAAAAATATATTGACCAGCTTATAGCGGAAGGCAAAGCCTATAAATGCTATTGCACGCCCGAAGAACTGGAAGAAATGCGCGCGCAGGCCCATGCCCAGCACCTTCCCCCGCGCTACCCCGGCAAATGCCGCAATTTAACAAAAGAGCAGCAGGCGGAACTTGAAGCGCAGGGTAAAAAATATGTTGTGCGCTTTAAAATGCCGACTGAAGGCGAAACCGTTTTTAACGATTTAATCCGCGGCGAAGTCAGCTTTGCAAACAAAGATTTATACGACTTGGTTATCCAAAAAACCAGCGGTTACCCTACGTATAACTTTGCGTGTGTAATAGACGACCACCTTATGGATATGACGCATGTTATCCGCGGCGACGACCATATTTCCAACACGCCCTGCCAGATAAGAATGTACGAAGCCTTGGGCTGGAAAGCGCCTGTTATGGCCCACCTTTCCATGATACACGGCCCCGACGGCACAAAACTTTCCAAACGCCACGGCGATACCAGCGTTATAGAATATAAAAAGCAGGGTTTTTTACCGCAGGCTTTAATAAACTATCTCGCGCTTTTGGGTTGGAGCACTCCCGATTCCCAGCAGCTTTTCGCGGCAGGCGAACTGGAGCAGAAATTTGATATTAAAGGCTGCCAAAAAAGCCCCGCTGTTTTTGACACGGTAAAACTTATGTGGATGAACGGCGACTATATAAGACAGATGAGCAAAGAGCAGCTTTTAAAAGAAGCCAAACCGTTTATAGAAGAAGCGGGCGTAGCTAAAGGCGTAAGCGAAGAAACGCTTTGCAATATCGTCGCTCTTGAACAGGAAAAATATAAAACTTTAAAAGAAATACCGGACCTTATCAGCTTTTTCTTTACCGACGAAGTTAAATATGACGAAGAAGCCGTAAATAAAGTTTTTAAGGCGGAAACAGCCAAAAAAGCGCTTGAAGTTATGATAGCCAAGTATGGCGAATTAGCTGATTTTACCGAGCAGAATCTTGAAGCCGCCGCCCGCGCCGCCGCAAAGGAAAACGGCCTTAAAGCGGGGCAGATTTTTCACCCCGTTCGCGTTGCCGTATCAGGCAGGACAAACGGCCCCACATTGTTTAAAATGCTTGAATACATGGGTAAAGATATGGTATTAAAGAGGATGGGGGCAGCTTTATCGTTGTGTTAAAAAGGGGGGAAAAGGAGAGCGATGAGGTATTGGTATCTTAAAGGGGGAGATGTTTCCGGACCGCTTTCGGCTCAGGAAATTGCTTCGGACAGCGATTTCTCGGCCGAGGTGCTGGTCTGTCCCGAACCTAACAGCGGTGACGAAACATTTTGGAAATCTCCGTCAGCATATGCGGAGGATTTCGGTCCTTTCATTAAAATAGAACCTGTCATTGCCGATACTCCGTCCGCGCCCGCTGTGAAAGAGGCGCAGGTACCCGCGCAAGCGCGCATTGCCACACCTGTTAAAGCCGCGCCCGTTGTTTCTGTTCCCGCGCAATCGCCTGTGGTTGCCGCCGCGGTTAAACCTTCGGCCGCAGTCAAAAAAGAATCTTTGCCCTCTTCCGACTTTGCCGCGCTGGCGGCAGTTTCGCCGGAAGAAACAATTCATACCCAATCACCTTTAAACGTCGCTCTGGAAGATAATCTTTTGGAAGACCTCCCTGCAAAAGCCCTGCTTGCCAAAGACGAGCCGAAAGAAGAAGAACCGCAGGAACCTGAACAAGAAATAAAAAAAGCGGAAGAAAAACCGCACCCCGCAGACCCGCTTATTGCAGTTATAGAAAATCAAAAACCTTTACAGTCTTTCAGGGAAGAAGATTTTACTTTAGTTTCTCCCGCTAAACCGTCGGCAAAACCTGCTGCCCGGCCTTCAAAAGAAAGTGATAAAGAAGGCTCTCTTTTTAAACAAAAGCAGGAACGCGCCGCGCCTATTATTATGAAGCCTATGGGTGCCGCTCCTTTACAAAAAGCTAAAGTTGCCGCCGTTAAGCAGGAGGTTCCAGCCGAACTTCCCCGCCAACATTCCGACAAAAAACCTTTGCCTGTTGAAACTTTCAGTTCAGGCAGCGGAGTGGTGCATATAAAACAGGACGGGGAGGAAGTTCCCTCGGCAGAAGAACAGTTGAAAGAAAAGGCTCCTTCCAAAGAAAAATCTTTCTTTTCCGCGATGTCGGAAGAAAAACCTATAATTCATACAGGCGAAGAAACAGACGCCCCGTTCCCTTTCGGCGGAGAGATGAAGACAGCCGAAGTCAGCGAATTGATATCAGAGGAGCCCTCATCCCCGTTTTTGCAGGTTAAAGAACAACAACCGCACTCCGCCGCTCAGACCCAAGACGAAGAAGAACCGCTTATTCCTTCTTCCTCGGGCGACAGAGTTCCAGGCGGCATAATGCCCACCACAAACGGCAAGATAATAAGTTCTTCCGACGGAAGACTGGAAGATAAAAAGCCTAAAAATGATGTAATTTACCTTTTGGTAATTTCAATGTTCCTCTTTACGGGCATAGCTTTGTTTATGACTTTCTTCGGCGATAAGAAGGGGGACAAACAGCCAGCCTTACCCGCTGCTGCCGCGCAAACGCAGAAGGAAGAGCAGCCGGTAAAACCCGTATTACAGGGCATTGAAGAAGGCATTGCCTCTCCCGAAGCGCAGCAGCCCTCTGCCGTTAAAACGCCCGATATTGTTCACGAAAAGGGCGCAATAATACAGCAGGACGCTGAAGCGGGCAAAACTCAGGCGCAGGAAATAGTAAAAAAATATCTTTTAGATGAATCGCGCGGAACGATAGCGGATTTTTTAACTAAAACTTACGGCGGCGGAATGTATCAGACGGCTTGGTCTTCCAGCCCGCTTTACGCCGATACTTATGTCGTTGATTTTACTGCCAGCAAAGTACGCGCGGAGCCTATTGTTTACCTGTTCAGGGTAGATATTAAAAAGGGCGTCGTGACGGGCGGGCTTAACGGTATAACTATGGATTTACTTGCGGTTAAATAGGAGTTTTTATGATATTGATGGATGAATTGTTTCAACTGATGAAAGAAAAAAACGCGTCGGACCTGCACCTTACCGTAGGCGTGCCGCCCGTTTTGCGCATAGACGGTAAATTATTTGCCACCCCTTTTGAAGTTTTAACTCCGGAAAAAACTCAGTCTTTAATTTACTCCATAATGACCGACGAACAAAAGCAAAGATTTGAAACCACAAACGAACTGGATTTTGCTTTCTCTCTTAAAAATCTCGGTCGTATGAGAGTAAACGTTTACAGGCAGCGCGGCGCAGTCGGCGTTGCCATAAGAGCAATTCCTTTTGAGTTTAAAACTTTCCGCCAGCTCGGCTTGCCGCTTGCCGTTGATAATCTTATGCACTTAAACAAAGGTTTGGTGTTGGTTACGGGACCGACAGGTTCCGGTAAATCCACAACGCTTGCCAGCATGATTAACTTTCTTAACGAAAATTACGGCTACCATATCATGACGGTGGAAGACCCTATAGAATTTATCCACGAACACAAAAGAAGTATTGTAAACCAGCGTGAAGTCGGGCAGGATACTAAGGACTTTGCCTCCGCCTTAAGATATGTTTTAAGGCAAGACCCCGACGTTATTTTGATAGGCGAAATGCGCGACCTTGAAACAACCCAGCAGGCGCTTAACGCGGCCGAAACGGGCCACTTGGTCTTTGGCACTTTACACACCAGCGACGCTATGCAAACCATAAACCGTATTATTGATATGTTCCCGCCAAACCAGCAGGAACAGGCCAGAGCGCAGTTTTCCTTCGTTATGGAAGCGGTAATATCCCAGCAGCTTTTAGCCACGGCCGACGGAAAGGGCCGCATTTTAGCGCCAGAAGTTCTTTTGGCTACGCCTGCCTCCCGCGCGATAATAAGAGATAGAAAAATAGAACAGCTTGTCCATGTTATGCAGACCAACCAGAAAGCGGGTATGATAACTATGAACCAAAGCTTGGGCGATTTGTATCTTGCCAACAAGATTACTTATCAGGAAGCTGTGTTCCATTCTAATGACGTTAATGATCTTAAGGCTTATTTGGACCAACGCCTCAAGAGATAGTTTGTAGGTTGCCCCGTGTGGCAAAATTTGGCTAGCAATTTGTTATCTTTGGGTTATTTTAAGTTTTTTTGCCGCTGTGGATATTCGGGGGTTCCACCCCTCTCTTGATATACCTTGCGGCAAACAAAACATAAACTAACCTCAAATCTAAGCAAATCACGCAATATTTTAGAACGACGCAAAATGCTTGCAAAAACATTTTGGCTGTTAAGATTTAAGAGGCTGGCATTTGTCTTATGCCAGCCTCTTTTTCTTTTCTTTTGCGTTACAATAAAAATTCTCTTCAGCAATATTCCTATTTCAATCCTCCCTTTATTTTTAGCTGGTGCAAAAATTAAGCCAACACCTTTGCCATATATTTTTAGCCTTTGCCACAGGCAGCCGCCAAAAAAAATATAATAACTTTATGGAACTTAATTTAAATCTTCTGCCTAAAAAGCCCGGCGTTTATATAATGAAAGACCGCCAAGGCATAATAATTTACATAGGCAAAGCCATAAATATTTACGCGCGCGTGCATCAGTATTTTCAGACGGGCGCGCAAGGCTCGCGCGGGTGGAAGATTCCCAGCCTTGTTCCTTTAATAGCAAAGATAGATTTTATTGTCTGCGTAAGCGAGCGCGACGCGCTGCTGCTGGAAGAAAAACTTATAAAGCAATACCAGCCCTTCTTTAACAGTATGTTAAAGGACGATAAAACTTATCCGTACTTAAAACTTTCCTTGCAGGAAGATTTCCCCCGTTTAACCCTAACCCGCAATCCAAAGCCCGACGGGGCGGCGTACTTTGGCCCGTACCCGCAAATATCAAATATAAAGGCTTTGCTTAAGTTTTTATGGAAGAGCAAATTTGCCGCGCTGCGCCCTTGTAAATGGAGCTTCAGCCTTACAAAACCGTTAAGCGAAAAAAAGATAAACGGCTGCCTTTACTATCACACCAACCAGTGCAGCGCGCCGTGCTGCGGCAAAATATCCTTTGCCGATTACCGCGCCACCGCCCTGCGCGTACAGATGTTTTTAGACGGTAATTTTACCGATTTTACAAAAGACCTTAACCGCGCGATGAAGGCCGCCTCCGCCGATATGCGCTACGAAGAAGCCGCAAAATACAGGGATTTTATTGCCGCGCTCGCCCATATGAAAGAACGCGTTGCCGTAAGCGAATATAAAAATGAAAAGCTTACAAAAAAGATGGAAGCGTCTCAAAAATTAAAACGCTTGAGCGAAATTTTGGGCAGCCAAAAAATAATACGCCATATAGAAGCTTTTGATAATTCCCACCTTTACGGCAAGGAAGCCGTGGGGGGAATGGTGTGTTTTGTTGACGGTGAAAAGCATAAAGCGCATTACCGCCGCTTTAAAATAAAATCTCCCCTGCCGCAGACGGGCGGCGACGACTTTTTGATGATGCGCGAATGCGTGGGCGTTCGCATAAAACAAATCTTAAATCTGCCGCAGGCGGACAGGCCCGACCTGTTTTTAATAGACGGCGGCAAAGGCCAGTTAAGTTTTGCTTTGCAGGCGGTAAAGGAAGCGGGATTGGATATAAATATAATCTCTCTTGCCAAGCGGGAAGAGGAAATATTTGTTCCCAACGCCTCTGAGAGTATTAAACTTGATAAGTCCGACCCCGCCTTAAAACTTATTATGGAAATCCGCGACGAAGTCCACCGCTTTGCGATAAGTTACCACAGATTACTGCGCAATAAAAAATTGTTTGAAAAAAAGTAAATTTTTTTGCTCCGCCCCGCACTCTTTTTGCCGTCTTAAATATTATTTAGCCAGATTTTTAAGGTTATGCTTAAATTGGTATAATAAAAGTTATGGTTATAGCTAATTTTCAAGAAATAGATAAACGTCAACAGAAAAGATGGGAAGACGCTAAAGTTTTCTCCTCTCCCCGTTTGCCGAGAACGGGCAAAAAGTTTTATTGTTTGGATATGTTTCCTTACCCTTCAGGGCAGGGCCTGCACGTCGGGCATCCCGAAGGTTATACAGCTTCCGACATACTTGTAAGATATAAAAGAATGAGCGGTTTTGACGTTTTACACCCCATGGGTTGGGACGCTTTCGGCCTGCCTGCGGAAAACTATGCCATAGCCACGGGCGTACACCCCAGAATTACTACGCAAAAAAATATTGATAATTTCAGACGGCAGATAAAATCCTTCGGTATGGCTTACGATTGGGACAGAGAAGTTGACACTACCGACCCCGCCTATTACAAATGGACCCAGTGGATATTTTTACAGCTTTACAAAAAAGGTTTAGCTTTCCAAAGTACTGTGCCTATAAACTGGTGTCCCTCGTGTAAGACGGGCCTTGCCAACGAAGAAGTGTTTAACGGACGCTGCGAACGCTGCCAAACCGTTATAGAAAAAAAGAATTTACGCCAATGGATGCTTAAAATTACCGCTTATGCGGACCGTTTGCTCGAGGATTTAGACGGCCTTGACTGGCCCTCCTCCACACTTATGATGCAACGCAACTGGATAGGCAAAAGCCAGGGCGCGGAAGTTAATTTTAAAGTGGACGGCGACGGCAGCACTATAACCGTTTTCACAACCAGACCCGATACACTTTTCGGCGCAACTTATATGGTGCTTGCGCCCGAACATGAACTTGTGGCAAAGATAACCACTGCGCAGCAAAAAGCCGCCGTGGAAGATTATCAGGCGAAAGCCGCCGCCAAGAGTGAATTTGAAAGAGCCGACGCCGATAAAGAAAAAACAGGCGCGTTTACAGGCGCATACGCTATTAATCCTTTAAACGGCGCAAAGATACCCGTGTGGATAGCCGACTATGTTTTGACGGGTTACGGCACAGGCGCAATTATGGCCGTTCCCGCCCACGACGACAGGGACTATGCTTTTGCAAAGAAATTTGACCTGCCCATAATAGAAGTTATACAAAGCGAGCAGGGTGTGGAAAAAGAAGCTTTTACGGGCGACGGAAAACTTATAAATTCTTCCTTTTTAGATGGTATGCATGTGGAAGAATCTAAAGCCGCGATAATAAAATATCTGGAAGAAAAAGGCATAGGCCGCGCAAAAACAACTTACCGCTTGAGAGATTGGGTTTTCTCCCGCCAGAGATACTGGGGCGAACCTATCCCCATAGTGCATTGCGACAAGTGCGGCGTAGTTCCCCTGCCCGAAGACCAACTGCCTTTGGTATTGCCCGAGGTGGAAAAATTTGAGCCGAGCGGCACGGGAGAATCCCCGCTTGCAAATATAACGGAATGGGTTAATACAACCTGTCCGTGCTGCGGCGGCCCTGCCAAGCGCGAAACAAACACAATGCCGCAATGGGCGGGTTCGTGCTGGTACTATTTAAGGTATATGGACAATAAAAACGCGCAGGCTTTTGTTGATAAGGAAATAGAAAAAGCCTACGGCCCCGTTGACTGCTATATCGGCGGCGCGGAACACGCGGTGCTGCACCTTTTATACGCAAGATTTTGGCATAAAGTACTTTACGATTTGGGTTTTGTAAGTACAAAGGAACCCTTCCAAAAGTTAAGACACCAGGGTATGATTTTGGCTTTTTCCTACCGCGACGCGGCAGGCAACTATCACGGTTACGACGAAATTGATTTTACCGACCCTGCCAACCCCAAGCTTAAGGCCGACGGACAGGCTTTAAACTCTATGGTTGAAAAGATGAGTAAATCTAAAAAGAACGTCATCAACCCCGACGAGATTTTGCAGGAATACGGCGCGGACGCCTTTAGATGTTACGAAATGTTTATGGGCCCCTTTGACGCCAGCAAGCCGTGGGATATGCGCGGTATTGAAGGCGTTTCAAGATTTCTAAAGAGAATTTACGGCTGGGCCGATGAGATTAAACTTAACCCCTCCGCAACTCTGCCCAAAGAAATTGAAATTTTAAAACACAAGACAATAAAGAAAGTTACGGAAGATATTGAAAGCTTCAGCTTTAACACGGCTATATCGGCTATGATGATATTTTTTAACGAACTTTCTAAAGTTAAGGAAATATCTAAAGAAGATTTAGCGTGCTTCCTTAAACTTTTACATCCTTTCGCACCGCACATTACCGACGAAGTTTGGCAAAACGCAGGCGGCGAAACCCTGCTTCTTACCGAGGCTTGGCCCGTTTTTGATTCCGCCATGCTTTTGGAAGAAGAAATAGAGATAGGCGTACAAATAAACGGTAAGATAAAGGACAGAGTTAAAATAGCGGCAAGCGCAAGCAAAGAACAGCAGCAGGAAGCCGCCTTAAACTCTGCCAAAATAAAAGCGTTGCTTGAAGGCCAAACCATTGTTAAGGTTATCGTCGTACACGGTAAAATGGTAAGTATAGTAGCGCGCCCTTAAGGGCATAAGGAGAGTTATGAAAAAACTTGCAATATTGCTTTTTGCCGCAGCGGCTTTTTGCGCTTGTACCCCGCTTGAAAACGAAATGTATTACAAGCCAAACGCGCAGATAATGCCGCAGCACATAAACAAGATACACGTGCGCCCGTTTATCAACAGGACGGAAGTTTTTGCCCTTGAAGACAGACTTACCATAGAAGTTGTTGACGAATTTTTGCGCAACGGGCAATACAATATTGTAAGCGAAGCGCAGGCCGACGGCGTATTGGCGGGGGAAATATTAAGATATATACTTTTACCCGTGCAGTACGACACCCAGCTTGTGCCGACGGTTTACCGTATGGAAGTTTTAATTAAAATTCGCTTTATAGATAAAACCACCAGCGAAACTCTTTGGCAGGAACCCGCTCTTATGCAGGTTTACACATATTCCGCCTCCACATTACCGGGCGGTATGAGCGAAGAGCAGGCGCGGGAACAGCTTTGGAAGAACTTTTCCAAAATGATAGTAAAGCGCACCGTGCAGGGCTTTGGCTCCGTGGGCAGCGAAATACGTCAAAGAACGCAGGTTAACGCCGAACAAACGACAATTCAAAGACAATGATAAAGCAAACAATACCCCAGCTTACGGCTGATATAAAAGCAGGCAGAATTGCGCCCGTCTATTTTTTTACGGGCGACGACGCTTACCGTAAACTGGAGTTTGCCCAAAAGATAAAAGAAGCCGTTGCGCCCGACGAATTTAATTTTGTTAAGGAAGATTCTTCCGCCTGCGATATAGGCGAAATTATTTCTTTAGCCAATACTTCGCCCGTGTTCAGCGCGCGGCGCGTTATAATTTTAAACAATGCAGACAAGCTTAAAAAAAATGCCGTGGCTGCGTTGGCGCAATATGTCAGCTCTCCGTTAGAAAGCACCTGTTTTGTTATCCTGCATAATGATTCCAAAAAATCAAAGAAAGATAAAGAGATAGAAGATAATTTAAGCGATATATGCAGCCACGTTAACTTTGACGAACTTAAAGGCCCTGCTCTTAACGGTTGGGTAACGGAAAAGTTTGAAGAGCGCGGCCTTAAGGCGCAACCTGCCGCACTTGAGGCCTTGGAAGATATTATAGGCGCGGATTTAACCGCTTTAAATACCGAGATAGAAAAACTTTCCCTTTACGCGCAGGACCGCGAGGATAAAACAATTTCGCAGGAAGATGTGCTGGCAAGCATAGGCTTTAGCAAGGAAGAAAACCCCTTTGCCTTAAGCAATGCCGTGCTGGATTGTAACAAAAATCTAAGCCTTAAACTTATAGACAGTATGATTGCCGCGGGCGAAGAGCCGATAAGCATTTTAAATAAAATAAGCTCCTGCGCGGTAAAATTGCTGCGCGTTAAACGCTTGGCGTCTGCGGGGCTTAATCAGTACGAAGTTGTTTCCGCGGCGGGGCTTATGCCGTGGGAAGGGCGTTTGGTAAGCCGCGCGGGGCAAATGCCTTCCGTGGCGACATTGGTAAAAGCTTTGGATAAAATTATAGAAACTGATATGGCTTTTAAGAGTTCCTCCGCCTCGGACGCGGGGATTATGCTTAAAGGCATTATTTTGACGCTTTTCGGCGCGAAATAAAATAAAACGATTCTTAGGCGTAAAACGTATTGCCCGTTTATAAAAATATTGCATAAAACGGAGCAAAAAGCTAAAATATAACTACATATTTAAGAGGTAATATAAAAATGGCAAAATTAAAAACAGGACGTCATACAAGCGCAATAAAGGCTCAACGCCAGGCAGAAAAAAGAACATCCAGAAACAAAGGTCTTAAAAAGACTGTTCGTGCAGCAGCTAAGGAAGTTCTTACAACAAAATCAGCCGATACTTTGGCAAAGGCCGCTTCCGCTTTGGATAAAGCTGCAAAGAAAGGTGTTATACACTGGAAAGCAGCAGGCAGAAAGAAATCCCGCTTAGCCAAAGCCGTAAACAAAGCAAAAGCCGCTAAATAACTTTTTTAGTAAACTTAAACCCCGCCTTTCAGTTTTAAGGCGGGGTTTGTTTGCGTGTAAAAATTGTGTTTTATGCGCGGCGGCGCAGTGTCGGTTGGCTAGCCTAAGTTTATAAGGTGCCACTGCTTTTGATAAAGTTCCATAATACGCAGCTTTAAGGCTTTGTTTTGCGGCAGAGATAAAGAAGGGTCTTCTTTTGTAAGCGCGTCCCTGTCCTCCACGGCCCACTGCAATACTTCCCTGTCTTTTATAATATCTCCTGTTTTAAAATCCAATTCCCCGCTTTGGCGCGTGCCTAATATTTCCCCGGGGCCGCGCAGTTCAAGGTCTTTTTCCCCAATCTTAAATCCGTCTGAGGTTTGGCAGAGGGTGTTAATTCTTTCTCTTGCCGCTTCGCCTTGGTTTTGGCTTACAAGTATACAAAAAGATTCTTCGCTGCTTCTGCCAACGCGCCCGCGCAGCTGGTGCAGGCTTGCCAGACCGAAGCGCTCTGCGTTTTGTATAACCATTATCGTGGCGTTTTTTACGTCTATGCCTACTTCAATGACCGAGGTGGCTACAAGCACATCTGTTTGGCGGGCAAGGAAATCTTCCATAGCTTTTTGTTTTTCCGCGCTTTTCATTGCGCCGTGTATCATAGCTATTTTTAAATCGGGCATAAGCTTTTTAAGGTTTTCAAATTCCTGCGTGGCGGCTTTAAGTTCAAGTTTATCGCTCTCGTCTATTAACGGATAGACTATATAGGCTTGGCGGCCTTTGGCAACTTCCGTTTGAACCATTTTTAAAGCCGTTTCCTGCGGCAAATGCATTGTTTTAACGGGTTTTCTGCCGGGGGGAAGTTCGTTGATAGTAGACACATCTAAATCCCCGTAAAACGCAAGGGCGAAAGTTCTGGGGATAGGCGTGGCCGTCATAGAAAGCATATCAATATGCGCGGCTTTTGCGCGCAGCGCGGCGCGCTGCTTTACGCCAAAGCGGTGCTGCTCGTCTATAACGATAAGTTTTAAATTTTTAAAGATAACATTATCTTCTATAAGCGCGTGCGTGCCCACAATAATATCGGTTTTACCGTTTGCAAGGTTTTCAAGTATTTTCTTTTTTGCGGCGGCTGTTGTTTTGGAAGTCAAAATTTCCGCGCTGACGCCAAGCCCGTTAAGATAACGTTTTATAGTAATGTAATGCTGGGCGGAAAGGATTTCCGTCGGCGTCATAAAAGCGGTTTGATAACCGTTTTCCACCGCCAGCAATATTGCGCTTAAAGCCACCACGGTTTTGCCAGAGCCGACATCGCCCTGCAACAGGCGCGTCATAGGCTTTGTGCTTTGCATATCGTCAAAGATTTCTTTAATAACCTTAACTTGGGCTTTAGTAAAATTGTAGCCGAGATTATTTTTAAACGGGGTTAAAAGTGTTTTCTTAATCTCATAGGTATGATTTTTTGTTTCCGCCTTGCCCTGTTTTTGCTTAATGGACCAAGCCATCGTCATAAGCAAAAACTCTTCGTAGACCATTCTTCTTCTTGCGGCTTGCAGTTCGCTTATATTAGAGGGAAAATGTATTGCGTGTAAAGCCTGTTTTATATTTAAAAGCGCGCGCTTTTGCAAAAGGTTTTGCGGAAGGATTTCGCTTTCTTCCACCATATATTTTTGCAAAGCTTCGTAAACCGCATTACGGAAGAATTTATTGCTAAGCCCCTGCGTTAAACCGTATATTGGGATAAGCGCGTCGGTATGTATTTTGGCTTCTGGATTATCGGCAAGGTAATATTCGTCCACCACAATTTTGCGCGAAGCGAAAGAATTTTTATCTTCCCGCTTGCCTACAACCCAAATCTTCGCGCCCGTCTTAAAATCTTTCTTAATCTGCCCGAAAGCGTCATAAGAAAAAGTTCTTTTTTTAAACCATACGGCTTCGTAAATTTGTTTATCATCGGTCTGGAGGAATACTTTAAATAACTGCAAAAA
>CAZBCE010000012.1:0-26316 GCA_964490555.1 uncultured Elusimicrobium sp. | reverse complement strand
TTTTCGCTATTTGGAATGTTTTGTTTACTTCGCTGTCTTGCTTCGCTACGTCTTGGAGATACTGCTGGTATATCGCTTGTACTACTGTTTCGGGGAGGGGTGTGTTTTTGTTTAACTTTAAGGCTTCCTGTTTAACCTGCTCATAGCTTAAAAGACCAGATGCGGACTGGCTTTGCGTATAAGCCGTGGCAAGCGTTGTATTCACCCTTGCTACTCGGGTGTTGTCCTGTGCGGCAACGTAAGGCTTAAGATATTCATTTTTTGAAGGGGTAAAACTTTTATATTGGGCAGCGGCTTCGGTTGTTAAGTTAAACAACAAAGCAAACGCTAAAAACAGAGGTAATATTTTATTATTTAAAAGTTTAAGAGAGTTTTTCATTTTGATAGCACCTTTTTTATGTTGTTCTATAATATAAACATTTAATACTTATTATGGTACTTCTTATACTGTTATCCTAACATACGACTTAGAAAAGAGAAAGAGTCTTTAGCCCCACGTCAATATGGGGCTTTAGGCCCAGACGGCATTAAACTGATTTGATTATATACTGAGGCGAAAACTTAGCGACAAAAAAGCCCCGTTGCCGAGCGGGGCTTTATAAAACTACAATTTTTTACCGGATTCTTCCGCGTACTTTGTAACTTTTTCGGAGGCTTCCTTAATCGGTTTAACCGTGGAGCAGCCGCCAACGCAGCCGCCGGGGCAGCACATAACTTCCACCAAATTGGCGGGGCAGCTGTTGCCCTTTGCGTAAGCTTTAAGTTTGAACATTGTTTTTCTGTCTATGCCTGTTATAAGTTCTTCCTTAATTGCTCCCGCATAATCGCCCGCGGCTTTTTTAACGGTTTCCGTAACGCCGCCCCTGATGCCGAACTTAAGAGCCTCAACCGTAGGTCTGTACGGGAGGGGGGTTCTTTCGCAGGCTTCAAGGTCAACCATTTTGCCGTTAAGCATTGCCACAAGTTCTTCAAAACTTATTACATAATCTACCAAAGAATCTTCCTGCGCTTCTTTGCGTTTGGAAAGGCAGGGGCCCACAAACACGCTGTAGCAGTCGGGTAATTCTTTTTTTACTATCTCCGCCGTGTAGTGCATAGGGGTGGCCGTATGGGAGATGAAAGGTAAAAGTTCGGGTATATGTTTTTTAGCCATTCTTACATAAGCGTGACAGCAGGAGGTGGTCATAAAAGGCTGTTTGTTTTCAACCACGCGTTCCTTAAATTCGGCCGCTTCGTTAGCCGCGGTTATATCCGCGCCTACGGCGACTTCGTAAACATGCGTAAAACCAAGCATTTTAAGGCCCGTTACAAGCTGTTCCATATGCACGCCAAACTGGCCCGCTATAGAAGGGGCTATCATTGCAACGATAGGCTTATCTGCCTTTTTAATGACTTTTAAAAGGTCTAAAATCTGGCTTCTTTCCATAACCGCGCCGAAGGGGCAGGCCGCCATACATTTGCCGCAGCTTATGCAAAGGCTGTGGTCAATTTTGGCGCGGCCCATTTCGTCTTTTTTAATGGCGTTTACGGGGCAGGCTTCTTCGCACGGGACGGTAATTTTAAGTATTGCGCCGTAGGGGCAGGCTTCCTTGCATTTGCCGCAGCTTTTGCATTTATCCTGGTCTATATGCGCTTTATGGTCGGTAACCTTTACCGCGTTAAAATTGCAGCTGTTTTCGCACTTTCTGGAAAGACAGCCCTGACATATCTCGCTAACCATATATCTGCTTTTTACGCAGGCGGAACACGCGCTTTCCAGCACGGTCAGCAGCTTGCTGCTTTTGTGGTCAAATTCAGGCAGGTTTTGCGGAACATATTCGCTTAACGGGATAGCTTCGTCAATTTCGTTTACGCTGTAACCGAAAGCCGCCAAAGCGCGTAATTTTAATATCGCGCGTTCTTTGTATACGCAGCAGCGGAACAGGGCTTCCTGTCCTTTGGGTATAATATTATAGGGTAAATGGTTAATTTGTTTTTCTAAGGAGCCGTCATAAAACATACGGCATATTTCTTCCAACACTTCCATTTTAAAGTGTTCTGAGTAATTTCTTTTTGTCATATATTATATTCTATCAATTTTTTAATCTGGAACAGAGCAAAGCCAAGCCTACGCTTAAATCTTCGTTCTGTATTATAACATCTTCGGGTACTTTAATATCAACGGGCGAAAAGTTCCAAACGGCTTTTACGCCCGCGTTTACCAAAGTGTCCGCAACCCCTTGGGCAGCCGTTGCGGGAACGGCTATTATCGCTGTTGAAATTTTATTGTCCTGTATAACTTTAGTCAGTTGATTTATGGGGTAGATATTATGCTGCGCTTCCTGCGCTATTTTATCGGCGTCGCAGTCAAAAGCCGCAACAATATTAAAGCCGTGTTTTTTAAAGCCTTCATAATTAAATAAAGCCGCTCCCAACTTGCCGTAACCCACAAGGCAGACGTCTTTTTTATCGTGCCAGCCCAGATAGGTTTCAATAGCTTCCACCGTGCCTTTTACGTTATAGCCCAGTTTTGTTTTGCCCGGCGCGCCCACCATTAAAAGGTCCTTTTTTATCAGTATGGGGCGCAAACCTGTTTCCTGCGCTATTTGTACGGAAGAGATATAATCGCGGCCGTAACCCAACATCTTATTGAAAAGCCTGAGATACTGCGGCATCCTTTTGATTGTCTGGATGTTCTCTGCGTATTTATGCGTTTCTCTGGCCTTCATCGGGTTCTCCTCTAATTGCGAAGCTGCAAAATTTAAAAAGGACGCCGCGTTTTTTAAGGCGCGGCGTCCCTTTGTTTTATTTCTTTTTGATTGAATTTAAAGGCTTGCCGTAGTAAGCTTTAAGGAAGATTTCCTTAATTTCGCTTACAAGCGGATACCTTGCGTTGCCGCCCGTGCATTGGTCGTCAAAGGCCAATTCTGAAAGTTCGTCAAGTTTAGCTAAAAATTCGCTTTCGGGTATACCGTATTCTTTGATGGAAGCGGGTATATTAAGGTCCTTTTTAAGCTGCTCAACGGCCTGTACAAGCTTGGCTACTTTAACATCCTTGTCTTCGTCGGAATCTGCAAGACCGAGGAAGGTGGATATTTTGGCGTAACGTCCCTTTACAAAAGGATATTTGTACTGGGGCAGTAAACCCTGCTTGGTCGGTTTATCCGTGGCGTTAAATTCTATGATATGGCTGATAAGCAAGGCGTTTGCAAGACCGTGCGGTATATGGAAGGTGCCGCCGAGTTTATGCGCCATAGAGTGGCACAAGCCCAAAAACGCGTTGGCAAAAGCCATACCCGCAATGGTTGCGGCGTAGTGCATTTTTTCCCTTGCGTTGGGGTTCTTTGCGCCTTCGTCATAGGATTGCTTTAAGTATTTAAAGATAAGTCTTAAAGCTTCCAAAGACTGGCCTTCCGTGAAGTTGGTGGAGAAGATAGAGGTATAAGACTCTATCGCGTGCACCATAACGTCCAAGCCGGAGAATGCCGTTAAAGATTTAGGCATATTCATAACGAATTCGGGGTCAACAATAGCCATATCGGGCGTTAAAGCATAGTCTGTAATGGCGTATTTTGTGCCTGTTCTTTCGTCCGTGATAATGGTGAAAGGCGTAACTTCCGAACCTGTTCCCGAGGTTGTAGGTATGGCAACCATAGTTGCTTTTTTACCCAGTTCGGGCACGGTGTAGATGCGCTTTCTGATATCCATAAAGCGGGCTGCTATGTCGTCAAAGCACATAGTGGGGTTTTCGTACATCAGCCAAATCATCTTGCCCGCGTCAATGGGGGAACCGCCGCCCAAAGCTATAATAAGGTCGGGCTGGAACATTTCCGTAATCTTTAAGGCGGAGTTAATGGTGCTTAAATCAGGGTCGGGCTTAACGGCGCTAAATACGCGTATGGACATACCCAAATTTTCCAGAACTTCGCTTACCTGCGCAACATAACCGAACTGTTCCATAGTCTTATCGGTTATGATAAAGGCGCGCTTTTTGTCTTTCAATTCTTCAAGCGCAAGCTTTAAAGCGCCGCGTTTAAAGTAGATTTTGGAAGGCACTCTGTACCAGAGCATATTCTCCCTTCTTTCGGCTACCGCTTTTATGTTCATAAGATGTTTTACCCCGATATTTTCGCTTACCGAGTTGCCGCCCCAAGAGCCGCAACCGAGCGTAAGAGAGGGAGCGAGTTTAAAGTTATAAACGTCCCCGATGGCACCCTGGGAGGAAGGCATATTAACAAGCGTTCTGCCCGTGTGCATTGTTTTTTGGAAAAGCTCAATGTGAGCTTTATTCGCTTCGTCGGTGTAAAGTACGGAGGTATGGCCCGCGCCGCCAAGTTCAATAAGGTCTTCGGCGGTGATTACTGCGCTTTCAAAATTTTCCGCTTTGTAAAAACCGAGGATAGGGGAAAGCTTTTCGTGTGAGAAGATTTCATCGTCGCCCACTTTTTCGCATTCCGCTATCAGTATTTTTACGTCCTGCGGCACTTTTATTTTTGCCATTTCGGCAATTTTGTAAGCGCTCTGTCCGACGATAGCCGCATTAAGGCGGTGGCCGTCGGGCATAATAAGCGCGCCCACGGCCTGCTTTTCTTTTTTATTTAAAAAGTAGCAGCCGCGCGCTATAAATTCTTCTTTTACTTCTTCATATACGGGCTTTTCCACGATAACGGATTGTTCGCTGGCGCAGATAACGCCGTTATCAAAGGTTTTGCTCATAATTACGGAGCTTACCGCCATCTTTATGCTGGCAGTCGCGTCAATTACGACGGGGGTGTTGCCCGCGCCAACGCCGATTGCAGGCTTGCCCGAACTGTAAGCCGCGTGTACCATACCCGGTCCGCCCGTGGCTAAAATAAGGTTAATGGCGGGGTGGTGCATAAGCGCGTCGCTGAGTTCTACCGTAGGCTCGTCAATCCAACCGATGATGCCTTCGGGCGCGCCTGCCGCAACAGCTGCGTCTAATACTATGCGGGCAGCTTCAACCGTGCATTTTTTAGCGCGCGGATGGGGGGAGAAAACGATACCGTTTCTGGTCTTTAAGGCCAAAAGGGATTTAAAGATAGCCGTGGAAGTCGGGTTTGTGGTCGGCACTACCCCTGCGATGATGCCGATAGGTTCCGCAATTTGCTTGTAGCCGAAGGAATCATCTTCACTTATAACGCCGCAGGTTTTAGTATCTTTATAGTTATTGTATATGTACTCTGCCGCGAAGTGGTTTTTGATAACCTTGTCTTCCATAACGCCCATACCCGTTTCCGCCACTGCAAGTTTGGAAAGGTGTATGCGGTTGCGCGCCGCGGCTATTGCCGCCGCCTGAAAAATGCGGTCTACGGCTTTTTGGTCAAAGGTCGCGTAAATCTTTTGCGCGGCTTTAACTTTAGCCATAACAGCGTCAAGCTTTTTAAGCGCTTCGGTGTTGTCCTGTTTTTGTACTTCTTTTTTTGTTTCTGCCATTATAATTCTCCGCTTTATATAGAATAAAAAATCAGCTTGGTTAGTATGCTTATGTATCTATTATATAATTTGCGGATTAAAAAAGCAAGGGTTTGGGATTGGGTTTTTATCGTCGTAAAAATAAAATGACTTAAAAAGTATAGTATATTTATGTATCTATTTAAAGTTATATCCTGCCAGCTGCAGTATTTTTTGCCGCGGCATAAAAAACAGGCTCTAAAAAGCCTGTTTTTTAAATAAATTAAACTTTATTTTATTTGGTTTTTTTAACCGCGCAATGCGGTTTTTTGCCTGGGGCGACTTCCTTACAATACATATTGGCAGGTATGTCTTCCGTTATCCATGTATTGGCGGAAATTATGGCCCCGTTACCTATTTTTATAGGGCCTAAAATTGTAGCGCCCGCATATACCGTAACATTATCGCCTACGTCGGGGTGGCGTTTAATATTTTTTATCGGATTGCCGTTTGCGTCTAAGGGAAAGCTTTTTGCGCCCAAGGTTACGCCCTGATAAATTTTCACATTATTGCCTATCGTCGTAGTTTCGCCTACCACAACGCCTGTGCCGTGGTCTATAAAAAAGTTTTTGCCTATTTTTGCGCCGGGGTGAATGTCTATGCCCGTTTCGCTGTGTGCGTATTCGGTTATAATTCTGGGGATAAGTTTTACTCCTTTATTATAAAAGAAGTGTGCCATACGCTGAAATGTAACCGCCTTTAAGCCGGGGTAGCACAAAAGAACTTCGTAATTATCCTGCGCGGCGGGGTCGCCGTTATAAGCGGCCTGTACGTCCCCCAGAGCCAATTCTTGCAGGGCGGGGAGTTCTTCTAAAAATTCGCGTACGGTTTTTTGCGCTTTATTTTCGCAAAATACGCAGTCTTTCTGGTCTTTACAGAAAATGCAGTAAGTGTTTTTTATTTGTTTTTGCAAAGCCTGCGCGACGGCGGCAAGTTTTGCGGCAAACAAAGCCTGTTCCTGCGCAAAGCTTTTGCCCATGCTCTTTGCGGTATAAACAAAAAGTAAATCTTTTAAGGTAACAAAAGAGTCGGTTATTACCTGCTTATCGGGGAAGAAATCCGCCCTTTCATAAGGCAGATGCAGCGGGCTGTCTTTTTTAAGAATATTTGCAATTAAAAGCGATGCTGTTTTTTCTATATTATCCATAAAATAATTTTACTAAATATTAATTTAATTTTATGTATAATCTAAGAATATTGAAAAGGGGGAGGAAAAGCATGTATATTTCCGCAGTAAAAACAGAGCCGCTTAGTATCGGCGAACTTTTATCCGTTTCTTTTTCCGTTTGGTTTCGTACGGTTTGGAGTACGGCTAAACTGAGCGTGGTATTTTTTATAATTGCGCTGGCAGCTTTTTTCGGCGTTGTTTTATCTTACGCTTCTATGCCGCAGTTCGCGGCTTTATCGGTTATCGCGGCTATATTCCTCTTTGCTCTTTTGGCTTTTTCTTTCAGTGTGTTTGTCTTTACTTTTTTTGCGGAAGATATCGTAAACGGCTCTTCCCCTTCCGTCTTGGAAAGTATGGCAAAAGTTTATTCTTCCCTTCACATACTTTTAGGCGCAAGCATTCTTGTTGCGCTTGTTTTTATGGCGTGTTTTTTGCCTGTTCTGATTTTTAGAAATCCTCTTATACTTTTACCTTCAATTCTTTTATTATTTCTGATTTACGTTGTTATTATGCCCTTTATAAGCTTTTTCCCGATGGCGGTTTTGTTAAGGGGCGCGGGCGTTATTGACTCTATTAAATACAGCTATTATATGGTTAAGGGCCGCTGGTTTAAAGTTTTGGGGTGGATACTTATAGTCGGCATAATTAATATGATAGGCTCGCTTTTGTTCAATGTTTTTGTAAAGATAATATTTAAAGATGTGATGGGTTCTTATATAACCAAAGCGGCTTCTTCAATTTTTATGGGCGGCGGCGTATCGGGCATAATTTTTATGCTGCTTATTTTTATTTTTGCCACTATTTTTGTTTCTTTGCTTTTCTATTCCTTTGCAATGTCGGCAATGACGGTAATGTTCCTTAATTTGGAGGTTATCAATACCCCCAAAGCGGACGACGACCCTTTTGAGGAAGAAGAAAATATGCACGGTGCGGCCTTAAATGTGCCGGAACCACAGCACGAAATTACGGAAATGTTCAAAAACATAAAAGCGGTTGACGTTAATGTTTCCACCAATACGGAACGCAGAACGGCTTTGGGGCGTTTGAACAGGGAAGAGGCTTTAAGACAATTTAAGAAAGACGACCAAATTACATTTCCTCCGATAAACGCGCAGCCTGTTATACCCTCTCAGCCCGAAGCTTCCGCTCAGCCCGTGGTTAATATACCGGAAGATATTCCGCCCTCTGCCATGCAGCCTTCCGCCGATAATAATCCGCAGCCCGCAGGTATGCCCACTATAACGATAAGGCAGCATACGGTAAAGGAATCTTCTTTCCCAAGTGTATATAAACCTGAAGACACAAAATAATCGGAGTATTTATGGACATAACAAAAGATATGCTTTCTGTTTTTAAACTGACGGCTTTATCTCTTTTGACTTTTATAAGAACCCTGCCTGTCGTGACTATTGTTTATCTTATTCCCGCTTTGGCGATAGTATTTTTTGTTTCACCTTCTTTAAGCGATGTTCCTTTGCTTATTGCCAAGCAGGCTTCTCCTTCTCATCTGACATATCTTATTGTTTTAAAACAGGTCCTTGCGCGGCCCGAGGTTTTTTTATCCGCGCTTTTGTTTGCGGCTGTTTATATTTATGCCGTGGCTTTTACTTATCTTTATACCGAGGGTATTCTTAACAGAGTTAAAGCCGGCCTTTATTATGTTATACCGCAGTCGCTTCTCGCTCTGCCGCGTTTTATTGCGGCGCTTTTGGCTTTTGCGGGTGTTGTTATATTGTTTTTAAGCGTGCCTTATATCCCCGCGTTTTTTACTCAGCTTACGCCGTTGCTTTCTTTGGTTCTATTTCTGTTGTGGTGGCTTGCGCTTATCTTTGTTATCTTCTTCGGGTTTACGGGTATTTTCTTCGGGCGCGTAGCTGTGTTAAGGAATAAATGGCCGCGCGGCATTTTTTATTACAGCTATAAACTGGTTTACGGGCGCGGTTTAAGACTGTTGATTTATTTAATTATTCTTTCTTTTGTAAACGCGATTTTATTTTTTGCGCTTAAAATATTTACCCCTGTTTTACTTGCCGTTTTCTCTTCCTCCGCGGGCGCGGATAAGGCCGCGGCGGCAATACCATTTGCGATTACGGTAAATATTTTTTGTTCTTTTTATTATTCCGTCGCGCTTACAACTTATTTCCTTAATATGGATTATATGCTTAACAGGGATAATAAAAAGATGGAATTATTTTCCCGCGTGGCGGCATATAACGACAACTCTATGCCCGTCTTAAAATAACTTTAAAAACAGACAGAACAAAAGCCGCCCTTAAGCTTAAAGAGCGGCTTTTTTAAATGTCTTTTTTGTCTTACAAAGCTTGCATATATAATGCCAGTTTTTTAACGGCGTCGTCGGCATTTGTAAATACGCACAAGCCTTCCTGCTTTGCTAAATCTCTGTAGTAGTCAAAGCGGCTGCCTGCGCTTACGCTTATTATAACGGGCAGATTATAAGTTCTGCTTATCTGCGCCAGCTTTTGCATAAGATATGGGCTTTCTTCCTTTAAAGTTTTTACGGCAGGGCTTAAAGGAACGGTGGCAAAAAGAATAATGCCGTATTGCCCGCTTTTTGCGGCGGCTTCCACAATTTCCAGCGCGGCCTCGTCGGGGCACATAGGCGTAACGTCAAATGGATTTCTTATATCCACAAGAGAGTTTAAGGTATATCTTGTAAGTATTTCTTTAAATTCTTCCTGCAATTCTTTCTCGGGCAGGGGCGCGCAAACGGAACTGTTCGCCGTTATATTATCGGCCATACCGCTGCTTTCAAAACCCGCGTTGCTTATCATAAAAACTTTATTGCTTTTGGGTTTAACCGCGCCGCAGGCCAGACGTGAGAGGGAAATAAAATCTTCAAAATTATCCGCCATAAGCGCGCTTTGCGCGCCAAGCAGAGTTTTTGCGCTTATATAATCTCCCGCAATAGAAGCAGTGTGCCCCATAACCGCTTTTTGGCCCGCCTGCGTTCTGCCCGCAAGGTAAATAACGGCGAATTTGCCCTGTTCTTTAAGTTTTTCCACGGCTTTTTTAAGCCTTGCGCCTTCGCCTTCTTTAAAGCCTTCAATATAAAGCAGCAGCGTTTTAATTTTTTCTTCTCCCGCCAGATATTCAACATAGTCGGTAACGCTTATATCCAGCTGGTTTCCCGTCATAATGCTGTAAACGGGCTTTATTTCTTCCATACGGCTTAATGCGGATATTACAAAAGCTCCGCTCTGGCTTATAAAAGCGCAGGGCGCGTGGGTATAATCCGCGCCTAAAGGCGGGGTAAATTTATCTTTAGGTATAAAAAGCGTGTTCATATTTGCGGGGTTTGATACCATACCAAGGCTGTTGCTGCCGTTAAGCGTAAAGGCGGGGTTAATTTCTTTTCCCGTTTTTATAATATCGTCCACCTGTTGCTTAATGTCTTGGCTGCCTTCTTTTTCGCCGATGCCGCCGCTTATCAGCACCACGCCGTTAACCTTGCCGCTTAAGGCCGCGTCTTTAAGCACGTCCAAAGCGTTTTGAGCGGGTACGGTAACAACTAAAGTATCAATTTTAACGGGCAGATTTTGGCAGCTTTCAACGCAGGTTGCGCTGTCTATCACGCTTTCGCCTTTTTTTATGACATAAAGGTTTTTTACGTCAAAACCCGCCTCTTTAATATTGCGTAAAATTATGCGGCCCATATTTATTTTTGTCCCGCTTACGCCCGCCACCGCAATGGTTTGCGGCTCCAGCAGGGCTTTTATGCCTGTTTTTGTAACTGCGGGGCGCGCGGGCGCAAATTTATTTTCCCTAAAGCGCAAAACACCGTCTAAGGCAATAAAATTACCGTTAGCGGCTACAAGCGGGTTAACTTCCACTTCTTCTATAATAAACGGGCTTTCTGGCTGGCTGAAGTACAGCGTTAAAAAAGCTATTTTTGCAACCCAGTTAACTAAATCTTTAATATCTCCGCAGGGTTTTGAGCCGCGCGCAAGGCCGCCCGTATATTCCCATACAAAGGATTTTTGTATAAACTCTTCAAAGTCGGCATCGGCGGCTTGTATTATAGAGGGGCTTACGGCGGGTTTTAGTTTACGGGAAAGGTCTTCAGCATTAGTTCCGCCCGCGCCAAGCATTACAAGCGGGCCGAAGGCTTTATCATAACGCGCGCCCAGCAAAATTTCCCTGCCCAAGGTAAAGGGGGAATATTCTATGTATTGGCAAAGCATAAAAGTTTGTGCTTCCCTAAAGGTAAGTTTTAAATCGGCAAAGGTTGCGCCCGCGCTTTCCTTAGGGCATATTTTAACGCCGCCTTTTTCCGTTTTGTGTATGATATCGCCCGAAAGTACTTTTATAACCACTTTATCGCCTTCAAGGAGGGGTAAAAAATCTTTTATTTCGTCGCCGCGCCCTATAATTTGCACCTTTGGCGTTTTAAGGCCCAAACGGTTGAAAATTTTATAGCAATCCGCCTCGTTTAAAACGGTTCTGCCCTGATTTGCTGCCGCGCGCAGTATTTCGGTTACAAATTCCATTAAAATCCCTCCACGGGTGATATTCCACAACCATAAGATATTTTAGTATATTATATAATGATAATAAGTATTTTACGCAAGGGAGGTTTAAATGGTCGGATTTCTGCTGTTTCTTAACCTGCTGGGCGGATTAGGCGTATTTCTGCTTGGCATCAAGATGATGAGCGAAGGCTTGCAAAAAGCCGCAGGCAACAGACTTAGAACGGTAATTGCAGGCGCGACGGGCAACAGGTTTACCGCCACGTTATCGGGCCTTGCAGCCACTTCAATAATACAATCATCTTCCGCCACCACGGTAATGGTGGTCGGTTTTGCAAGCGCGGGATTGCTTACCTTAACGCAGTCTTTGGGCGTTATATTCGGCGCGAATATCGGCACCACAACCACGGCGTGGATTATCAGCTTGCTCGGTTTTAAAGTGCAAATCTCTGTTTTTGCCCTGCCTCTTATCGGTATCGGTTTCTTTTCCCAATTTGTGGAAAAATGGCCCACTTTCCGCCGCCTTGGCGAGGCTATGCTGGGCTTCGGTCTTTTGTTTTTGGGCCTCTCTTTAATCAAAGATGCTATACCGGATGTCCAACACTCTTCCGCTACAATAGCGTGGATAACAAAATTTTCTCCCGATAATATTTTCAGTCTTCTTGCCGTTGTAGGCGTCGGCACGGTGCTTACGCTTATCTTTCAGTCTTCCAGCGCGGTTATGGCAGTTACGCTTACCTGCGCCGCCAAAGGTCTTATAGATTATCCTACGGCCGCCGCCCTTGTGCTGGGGGAAAATATCGGCACAACAATAACCGCCAATATTGCCGCCATCGGCGCAACGCGCACGGCAAAACGCGCGGCTATAGGCCACTTTATGTTTAACTTTTTGGGCGTTGTGTGGGCGGTAATTTTGTTTAAACAGCTGCTCGGTCTGGTGGATATGATAGTGCCGGGTACAACTGTCGGCACGTCGGAAGATGTGCTGCTTACCAGTATCCCTTACCACCTTTCCGCTTTCCATACCACCTTTAACGTTATTAATACCTGCGTTATGCTTATCTTTATAAAACAGTTTGAAAAGATTATTATGTTCCTTATGCCTGTTAAAAGAAGCGAAGAAAAGAAAACAGACCTTGTTTATCTTAAAACGGGTTTAACTTCCACGCCCGAACTTTCTTTGGAAGCCGCCGCGCGCGAAGTGGACAGAATGGCGGGGCTGCTTGAAGTTATCATAAGCAAAACCCTGCACGCGGTTAAAACCGATTCTCCCAAGCTTTTTGACAGAACTGTAACGGAAATCCGCTCTGCGGAAAAAGCCACCGACGTTCTGGAATATAAAATAGGCGACTTTTTGCAAAAGCTCACGCACGAGCAGCTTTCCCGCCCGATGATTGCGGAAGTTTTAAAACTTCTTGATATTACAAATTATCTTGAAAAGATGGCCGACCACGGGGAGAAAATTGCCATACTCCTTACCAAAGCCAAAGAGGGTAAATACTTTACCGAGGAAGATTATACCCACCTTGAAACTATCGGCCTTAAAGTTAAAAAGATTATAAAAGAAACAAAAATATCCATCTTAAACACAAATATGGATAAAACCGCCGTTATGCAGGCCGCTCTTGCGCGCGAAAGGGAACTTAACGACCTTCGCCACGCCCTGCGCGACGAAAAGAGTATGCGCGACTATAAAGCTTCCGCCACGTCGCCCGTGTCCATAACTTTGTATGCGGATATTCTTACAAGTTTTGAAAAGATTGGCGATTATGCTTTAAACATTATAGAATCGTCAACAGGCGTACGCGAAGAGCGCATGATGGAAATTATAAGCAAGCAAACGAAGTAAAGGGGTTTTGATATGAAGCAGGGGAATAACTTTTCCGTCAATCCCGTTGTCTTGTGGGGGGATTTTAAAGGCGCGCTGGCTATGTTTTGGGCCGTGGCGCGCGGCAAATATCCGCCGCCCGTTAAAAGCATACTTTGGGCTTTGGCGGGTTTTGTTTATTTGCTTCTCCCGATAGACGCCCTGCCGGAGGCCGCTTTCCTTTTGCTCGGCTTTACCGACGACCTGCTTGTTTTGGCCTATGTACTTAATAAAATACGTCCCGATATAGAAAATTATAAGCGGGCGCAAAAGAAGGTAATTAAAGATGAAAAAACTGTTTAAATTTTTATTGATAGCGGCCGCCGCCGCGGTTATTTTAGCCGTCGGCGCGGTAATAACGCTTAAAAAAATGTACCCGCCCGAAAAGCTTAAACTTATGGCGCAAAATTATGTGCGGGAAAATTTCCACAGAGAGGTTGATTTTTCTTCCCTCTCCTTAAACCTTGTGGGCGTAACCGTTAAAGATTTTAAACTTTCGGAAAGAAGCACCTTTTCCGACGGCACTTTTGTAAGCGCAAAAAAGGCCGTAATAAAATTGGAATTCGGCCCTCTTTTGCATAAACGCATAGTTATAAGCACCTTGGGTTTTGACGGGCTTAACGTAAACGTAATTAAAAATGCCGACGGTAAATTTAACTTTGACGATTTTATAAACGCAGGCCCCGAGGCCGCAAAAAAAGCGGAGGAAACGAATAACGAAGATAATGCCCCGCTTGATTTGGTGGCCGATAGTATTTACCTTAAAAATTCTTCCGTTAATTATACCGATAAAATGTCGGGCAGTTCTTTTGCGGTAAAGCATGTAAATATCTCTGCCGACGGTTTTGATTTTGCCAAAGATTTTTCTTTCAATGCTTCTTTCCTTACGGATATTAAAACCTCTTCGCTTTCTCTGCCAGCCGTAAAGGTGGATTTTGCGGGTACGGCAAACCTTGCCTCTATGGAACTTGCAGACGCTTATTTAAAACTGCAAAACTTCAGAACTTCTTACAAAACTGCCGCGCTTAATATGGAAGGCAGCCTTAATAACTTCAGCAATCCCGAAGTTGTTTTAAGCGGTTCGCTTACGGGCATAGACAGCAATTTGCTTTCGCAGTTTGTCAAAAACTCTTCCGCAGTTTTTACCCTGCCGGAAATTGATATTCAGTCCAATACTTCCACCGATATAGAACACGGCGCCACAAAGATAAACAATATAAAAATATCCTTGGGCAATTCCTATATAATTACCGACGGCAGTTTGGATTATTCCACTCCCGAATTTAAATATAATGCGCTTACGCGTATTTCCGTTTCCTTAAGCGAAGTCGGACAAATAGCGCGCGATATGCTGGGCAAATATAATTTAAAAGGCACTTTAAGCGGCACGGTGGAAGCTTTAAACGGCAAAACCGAACCCGTTATAAAAGGCTCTTTAAATTTTGACGGAATCGGAGCGGATGTAAGCGGAAAGGAAATTAAAAACGTAAGCGGTTCCGTTACTTTAAACTCTCTTAAAAATATAAAGACAAATCTTATTACGGGCTTTTTTGCGGGGTCGGCTTTCAAAACCTCTCTTGCCTATATTAAGGCGGGCCGCACGCACGATATAAACTTCTTTTTTGATATGGATAAATTTACTTTGGACGACGTTAACTTTGACGCCTTAATGTCCAAAGATAAAAATAAAACTTCCGCGCCGCAGCCCAAAAAAGCGGGGACGGAAGTAAAAACAGTTACCGCCGCGCAGCGCAGCGCGCCGTTTAATATTAAGGCAGATATCTTTGTGCGCAAAATAGCCAACAATGTTTTTGACACGGAAAACTTTACTCTTAAGGCAGACGTTAAAAACTTTGATAATATTATGGACAGGGCAAAAGGCACAATATCGTTTTCTTCCGTCAACGGGGAAATTAAAGACTTGGACAAACTTATGTCCTCCTCCGTCGTGGCCCGCGTTCTTTTTACCTCCGTGCGCATAGTGCAAAAAGCGCTTAACTTTATCAAAATGGATAAGATGTCTATCGGCGTAAACACGGTAACGTATAAAAATGTGGAAGGCCTGTACACGCTTAACGACGGAATAATAACCATAAATAAATCGGAGATTAATTCCGATTTGACTACCGTAAAAGCATTAGGTAACATTAATCTTATAACAGAAGCGCTTGATATGAAGATAGAAAGCCACATGGGCAAAGTAACTTCAAGCGGATTTAAACCTGTTGTAATTAAAGTGGGCGGCACGCTAAGCGATCCTTCTTACAAGCTGGATGTCGTGTCCACGGTAACTTCTGTTGTAAACCTTCCTACCGCCATAGTTAAAGGCGGGGTGGGCGTATCAACGGGGATAGTAAAAGGCGTCGCTGTCGGCACGGGCGAAATCGTCAAGGGCGCGGCGGGCGGTACGGCAGATATTGTTAAAGGCGTGGCAGGCAGCATCGGCGGCCTGTTTAAAAAAAATAAATCTCAGGAAGAGGACGGAGGTAAATAATATGCCCGAAACCAGCTTCGAAATTTTAACGCAGATAGGTTCTTTAATTTTGGAAGACGGAAACGAAATTAAATTTTCCGTTGATTCTTACCGCGGACACAAATATGTTTCCGTGCGCAAATATCTTAAGACGGATACTTACAGCGGCCCCACCAAGGCGGGCATAACGCTTTCGCCTGAAATTGTGGGCAAAATTGCGCAGGCTTTAAACACTTTGCCGCAGGATATAGCGCAAATACAGGACGGAGAATTAGGCAAATACGCAAAAAGGCAGGGCCTTTCCATTGTGCTGCGCGTAAGTTCTTATATGGGCAGCAAAGGCATAGATTTAAGACAATGGCAGGAAGACGACGCTTATAAAGGCTGGACAAAAAAGGGGATACGTCTTCCGATAGAAAAGCTTGAAGATATAAAAAAGCTTTTCGCCGTTATGGTAAAATATTTTGAGGATAATAAATAATTTAATAACCGCTTATGGCAGACGATAATATAAAACAACCGCAGCAAGAGCAACAGTCCGCCGCGCCCGACAACAGGCAGGACATTAATAAAACGCAGGTGAAAACCGCGCAAAAGCCTGAGCTTGCCCTTATCGGGCAGGAAATTTCGGGCTGCGTAATACTGGAAAAAATCAGCGAAGGCGGTATGGGAACGGTGTTTAAAGCCAAACACAAAGCGCTGGACAGAATTGTCTGCGTAAAAGTGTTAAGCCCCGCTTTGGCCAACGATAAAAAGGCCGTGGGATTGTTCCTTACCGAAGCGCGCGCCATTGCGGAAATTGACCACCCTAACATTGTTTTCGTCTATAACGTCGGCAAGGAAAACGGGTTTTATTTTATCGTTATGTCCTTTATTGAGGGGGAAAGTTTATCTTCTATCGTCAGAAAACGCCCCAACTTACCCATTTCCTTCATAGTGGAAACCTTTATCGGCATTCTGCGCGGGCTTGAAGCCGCGCACCAAAAGGGCATAATCCACAGAGATATAAAACCTTCCAATATTCTTATCAACAAAAAGCTTGAGCCTAAGATTGTGGATTTTGGTATCGCCAAGAAAGTTGACAAAGACAAAGGCAGCACAAAAACCACGGAACTTGCAGGTACCGCTTACTTTTTATCGCCCGAGCAGGCTTTGGGCCGCTCCATAGATACCCGCGCGGATTTATACTCCGTCGGCGCAAGTTTATTTTATGTTCTTACGGGCAAATACCCTTTTACGGGCAAAAATTCAATGGATATCATACAAAAGCATATCAACGAACCTTTGCCTGATATCAACCACTACCGCAAGGGCATACCGCCGTGGCTTTCTATGGCGGTGGCAAAGTTGATGAGCAAGAACCCAAAAGACAGATTTCAGACGGCTACGGAAACTTTGCTTTACTTCCAAAAAATGCGCGCCGACGACCAGTTAAAATTATCGCAGGGCGTTAACATAACGGAAGAAGTCGGCCTTAAAATAAGTTCCGTTGATACCCCGCGCGCGGAAGAGGCAAAAAACCAGCCTAAGCAGCGCAGCAATCGTTTTAATATGAGCGTGGAGTCTACCTCCGTCAGAAATTCAACCACAAGGCCTTCTATTCCCATAGTAAGCCTTGGCGACAGAATGCCCACGCCTACTCCCGTTCCCAACCCCGTCGGGCAAACTTTGGGGGAAGCTACACTTACGCAAAAGTTTATAGAAGAGCGTAAGAAGCAGATTTTCGGCGCAAATCCGCAAAACGCAATAGACCCTACCGCCGCATTAAGGGCGAAAAAGAATAAATTTCTTATCAAAGGCCTGTCGCTTACTTTCCTTGCGGCTTTTATGATGGTTGCCGCCGCCGTGTTGTTTTTAAAGCTGGGTACGGCGTGTTCCGCTCAAAATATTGCGGGGCTGCCTTTCTTAAAAGCCTTAATTGCGCCCTGGCTTAATAACGGTTTTATGGCTGCAAATATGCCTCTTGCCGCTACGGCGTTTGTATTTTTTATCTTTGCCGTAAGTATGTTGTTTTTTGACATTATAAACAAAGCGGTGCCCATAGTGCTGCTTGTCGCGGTTTGGGCGTATACGGCGGGGCTTTTCGGCTGGGCTGACCACGGCACGGCTATAAATCTTACGGCGCATTCTTATCTTATTGTCTACGCTTTCGTCTTTGGCGCGCTTGCCATTAAGTTAGACGATGTTGACGCTTTCGGCTTTCTTTACAGGGTTGCCACTATGGCTTTATTTGCGCTCGGCTTTTGGTGTATGTTTGAATTCTGCCGTCCCGCCAATGCCATTACGGGGGAACTTACGACTTCTCTGTTTTATTCCACAATAGGCCTTGCGGCGGCAACTTTTGTATTGCCGCTGTTAAGAGGCAGCTATATATTGCGTATCGCCGCTGTCTTGCTGTTTGTAAGCGGCTGCGCGTCCATCTGGGTTTACCAGACAAGCGGCAACACTTACTATATGGTGCAGGAAATTTACCAAACCGCGGGGGTAGAGCCTTTAACGGTCGCGCCTGACCCTAACGCGGTTATGTTAGTTCCCAAAAAAGACGCGCAGCTGCCCGTTGCGTCTATGTTTGATTCAGAGGCGGAAGAAACTTTAAACAAAAAGCCCGTTTCTCTTGATAATATTTCTCTTGAAAACTATACAACTACCGACGTTAAAGTTAATGTATTGACGAAAGAAAAAGAACAGCCTAAACCGCAGAGCGAAGCTGAAGCTTTAATGCCTACGGCAGACGAGCTTAAAAATCTTCCCGCAAATCAGCCCGTACAAGGCGCGCTGGGGGATTTACCACCCGGTATAGACCCGACGGCGCAGAGCGCAAAACAGCCTTACGGGGAAAAGGAACTTTTCGGACAAGCAGGCCAGCCCGCCGCCGCGCAGGCGCAGGAACAGGCCCCACAGGCAAAGCCGATAATCCCGCCCGCACAGCAAAGAGAGCAGTTTATCGCCGCCATGGCTGAAGCGGCAAGAAGCAAAACCAAAACCGATATAGAAGCGCAGGTTTGGGCCTTTGCCTTACAAGAACCCTTTGAAGAATTAAGATACACCTATAAGCAAGACGGTCTTATCTTCTTTACTATAATTGCCCTAATAGGTTACGGCATACTTATGTTTATAATCGCTGTTCTTGCGGCAAGAGAGGAAAGATGGAATTTGATATAGAACTGGCCTCTTATACCGATATAGGTAAAATAAGAGAAAAGAATGAAGACAGCGTAATCATAGCCCCGGAACTGTGCCTTGGCGCGGTTGCCGACGGAATGGGGGGGCACAACGCGGGAGAAGTAGCCAGTAATTTAGCCGTTTCCATCTTAAGGCAAACAATAGCGGACGTAAACGCGAAAAAAATAGTAATTCCGCGCGATTTTGAACCCGCCCTCGCCCGCATACAGCGCAAACTGCTTTACGCGGCTTCCGTCGCCAATATAAGAATTTACACCCTTGCCACCGAAAATTACAGAAGGCGCGGCATGGGTACAACCCTAAGCGCGGTTTATATAGAAAACGAAAATAACGCCGCCGCCGTCCATATAGGCGACAGCAGAATATATCTTTTGCGCGATAAAAAACTTTTACAGGTTTCCAAAGACCATTCTTATGTTATGGAACAGGTCGCGCGCGGCATAATAACCAAGGAACAGGCGGAAAAATCCCGCATACAAAACGTTCTTACAAAAGCCTTGGGCCTTAAAAAAGATATTAAGTGTGACACAATTCCTCTTTACCCTAAAGTAGGCGATGTTTTTATGCTTTGCTCCGACGGTGTTAACAAAGGCATAAGGGAAAGCGAAATTTACGAAATTATGAACAAACCCTTAAGCGCGGGCAAAATGTGTCAGGCGATAGTAAAACAATCTGCCGAAGTTGACGGTAAAGACAATGTTTCCTGCGTTGTAATCAAAATACTTGAAAAGAAAGAAAAAAGCTTTCTTGGCAAGCTTTTCGGCAATTAATTGCCCGTCTATATAATTAGCACTCCCACAAACTGATTGACAAAAATGCTAAATAAATGATAAATTAGCAGTGTAGTATTATATTTGCCAATTTTAATTACATAAGGAGGACTCTTAAACAATGTCAAACGTAAAAATAAAACCTTTGGGTGACAGGGTAATAGTCTCGCCCATAGAACCGAAAGAAGTTGTAAAAGGGGGCATCATCATCCCCGACAGCGCAAAAGAAAAACCGATGGAAGGTAAAGTTGTCGCGGTAGGCCCGGGCGCTTTAAATAAAGCGGGGGAAAGATTGCCCATGGACGTAAAAGCAGGGGATAAAGTGCTTTACGGCAAATACGCAGGTACTGAAGTTAAAATAGAAGACGAAAAGTACCTCATCATGCACCAGGAAGATATTCTTGGTATTTTAGGCTAATTTTATAAAGGAGTAAAAAGTAATATGGCAAAACAAATTATTTACGCGGAAGACGCCAGAAGCAAAATGAAAGCCGGCATTGAAAAAGTTGCCAATGCCGTAAAAGTTACCTTAGGCCCCAAGGGCAGAAGCGTAGTGCTGGAAAAAAAGTTCGGCTCTCCCTTAATTATTGACGACGGCGTAACTATCGCAAAAGATATAGAACTTGAAGATAAATTTGAAAATATGGGCGCACAGCTTATACGCGAAGTCGCCTCCAAAACCAACGACATAGCAGGCGACGGCACAACAACCGCCACGGTGCTTGCCAGCGCTCTTTTGACGGAAGGCATCAAAAATATTACCGCGGGCGCAAACCCGACCTTGGTTAAAAAGGGTATAGAACAAGCCGTAGAAACGGTAAAAGAAGAATTAAAGAAAATTCAAAGACCCGTAAAAACCAAACAGGAAAAGGCGCAAATCGCCACCATTTCCGCCAACGATAAAGTTATCGGGGATTTAATTGCCGAAGCTATGGATAAAGTAGGCCACGAAGGCGTCATTACCGTAGAAGAAGGCAAAACAGCCACCACCACGCTTGAAGTTGTGGAAGGTATGCAGTTTGACAGGGGCTATATCTCCCCTTACTTCGTAACCGATTCCGAAAGAATGGAATGTGTGCTGGAAGACTGCGCTCTTATCATTACCGATAAAAAAGTTTCCGCCATGGGCGACCTTCTGCCCCTGTTGGAAAAAATCGTACAAAACGGCCGCAACTTTTTAATCATCGCCGAAGACGTTGAAGGCGAAGCCCTTGCAACCTTAGTAGTCAACAGACTCAGAGGCACGCTTAAAGGCTGCGCAGTAAAAGCCCCCGGTTTTGGCGATAGACGCAAAGAAATGCTTGCCGATATCGCAATCCTCACGGGCGGCGAAGTTATCAGCGAAGAACGCGGCCTTAAACTTGAAACCGCCACGCCCGAAATGCTGGGCAGCGCAAAACGCGTTATCATTGATAAAGAAGGCACAACAATCGTCAACGGCGGCGGCAGCAAAAAGTTTGTGGAAGAAAGAACAGCCCAAATCAGAAAACAAATTGAGCTTTCCACTTCCGACTACGATAAAGAAAAACTTCAGGAACGCTTGGCAAAGTTAAGCGGCGGCGTAGCCGTAATCAACGTCGGTGCAGCAACCGAAACCGAACTTAAAGCCAAAAAGGCTAAAGTTGAAGACGCCAAAAACGCAACCCGCGCAGGCGTGGAAGAAGGTCTTGTCCCCGGCGGCGGCGTGGCGCTTGTCAGATGCGAAGCCGCGCTTGATAACATCAAAGTCGACAGCGAAGACATCCAGACAGGTATCAATATCGTTAAAAAAGCTTTATCCGCTCCCTTGCGCCAGATTGCCGTTAACTCGGGTTTAGACGGCGCGGTAGTGGTAGACAAAGTAAGAAACCTTAAAGGTAACGAAGGCTTTAACGCCGATACCGATACCTACGAGGACTTGCTTAAAGCAGGCGTTGTAGACCCCGCTAAAGTGGTCCGCACCGCTCTTGAAAACGCCGCTTCAATCGCCGCAACGGTTCTTTTGACCGAAGCGCTTGTCGCCGATTTGCCCGCAAAGCAGGAAGCAGGTATGCCTCCCGCCATGGGCGGAATGGGCGGCATGGGCGGTATGATGTAATTTAAGTCTTAAAAATAAGCAAAAAATGCCTTCCTTTTAAAGGGAAGGCATTTTTTATTTCGGATATTTGGGGATATAGGTCTGGCATAGGTCCAAAAACCCGTTAAAGGCAGGTCCTGCGGCCCTTTCCCTTGAAAAACTAATTTTATATCATATATTTAACAGATAGTTACAAGGAGGCAATATGCAAGCCAAATACATAAAACATTTTGCCGCCGCAATTACAGTTTTAGCTTTTATCTCTCCTCTTACTTTTGCCGCGGTGGACGCACAAACCCCTGTTTTTGAAAAGGATACATGGCAGTACGCTATTGTAAAAAGCGCGCGGGAAACGCTTAAAAAACAGCAGCCGCTTATAAAGAAAGAAGAAGAACTTAAGCGCGCATTGAAAGAAGAGGAAGCCAAACCTTTCTCTCTTGACAGATTTGCCATAACTCAAAAGCAGGAGCCCAAAACAAGACAGTCAGTCAAAACTCCGACGCAAATTCAAATGGACAGGAGCGTTATTTTCTCCGTCAAGCTGGAAGATAAATACGATAGGCCGGGGGAAAGGGAAGAAGGCAAAAAAATAGCCTCCGTTTACGGCGACATTAAGCAATCCCTTATATCAAACGAGATGTTCAGATATTACCATTTGGACAGAAACCGCTTCAGCGATTTTTCCGTTATAACTCCCGCGGGCATAGCTTTTGTAAAAGATGTTTTTAAATCTTTGCAGGAAGGCCGCCAGCCCTCCATTAAACCTTACCGTGCGGAACTTTATAACTCAGGCGCGGTTCTTGCCTACTTTAAAAATATTCCGGGCGAACCCGCACCTATTATATTGGAGTTCTATCCTCAGAACAATGTGGTAGTTTTAATAGTCGGCGATATGGGCAGACCTTATGCGGAACTTTCTAAGGTATCTAAAGAACTAAGTATATAGTAACACTTGCTCAATCTTATAAAAAATTCTCCGTTTACGACGGGGAATTTTTTTTATAGAACTAAAGACCTATTGTTGTTTAGGCCTTTTTTCTCTTGTTAATCCTGCGAATAAAAAATATACTTACTGTATCAAGATTATCTGAGGAGATAAAATTACCTATGCATAAAAAGTTATTGCTTTCATTAATTTGCGTGTTTTGCGTGCTGGGCTTAGCCAATGCTCTGCCCGAAGTAACTCCTGCCCAGGAAAAAGCCGTGGAACAGGCTCTTTCCGCCGCGCAGAAAAAATCCACACCCGTAATCAATTATAAATTTAACCCGATAGTTTTTAAGGTAGAAACTTACTTTGAAAACTTCCTCTATTATTATGCCGAAGGCAGAAAAATAGACGCAACAGCCAGAACCCTTGATAACATTATGGCGCAGGGAACATACAGAAAATGTTATGCCACCGTCATTGCAAAAAGCTGGATTCTTCTTCCCGAACAGTGTGTATATCTTGAAGACCACGACGCTACCGACCCCGATTACGAAGGCTATACCTGGTCTCACAAAGCTAAGTTTATGACGTTTGAAAAGGACGGCTACAGAGCTACAGTAAATCTTTATCGCTCCAAACCCAAAACAGTCTTTATTGACGGTATTCCTTTCGCTCTCGTTAACTTAGACAGCATCTGCCTCTCTAAGGTTGAAAAGGAAAGCAAAAATGTCTGCATCCGCTTCATAGATTATATCGCAGGCGGTAACAACGGTACATTCTCCATCGGCAACAGCTATGCAAACATTATCTTATCCAACATCAACCCTTCCAAGTATGCAGGCGCGTTTACGGTCAGACGCTTCTTTACTCCTCTTGCCGCCAACACTCCCATAACTATCAGCTCCGTATACGGCAGAAACTTAATTCCTAACAGCAATATAAAGAGCATCAGCAAAGCTCTCCCCGGCGAACCTCTTTACTTTAAAACCTCCACGGGCGAAAATGTGTTGGTAGGCGTTAATGCGGACTTCTCTAACTCCGCCTCTAAAAGAAAATATGTAACTTTTGATGCCAAAGTAACCACTGCTTTAACAACCGCCTTGGGCAAAGACTTAAGCGGCGTAAAAATAACGGATACTCTTAATATCAAAAACGTTAAATAAGTAAAAGTAAAGTTTTTAAAGCCCCCGCTTCTATAAGGAAACGGGGGTTTTTTATTTAGGGCCAAAGACCTATCTTAACGGGGGCCTTTATTCTCTTGTGCGCGCGGGCGGCAAAGGATATACTTTTGTATATCGGTAAAGTATTTGAGGATTGATTATTATTATGAATAAAAAAACTTGTTTATTTTTTGCCTTCGCTTTTTTAGCCGCCGCTCTTAACGCTTTTGATTTCGCACCCGCTCCTCTTGCCGAGCAGGCGGGGGAAAAACTTGCCAATATTAAAGCTGCCCAAACCAAAACCCCAAGCTATTTATTAGAGCCCATTTACTTTACTGTTTCCCAATCGGCTTCCTCCTCCGACTGTTACGCGGTTGTTTTAAATTCAAAATGGCTTTTAACCTATCAGTCCTGTGTTAATCCTTCCGCCAAAAAAGGCGGGGATAAATTTACCATAAATTTTAACGGCGCAAAATATTCCGCCGTGTTCAGCGGCAACAAAGAGGCTCTTGACTACGATACCGATTCCCAAACCGGCGCGGTAGTTTTAAATATGCGCAAGATAGTAATTACCAAGCAGGGCGGCGCGGTAACTTTTGCAGATTTCATTGCCAAAAACGACGGCGGCCGCTTTGCCAAAAAAAGCAATTACGCCACAATCCTTCTTATGTCCGTTACCGCCAAAGAACTTAACGATTATTATTTTAAAAGAGCAATAAACAACGGCATCTTTTCCACTCCGTCGGTAAAAACGCCGTTTAAAATAAAAGCTATGGACGGCTTTAACGTAAGCGTAGATACCGACGACGCTAATTCCTTGCAGGGCGAACCGCTTTATATGATTTACAAGACGGGCAATAAAATAATGGTCGGCCTTAACGCCGCCAAAAACGGCGAACCGAGAAGATATATTATCTTCGGCGTCGGTATGACAAGAATGATGCACTTTACAATGTGGAACACGGCGGCGGGAATGATGATAGTTTCCGACTTGGCGGATATCGTCCTGCCTTTTCCTCCGTCAATGTAAAAAAATATTTAGGGCAAAAGGCCCATATTATTTTAGGGCTTTTTTCTCTTGCGGTCGCAAAAAGTTAAAGGATATACTTTTAAATATTCAATATTTGGAGAATGAACAATGTATAAAAAACTGTTTTTATTTGTCTTGCTGTCATCTTTCGTTACAGCTTTAAACGCTTTTGAAATCGCCGATAAAGAACTGGAAAAACAGGTTGCCGATACCCTTGCCCGCGTTCAGGCGGAGCAAACGGCAAAACCCGCGCCCTATTACGGCTATTCCCCTATTGTTTTTGAAGTCCGCTCCATATACAGACGCAATATAACCGAAAAGATGCAGGAACTCGGTCATCAAATGATAGCGGTTGACCCTTTAGTCGTTTCCATTCCCAATCCCGATGCTACCGTAAAATGTTATGCCACGGTTATTAACAAAGAATGGCTGCTTACGCACAAAAGCTGCGTATATCTGCCTAACGCGGGCGACGCTTATACCTTTACCTTAAAAACAATAAAGTTCTACCGCGGAGATTATAAAGCCGTTGTTGATACCACCACTTCCAAACTTAAATTTTACGAAGATAAAACCACCGGTGCCGTTTTGTTAAACGTAAAAAGCGTTTGCCTTGACACCGCTGAAAAAACAGCAACAGGCGTTTGTATGCGCTTTTGGGATTGGATACTTGACGAGTCAAACGGGCCTTATGTTATCCAAAAAAATTATTCTTCCATTATTTTAAGCAATGTTTCCGTGCTTGACTTTAGAAATAAGGCTTTCAAACTTGCCTTTACAAAAAGAGCTTTCTTTACGCCCACATTAAAAAACAAAGCAATAACGATAGAAGATATTTATACAAATATCATCAAACTGCCCAAAGATTTGCTTAAAACTGGCAAGCCTCTGCCGGGGGAACCGCTCTTCCACAAAAACGCTTTAAACGAGCAGATTTTAGTGGCGGTTAACGCTTCTGTCGGCGGCTCTCCCAGACAGTACAAATTATTCGGTTTCGGGTTTACCTCTCTGCTCAAAAAAATAAGAGCGTCGGACCCGCAAAGCGTAATCATTACAACGGACCTTAACGCATATAATAAGATTTAAGATTAGATACTAAATAATACTATCGGCGGCCCCTGCTTTATACAAGGCGGGGGCTGCCAACTTGTAAAAACGATTTAAAAACCTCTCAAAAAATAGTAAGATATAAGGGAAAGAGAAAGTAAAATCCCAGGAGGATACAGATTATGTCAGTTAAAGTAGCGATTAACGGCTTTGGCCGTATCGGTCGTTTTGTTTTCAGAGCGGCACAAACCCGCAAAGATATTGAAATCGTAGCTATTAATGACCTTTGCCCCGTAGACTACTTAGCCTATATGCTTAAGTATGATACAGTCCACGGCCAGTTTAAAGGCACAATAGAAGCGGACGTAGCCAACAGCAAACTTATCGTAAACGGTAAAGAAATTCGCGTAACAGCGGTAAAGAATCCCGAAGAATTAGCTTGGGGCGCGGTCGGCGCGGTATATGTAGTAGAATCCACAGGGCTTTTCCTCAGCAAAGAAACTGCTGCCGCCCACATTAAAGCCGGCGCAAAATATGTAGTTATGTCAGCTCCTTCCAAAGATGATACGCCGATGTTCGTAATGGGCGTAAACGAAAAATCTTACGTTCCCGGCACACAGTTTGTTTCCAATGCGTCCTGCACAACAAACTGCTTAGCGCCTATCGCCAAAGTATTAAACGACAAATGGGGCATCA
>CAZBCE010000011.1:0-26778 GCA_964490555.1 uncultured Elusimicrobium sp. | reverse complement strand
AATATTTTGCTTTCTCCTCAAAAAGCTTTTGAAACTTACTACAAAATATCTTTGGTTTCTTTAAACAACGGACTGTTGCCGCCTTATAAAAAAGGAAAGTTTTTAAATAATTTCAGCCAGCTTGACGAGCAGGAAAAGGCCTCCTTCAAAATTTCCCGCTCGGAGGGAGATACGGGCAGCGGATTCCTTTTAAACTACCGCGGTATGCCCGTTATAATAACGGCGGGCCACGTTGTGCGCGGCAATAAATTTGTAAATATACTGGACAGCCGCGGGAATAAAGAAACAGGCGTTGTGTTAAAATCCGTTTTCTCCCCCGGGGTTGATTTGGCTGCTGTTTTTGTAAAGCCCGCTTTCCTGCAGGGCAGAATTCCTTTTGAACTTTCCTTAAAAGAGCCGCAGGTTAACCAGCCTGTGATGGCTTTGGGCTTTCCGGGCGGCGGAGAGTATTCCAGAAGTGCGCTTACGGTTTTTGACACCAAATATAATTTGCTTGGCAGCAAAGCACAGCTTTACAGAACAACAACCGACAACCTTACCTACGGCAACAGCGGCGGACCTTTGCTTGTGGGCGACTTAAACGAACGCGTGGCGGGCGTCGCTTACGCCTTAACGTATAATCAGGAAAACGCTTTATTTATAGGGCTTAAAACATTAAGAAACTTTATGACCTCTCTTGCCAGAGAGATGATTTTAGACCCCGTTAACAGGGTGCAATGGCTGCCTGCCTATCCCGCTTTCGTAAAAAATTATTCAAATCTGATAACTTCCAAACTCTCTTCGGGCGGGCTGATATTGCCGGAGAGGATACAATTTAATAATTCGGGCACTTTTTCTTCGGGTTTAAATCTTATGTCCGCGCAGGACAGAGCAGCCATTGCAGATAAAGTTGAACAAGCCACCTTTAAAATCACCCGCAGAAGCGATAACGCGGGCGGCAGCGGTTTTTATATAAAGTACCGCGGCCTGCCTATGATTGTAACAGCGGCGCACGTTGTGCGCGACGATAATGTTGTGGAAATTTTAGACAGCGAGGGCATTTTATCTTTCGGCAAAGTATTTGAACGTTCCATAATTTCCCGCGGATATGATTTTGCTTTGATTCTGCCTGAAAAAGGATTTTTGGAAGAAAAAATACCTTTACAGCTTTCTTTTAAAGAGCCTGTAGTTAAAGAGGGGCTGCTTGCCGCAGGTTTCCCCAAAGGCAGCTGGTTAAGGAATATGGAAGTTACCTTAGACGACGCTAAATTTATGTTTGACGGCGGCTTAAAACCCGTTTATAAAGCCTTCCCCGAAACAGGGCACGGCACAAGCGGCGGGCCTTTGGTGAGGTTTGAAGGTGAAGGCAAGGTGGTGGGCGTTACGCATATGGGCGGCAACGGAGAGAGCTTTTTTACTTCTCTGCCGCAGCTGCGCAATTTTCTTACTTATACCCTTAAAAGTAAATTTACGGACCCTAAATTTGAACTTAACGAATTTTTAAAAGAGTATCCCGAACTTGCAAAAAATTACGGCAATCTTATTGCCGCGTATAAAGACAATGCCGTCGGAACAATAACTTCTTATACCGATAAAGGCCCGGTAGTTTGGGACGCAGGAAACGTAACCTTTAAGGAAGCGCGCGCCAATCCTGCCGTCTTCTCGGAAGCAAATAAATTAAGATTTGAAGACGCCTCTTTTACCGTTACCTCAAATAACGGGCAGTCTTTCGGCAGCGGGTTTTATGTAAAGCACCGCGGCGTGCCTATGGTTATTACGGCTTCGCACGTTGTCGGCGCGGATAAAACCGTTACTCTTACCGATAAAGAGGGTATTTCTTCCGTTGCAAAAGTATTGGCGACAAGCGGAACGGGCAAAGGTTATGATATTGCTCTATTACAGGCGGAACCTTCATTTTTATACGCCAGAAAACCTTTAACGCTGTCGCCAAAAGCGCAAAACGCGGGGGCGTCTTTACTGGGATTTGGCTTTAATATGTTCGGCGATGTTATATCAAAACCTTTTACTTTAATTTCTCCTTCCTTTAATTTGGACGGCGCGCTTAATCCCGTTTATAAAGCCTCTCCCGCTTTGGAACACGGCTTTAGCGGCGGCCCGCTGAGCGACGCGCAGTCCGTCGGAAAAGTAAGCGGTCTTGCGCATATGACTAACGCGCAAAACAGCTTTTTTATACCTTCTCCCGCGATAAAAAGTTTTATTAAACAGGCTTTCATAGCCGAACTTGCAAATCCCGTCGCAGGCGGACTTGTTGACACTTATCCCGCCTTTGCAAAGACATACGAAAATGTTTTGAGCTCGGGCCTGTTAAAACAAAAAGAGCCTTTGTTTAATATCGGAGAGAGCGCAAAAAGATTTGGTTTTAAAATGATGACGGGCGTTTTTAAAATGCCGCCCAAACAGGCTTTAAATAAACTGTATTCGTGGGGCGCAAAGCCTTCGCCATGGAGAGGCTACCCTGCGCTTTCTTCTGAAACTTATAAGATAGACGATATTACGGCTTATGCGGCGGATTTATCAAAACCTTTGCCGGAATATCCTTTTAACCCTGCAAAAAAATATGTATACCGCGGTATGGCGTTAGATATTCCCGCCGTTCAAAATATTAATGCCAACGGCATACGCTTGCAGGACGTCGGCACGCACAACAATGACTATCTGGCATTAAGGTATCCTTCCGCAGGCCTTGCCAAATACGCAAAGGAAATGGATTGTAATAAAACAATCTGCCTTACGGGCAGCCCGAAGGACGCCGCGCATTATGCCTTAAAGCACACAGGGGCGGAAAAGCAGATACCCGTTGTGGTGCATATTAAAGATATAGAGGTAGGCGGAGATTCTTCCTTAGGTTCTTCCATACTTATGACGGCGCTGTCTGATATTCCCGCAGATAAAATATCGGTTTACAGCGGTCTTATGAATATAAACGGCGCGAATACTTGGGGCAGGCTGGGCTTTGAGGCCGACGGCTCTTTAAACTTTACGCCTTATGTAAAAAATACTCCAAACCGCCCTCTGCAAACGCCCGTGTTAAAGCAGCCCGCGCCCACCCCGTCTCCCGCGGCGCAAACAAAGCAGCTTACAACCTTGCCTGAGGTTTATGACAACTTTAAAGGCGTGTTTAAAAAGCCGCTCTTCCCGCTTTCTTTTGCGGATAAATTTAAACTGCCGGGTATAAGAAATCTGCTTAACGGAAGGGGTTTATTAGGAGAAAAATTTACAAGCTTTAATATTGAGGCGTACAGAAATTATTACAGCGGCGTTAAAGCGGCCGTAATAGAAATTGAAAACCCTCTCTACGGTAAAAACGGCAGCGGTTTTTATCTTAAAAAGGGAAATATGGAAGCGCTTATTACGGCGGGGCATATAGTTGACGGCGCAACCACCGTCAGAATAAGACCTGCAGTTGCAGACGGTAAAGGCCCGTGGTATATTGCAAAAGTCGCGGGTTATTCCTTAGGCGAGGCTACGGATATCGGCCTTATAGAGATAAATAATAATCAGTTTTGGCAGCAGATGAAGCCTCTTCCCATCGCGTCTATGTATCCTAAGGAAGGGGAAAAAATTTATTCTTACGGCTTTCCGTGGGGTATCTCTTTTGAAGAGCGCGTCGGCATATTTAAAGGTTTTGAAGCGGTTGATTATAAACGCCTTATCCGCGCGTCGGAACATACCGCGCCCGGCAACAGCGGCGGCCCTATTTTGTATCATGGGCAGGTTATAGGCCTTTGTAAAAAGGGTATTTGCAGCGAGGCCATTGCGGGCAACCCCGAGGGAATGATATCACCCGAACCTGTTTCCTGGCATACCACTTGGGAAGAGCTGGATAACTTCCTCTATAAAGCCGTTTTAAAATCTTATCCCGCAGACTTGGGCTGGAGGAGCAATCCCTCTTTTAAATATTCTTCTTTCATACCAGCTATCAAAAACCTTCAGGCGTCAGATAAGCTTTTGCTTGACCCCAGAGGTTACGGTTTTAAAGATGTTTTTGTTTTTGACCCTAAGCCTTTCCCCGATAATCTGTATTCTATGGATTTTTCTTTCAGCAATACTTTAAAGAAAGCGGGCGTAAGCGCGCTGGGTATAACGGTAAAGATGCCTGCCAGAGAGGCATTGCTTAAAATGTACGGTTATGGCTTTAAACCTTATTTCAGGCCCATGCCCCAAACTCACGGGACGGGTTATGAGATAGAAGATATTTCCCTCTATAAACCGGATATGACAAAAAATTTGCCGCCGTATCCCTTTGCCGAAAATAAGAGATATATCTTCCGCGGAATGTCTTTAAATACAGAGTCCGTGATGAATATTCAGGAAAACGGTTTAAGACTGCAGGACGTGGGGGAAAGTAACAGCCTTTTTATCCACGCTCTGATGCCTGGAGTAAGCAGGTCGGTGTCTTCACGGGATATGCGTACTATTTGCTTGACGGAAACCCCCTCTGAAGCGGCATTCTACTCCATGCGTTGCCTTAAAGAGGATAAACCTATTCCTACCGTTACTAATGTAAAGGGTATAACCGACAGTAATACCAGAGGTTTTGGAATACTTATAAACAGAGATATTCCCAAAAGCCAAATAGCTTCCGTAAATGTTTTACTTAATATCGGCGGGGAAAATGTTTGGGGCAGACTGGTGAGGGAAGACGGTAAACTTATCTTCTACCCGTATAAAAAATAACTTAGATTTAAAACAAAAATACCGCCAACCGTAAAAGGAAGGCGGTATTTTTTTGCGCGTTTTAAATTAATCCAAGTGCAAAATTCTGCCTTTATATTTTTGCGCCAGTTTTGCATTATTGTCGTCCCCGCCGTCATTGCTGCTAAGGTAAAGCGGTACGGGCAAACCCTTTTTTGCCAATATTTCCGCCGTAAGGTACATAATATTGTTCATCACCGCCGCGCCTGCTATTGTGGAAACGGGCGCAATGCTTTTACCGTTTAAGGTTAAAGCGGTTTCCTGCTTGGGGCAGCAGTTATCTATCACAATATCGGCGCAGTCGCGCAGCATTTTGCCGCTCGGGTGGCGGCTGGTTGTGGCTTTGTGCGCTTTAAGCGCGGTTATGACAATAACTTTTACGCCAAGGCTTTTTGCGTAAAGCGCGGCGTCTATGCCCGCGCTGTTGCGGCCCGAGTTGGAGATGATTATAATAACATCTTTCTTGGTAAGGTTATGGCGTTTAAGTATGACGGGAGTATAGCCCGAAAGTCTTTCAAGCTCAGTCGCCGCGTGGGCCGAGGGCATAAAGTTGAAGGAAGGGTCCAGCACCGCGCTTACGCAGGCAAGGCTGCCGCTTCTGTGGAATGGCTCTAAAGCCACGCTTAAGCTGTGGCCAGAGCCTAAAGTGTATATAATCCCGTCGGCGGCGGCGCAGTCCGCCATAAGTTTGGCGGCTTTTTGCATTGGTGTTTTTTGTGTTTTTTCTATGGTTGTTAAAAGTTTTGCGGCCTGCGTAAAGTATGAAGTCATATAAAAATAATCTCCTTGTTGTAATTAAAAAATAGGGTTATATGCCCATTGCAAAAGCGCTTGGCGCTGGCGCGGACGGCACGTTAAGGCCATGGGCGGGCAGTTTTTAAGTACTTGCATTTTGTGGCGTTTAAAATTACGCCAGCGTTTAATTTGCACCGCGTCAATATCCGGCAGTCTGCGGCCCAAATAATAGCGGCAGTACCACTGAAACCAGCCGCGCACATCAGGCCCTATAATCCAGCCTTTGGCGCGCCACACGTCTAAATTTTGGCGGGATTTAATTTTAAAATAATTTTGGTTTATATCCGCGCGTTGCGCATTAAACTTGGCGGCTTTAAACCATTCGGGGGGAAACTCCGCCTTGCAGTCCGTCATATAATGGCCTTCAAAAACACCCATTTCCAGCATTTGGGCGGGGGTAAGTTCGGGCGTAAAATCAGGCGTAAAGTTTTGGCCCTGCTCTTCTTTAAGCAGGTAGGAATAGCCGCTTTGCATTTTATCGTTTACCGTAATAACGCTGCCTTTTTTAAAGGTGTTCATACAGATATGATAATAAAATTTACGCTGTTTTTGACGCGCGCGGGTTTTGCGCGGGGTTGACACATACTTCAATAACGGCTAAAGTAGATATATACGTTGTTTTGGAGATTCTTATGAAGAAAGTTACTTTTTCCCTTTTTGCGCTGCTTTGCGGCGTTAATACTTTTGCTTTCGGCCCGTCCAGCCTGCCTGATACGGGCGATTGGCCTGTTTTGCTAAGCTGGGTGCTTTACGCTTTAGTGGTTATGCTTGCTTTTGTAATGCTTGGGAAATTTGCAAAAAAAGCCATAAAACACCACCGACAGAAACACGGAAAATAAACAGCCGCCGTTAAAACGCGCCGCTTTATTTTACTGTTCTGTTGTAGCCTTCCGCATTAATAATTTTCGCTTTAAATATTTCCCCTGCTTTTACGGGTGTGGAAAAGGTAACCTTGCCGTCTATATCGGGCGCGTCTTTATAGGTGCGGCCCAAGGTTGGAGTATCGCTGATAACTTCCACCGTTTTACCAATAAGAGTTTTGTTTATTTGGTCAATAACCCTGCTTTGCGCGGCATTAAGCGCGGCGGCTCTTTCCTTTTTTACTTTGGCGGGGATTTGAAGCTTCATATCATGGGCGGGGGTGCCTTCCTCGCGGAAGTACTCAAACACGCCTACATTATCAAATTTAAAATCTGTTACAAAAGCTTCCAATTCTTTAAAATCTTGCTCGGTTTCACCCGGAAAACCAACAATAAAATTTGTGCGTAAAGCTATGTGCGGCATTTTGGCGCGCAGCATTGCCAAAACTTCTTTTGTCTGCGCCGCGCCCGCGTGGCGGTTCATAGCGGTAAGCATATTGTCGGAAATGTGCTGAAGCGGTATATCTAAATAGGGGAAAATCCTTTCCTCTCCCGCCATAAGGTCCGCCAGTTCTTCCGTTACTCTGTGCGGGTAGGCATACATTATGCGTATTCTGGGCAAGGCTTTTATTTTAAGTAATTCCTTAAGCAGTTTTATAATTTGCGGCTTGCCGTAAATATCCTGCCCGTAGGAAGTTGTATCCTGCGCGATAAGAGAAAGTTCTTTAACGCCGTTTTGCACCATAAGCTTGGCTTCGCGCACAACTTCTTCCAAAGGTTTGGAGCGGTACGCGCCGCGTATGGAAGGTATGGCGCAGTAAGCGCAGCGGTTATTACAGCCGTCGGCCGCTTTAAGGTATGCGCTGTGCGGTATTGTAAGCGACATTTTATACTGTGGTATGTGCAGAGAGGTTTGTATAGGGCTTAAAAAGGAACCTTTTTTATTTATAAATTTTTCTATGCTTTCCTGATTGGAAATGGAAAATACCGTATCTAAATCAGGGAATTCGTTTTTAACTTCTTCCTTAAGCCTTTCCACCATACAGCCAGTAACGGCTACGCGTTTTACAATACCCTGCTTTTTAAGGTCCAAGGCGTATTTAATATTTTCGCGCGCTTCTTTAAGGGAGGAAGCTAAAAACCCGCAGGTGTTTATGATAACCGTGTCTGCTTCTTTAGGGTCAAATACCATTTGCGCGCCTTTGGCTATAAGACGGGCGGAAAAGTCCTCGCTGTCGGTAAGGTTTTTGGGGCAGCCGAGGCTGATTAAAAAAAAGTTCATATAAAATAAATTCCTGCGGTTTTTAAGATACTTATATTATACCTTTTTGGCAGGCAGGCTTGCCGCACGGGCGCAAACTGAGCAAATAAAAAACCCCCGCTTTTAACGGGGGCTTTTACTATTTAATAATTTCTCTTACAATCGGATAGGTTTTTGGTTTAGCCTTTTGTATTTTGACGGCTTGGGAGAACAACCCCACGCCTTCCTGCAAGCGTTTTTTGTCGCTTGCGTAAATGCGGGCTATAACATCGCCTTTTTTAACCGCGTCGCCGTATTTCTTATCCAGCCAGATACCTGCGCCGTAGTCAATTTGGTCTTCCATCTTATTTCTGCCCGCGCCCAAAAGTACGGCAGCTTGGCCCGTAAGTTTGGCGTCTATGCAGCCTATATAACCATTTTTGTCCGCTTTAAATTTATGTTCAAGCGCGGCGGCTTTAAAGTGTTTGTGCGGGTTATCAATAACGTCGGGGTTACCGCCCTGCCACTTTATCATCTCTTTAAATTTTTGCGCGGCTTCGCCGTTTTCTATAAAGGTTTCAAAAATCGCTCTTGCTTTTTTGATGTCCTTTGCCCTGCCGCTTATAACAAGCATTTGCGCGGCGGTTTCTATCAAAAGTTCATAAAAGTCGGGGGCAAGTTTTTTGTCGCCTTTTAAGATAAGCACGCTTTGCAGCATTTCGTTGGCATTACCTACGGCGCGGCCTAAAGGCTGCGTCATATCGGTTATCATAGCGCGGCAGTTAAGGCCCATAAGTTTGGCTGTGCGTACAAGGCCTTGGGCAAGCTTTTTGCTGTCTTCGTACTTTTGCATAAACGCGCCCGAGCCGAATTTAACGTCCATCAAAAGGCTGTCCACTCCTTCGGCGTATTTTTTGGAAAGTATGCTGGCGGTAATTAAAGGTCTGCTTTCCACGCAGCCGCTGGCGTCGCGCAGCGCGTAAAGTTTTTTATCCGCGGGGGCAAGGTCCGCCGTTTGGCCGAACATACAAACATTTAAAGCTTTAATTTGTTTATAAATATCTTTAACGGGCGTTCTTACGTTAAACCCTTTCATCGCTTCAAGCTTATCTAATGTGCCGCCCGTGTGGCCCAAACCGCGGCCGGACATCATAGGCACGGCAACGCCCGCGCACGCTACAAGCGGGGCCAGCGCAAGGGAAATACCGTCGCCCACGCCGCCTGTGGAGTGTTTGTCTACTTTAGGTATTTTGACATCGGAAAAATCCAATCTTTCGCCCGAATTCGCCATTGCTTTGGTAAACATAGCGGTTTCTTTGTCCGAAAGCGGATTTAAAAAACAAGCCATAAGGAAGGAAGACAACTGATAGTCAGGCACGGTACCTTTTGCGGCTGACTGCGCCACAAAGTCAAATTCCTGCTGGGTAAGAGCTTTAGCTTCTCTCTTCTTTATAATAAGGTCTATCATTCTCATAAGTTTAACTCTCCGATGATTTTTTACGTCTTGTACCAAAGAGTGTAGCATTTTTTCGTTCAAAATTCCCTCTAAGCGGCTTTAAGCGTTTTTATTAAGGCCTAAAGCCTACTTTTGCCCCAATTTTTATACAATAGAATAATAAGGAGAACTTGTGAAAAAACTATTTGCCCTTTTTTTGAGTAAAGATTTTACGTGCCTCTTCTCGGCCCAGATGCTGGGGTCTTTCAATGATAATTTGTTCAGAACGGCTTTTGCCACGTTTATCACTTTTAAGATAGCGTCCCTTTCCCCCGAGGAAAGTGTTCTCTTTGTTCCTGCGGCTTTGCTGTTTTACGCATTGCCGTTTTTTTTATTTTCCGTATTGGCGGGCGAAGTCGCCGATAAATACAGCAAGACCAAAGTTATCCGCGTAGTAAAGTTCAGCGAGGTTATTACGGCTTTGTTTGCGGCGGCGGGTTTTTATATACAAAGCCCGTACTTTTTGCTTTTTGTTCTATTGCTTATGGGCGGGCAAAGCGCGTTTTTGGCCCCCGTCAAATACAGCTTTTTGCCGCAGACAATAAACCGCCAGCAGCTTATAGGCGCAAACGGTCTTATGGAAGCGGGGCGTTATGTGGCAATATTCCTTGGCACGCTTATCGGCACGTTTTTGATATCGGAAGGCGGGAAAGAAGGTATAAACTGGGTTAACTGGCTTATGATTATTGTCGCGGCGGCGGGTTTTTGGACTACCCTGTTCTTTAATGCCGACGAAGCGGCCGCGCCTTCCCTTAAAATAAGCGCCAATATTATAAAAAGCACTTGGCGCGGCGTAAATAAAGTTTACCGCTCAAAAACAATTTTCCTTTGCGTTTTGGCAATATCCTGGTTTTGGGTATTGGGCGGTGTAATGCTTTCCCAACTGCCTGACCTTTCCGCTAATATCCTGCACGCTAATTCAAAAGTATTCAATTATCTTTTGGGCGTTTTCGCTTTCGGTATTTGCGCGGGCGCGCTTTTGTGCCGCAAATTATTAAAGGGCGAAATAAGCGTAAAATATCTGCCTTTAAGCACGGTTTTAATGTCCGTCGCTTTGGCGGATATGGCTTTTGTTATAGCTTTGCTTAATCCCGCGGCCGATATTCTTACCTTCAAAAGTTTTATAGCCACATTTACGGGCGTAAGGCTTTCCGTTGATTTATTTATAATCTCGCTCTGCGCTGGTTTTTACATTGTGCCTTTAAACGCCATGCTGCAAACCATCGGCAGCGACGCCATGCGCTCGCGCGTTATTGCCGCCAATAATGTTATTAATTATGTGTTTATGGTTTTGGCGGGGACGACTTCCATAATATTACTTTCCTTAGGCGCGGGTACCGCTGTTATAATTGGTATTTTAGCGGTTTTAAACCTTGTTATAGCCGTATATATATGCAAGCTGCTGCCCGATTATGTTTTAAGGTCCGCCTTATACTTTATACTTAATACGCTTTATGATATCCGCGTGCAGGGCTTTGAACATTATCAACGTTCCGCAAAAAAGACGCTTATCATAGCCAATAATAACTCTTTCTTGGACCCGCTTTTAATAGCCGCTTTCCTGCCTGACGATATTACCTTTGTGGTGGACAGCAATATAGCCAAAAGATTTTGGGTAAGGATATTTTTAAAGTTTGTGGACCACTTCCCCGTAGACCCTACAAACCCTATGGCGGTAAAGTCAATTATTGACGAAGTTAAAAAAGGCCGCAGGGTGGTAATCTTCCCCGAAGGAAGAATAAGCACGACGGGCGCGGTAATGAAAATTTACCCCGGCCCCGCTATGATAGCCGACCGCTCGGGCGCGGAAATTTTGCCCATTTGCATACAAGGCACGCAGTATTCCCGTCTGGCGTACTTCGGGCGTAAGCTGCGCCATTTGCCCAAACACGTTGAATTTGTCGTAAATATCCTGCCGCCCGTACAGCTTAACTTAAAGAGCGATTTAAAGGGTAAAGACCGCCGTATGTCCGCCGAAGATAAAGTGTATGACCTTATGACGGATATGCACTTTAGAAGCACAAATAATAATGCCACCTTGTTCCGCTCGTTAATAGAAGCGGCGGACTTGGCGGGCCGCGGTACCAGAGCCTTGGAAGATATACAGAGAAAGGGCCTTACTTTCGGTACTTTGCTTACGGGTTCTTTCCTTTTGGGCCGCAAGTTTGCCTCGTTTACAAAAGAGGGGGAATATACGGGCATTTTACTGCCTAACGTTAATGCCTGCGCCGTAAGCATTTTCGGGCTTATGGCCTATGGCAGAGTTTCTGCGATGATAAATTTTTCTTCGGGTATAAAAAATATTTTATCCTCTTGCCGCGCTGCGCAGCTTAAAACCGTTATCACTTCCAAAACTTTTATACATAAAGCGGAAATGGAAAGCGTGGTTAAAGATATAGAAGCGGCGGGAATCAAAATAGTTTACCTTGAGGATATACAAAAAACCATAACCATTGTTGATAAACTGCGCGCTTTGGCGCAGAGCAATTTCCCTTATTTCGCCTACAGGCATACCGATAAAAACAGAACGCCTTATAAAGCGGCCGTGGTGCTGTTTACCAGCGGCTCGGAAGGCGTGCCCAAGGGCGTAGTGTTAAGCCACAAAAACATAAACGCCAACAGGCACCAGCTGCTTGCCATAATCAATTTCGGCTTGCAGGATAAATTCTTTAACGCGCTGCCTATGTTCCATTCTTTCGGGCTTGTGTGCGGGCTTTTTATGCCGCTTTTAAGCGGCGCTTCGGTGTTTTTATATCCTTCTCCTCTGCATTATAAAATAGTGCCCGAACTGGTTTACGACAGAAACGCCACGGTGTTCTTTGGCACGGATACCTTTTTAAGCGCGTATGCCAAAAACGCCCACCCGTACGATTTTTATAATATCCGCATAGCGGCAATAGGCGCGGAAAAACTTAAAGACGAAACATTTAAACTTTGGTCCGAAAAGTTTGGTATCCGCGTGCTGGAAGCTTACGGCGCGACAGAAACTTCGCCCGGTATTTCCTTTACCACGCCTATGCACTTTAAGCGCGGCACCGTCGGGCGCATATTCCCCGGGCTGGACCACCGCTTAGAACCCGTTGAAGGCCTTGACGAAGGCGGCAGGCTTATAGTTAAAGGCGATAACGTAATGATGGGTTACCTTAAGGAAGATAAACCCGGCGTATTACAGCCGCCTCAAGACGGTTGGTACGATACGGGCGATATAGTAACTTTTGACGAAGAAGGTTATATAACAATAAGAGGCCGCGCCAAACGCTTTGCCAAAATAGCGGGGGAAATGATTTCCCTTACCGCCGTGGAACTGGCCCTGCACAAAATCTGGCCCGACCATCTTACCGCCGTCGTCCGTCTGCCCGACGCAAAACGCGGGGAGCAGCTGCTTGTTTACACGTCCAATCCTCAGGCGGATTTAAAGCAGGTTCAGCAGACTTTCAGGGAGCAAGGTTACAGCGAACTTTGGATACCCAAAAAGATAGAAATTGTTGAAGCCGTTCCTCTTATGCCTAACGGCAAAGTGGATTATGTTAAACTTGATGAAATGGCCCAAAAGCATATAGCTGCGGACTGATAAATTTTTTAAAAGAAGGTTTTATGGAAAACACAATAACGGAACATACTTACAGTGACAGAGAAGAAGTAATGCACAGTCTTACGCACTGGTTCGGCACTATGTTTGTAAGTCTTGGCAGCGGGTGCCTTATAACGCTGGCCTCGCTTACGGGCGACCCGTGGAAGATAGTTTCAGTATCAATATTTTCTTTCTCAATGATACTGCTTTACAGCGCTTCCACCGCCTATCACACGGCTAAAAATCCCGTGGCAAAAAGACGCCTTAAAATAATGGACCATATATCCATTTACATTCTTATAGCGGGTACTTATACTCCTTTTGTTTTGGTAAATCTGCGCGGCTGGATAGGGTGGACTATGTTTGGCGTTGTGTGGGGTATGGCTATCGGCGGGACTATACTTAAATCTTTCTTTACGGGACGGCTTAAAACGCTTTCTATTTGTCTGTATCTGCTTATGGGGTGGATGGTGGTATTTACGGCAAAGCCGCTTTATCACGCGCTGCCTTTAATAGGGCTTATATTTTTGGCTTTAGGCGGGTTATTTTACAGCGGCGGCGTATATTTTTATATGCGTAAAGATAAAGAATTTTATCACGGCATTTGGCATTTGTTTGTGCTGGCTGCCACCGTAATGCACTTTTTTTCCATTTTATACTCCTGCGTGCTTCCCGTTAATTTGTGCCGCTGAAATATTGTTAAAGCGGCGGGGGCTTTATGAAAGTTCTTATAATAGAAGACGATAAATCCACAGCGGCGTATCTTATAAAAGGTTTTAAGGAAAACGGTTTTAACGCCGCCGCCGCTTACGACGGGCAGAGCGGATATGATATGGCCTGCTCGGAACAGTTTGACTGTATCATACTTGACGTTATGCTCCCGCTTAAAGACGGCATAACCCTGCTTAAAGAATACCGCAAAACAGATAAAAAAACCGCAGTTATAATGCTTACCGCAAAGGACGCTCTTGACGACAAGCTGAAAGGTTTGGGTTTTGGCGCGGACGATTATCTTGTAAAACCTTTCGCCTTTTCCGAACTTTTGGCAAGAGTTAAAGCAGTTCTTCGCCGCCGCAATCCGCAAAATACGGAAACGGTAATAAATATAAAAGGGCTTGTTATAGATAAGCTTAAACATAAAGTTTCCCGTGACGGCGTTAATATAGACCTTACGCCTAAAGAATTTAATCTTTTATGCCTGCTTGCAGATTATAAGGACCAAGTGTTAAGCCGCACTTTTATAACGGAGCAGGTTTGGGATATTAACTTTGACAGCGATACAAATGTGGTTGACGTTGCAATGCGCCGCCTGCGCGCCAAGATAGATGACGGTTACAAAGAAAAGCTTATAGAAACCGTAAGAGGAGCGGGTTATGTCTTACGGGAAAATTAATAAAATAAAAAACTTTTTTTATTCCCTGCCGCTTTCCCTGCGTCTGGCTTTAAGCACTTTTTTGGTGTCTATGTTAACTTTGCTTGTGCTGAGCGCTTTCCTTAAATATGTTATAGCCGCGCAGCTTGTTAAAGAATACAGGACTGACCTTAATAATCACCTTTCCGAAATGCAGGCTCTTCTTGCCGACAGGTACCAGAGCACAAGCCCTTTATCTAAAGAAATTTCCGATAAATGGGTTTCCGCCGAAATAGAAAATAAACCTTATTTTACAAGACTTATAACCGTCAACGGGGAAGTGCTGGGGGAAAGCGAAGGTTCGCCATTTTCCATGGCGCAGATACATAATATGCTCCCAGGGGAAGAGGAGGAAACTTTCTATCACGATAAGAACGGGCGGCCTTACCTTATATTAAAAAAATCAGTTTACAGCGGCGGGGATTTTGCGGGGCAGGTGCAGGTTGCCAGAGATTTAAGCGACCAGCAGATTATAAACGATAAAATAAACGAGGCTTTGATAAGCGTCGCAATATTCGGCGGAGTTCTTACGGTGCTTTTTACGGTGCTTATTTCCAGAAGGACGCTTAAACCCGTCGTGCGTATGCGTGATGATATAAAGGGCATAGGCATATATTCTTTGGGCAAGCGGCTTTCGGGCAAGACATGGCCGCAGGAACTAAGCCCTATCGCGCAGCAGTTTGACGCTCTGCTTTCCGAATTGCAGGAAAACTTTGGCAGACTCTCGCAGTTTTCTTCCGACTTGGCGCACGAACTAAGAACTCCAGTCCACAAACTTATGGTGGAGCTGGACGTAACGCTCTCTTCCGCCAGAACGCAGGAAGAATACCGCAATACTTTGGAAAACCTTCAGGAAACGGTTCACAGGACTGCAAAAATGCTGGAGGATATGTTATTTATAGCCCGCGCGGAAAATAAAGTATCAGCCGTTAAACCTTCCGTTTTGGACGCGCGCGCGGAAGTATTAAAACTTTCCTCTTTCCTCCAGATTCTATTGGACGAAAAGGAACTTAAATTTGACATAAAAGTAAGCGGCAGCGTAAAGGCCGACGAGGCTATGTTTATGCGCGCGCTTTCAAACCTTATAAGTAATGCGGCGCGTTTCAGCCCGCAGGGCGGCGTTATAGAGATAAACGCAGAGGTTAAAAATGATTATTTTGTAATTTCCGTCGCGGACAGGGGCCCCGGTATTCCGCCTAAAGATTTAAAACATATTTTTGACCGCTTTTTTAAAACGGATAATGCCAGAAACCAAAACAAAAATACCTCTTTCGCGCTGGAAGGCAGCGGGCTGGGGCTTTCCATAGTAAAATCAGTTATAGCTATGCACGGCGGGGACGCTTTTGCCGCCAACAGGCAGGGCGGCGGCGCGGTGTTTACGCTCACTTTCCCCGTCTGATATGCTTATTGCTTTTTAAAACCCCGCTTAACGGCGGGGTTTTTTATTACAAAAATGTAATCTTTCCGTAATCTTTTTGACCTCCCTGTAAATCTACAATATAAACAGGCGGTATTACCGCGATAGAAAAATTAAAGGACGGGTTATGTTTAAATATTATTTTAAAAGAATTTCTGTTTTTTTACTGTTTTACGTCGGGCTGGGAGTGCTTATAAACCTTGTTTTAACCGTAAGGGAATTTGTTAATTTAGATACGTCTTTCCTTGCTCTTTTAAAAGCAAATTCAATATCGGTAGTATTTTTGGTTATGGAGTTTTGTTTTGCTTTCCTTCCTTTAAGCGTTTACCTTGCCGTGCTGCCAAAAAAGTTTCATAATTCTTCTTTTGATAAATATTTTACGGGCGCAGCTTTTGTTATTTTCTTTTTCTTAACCGCGTTTAAAACCGTCAGCGAATACTTTTTTTGGGAGGAATTTTCCTCCCGCTTCAACTTTATAGCGGTAGACTACCTTGTGTATACGCAGGAAGTGGCGGCAAATATTTTTCAATCCTATCCGATAGTAAAAATTTTGGGCGGTGCTTTTATTGTAAGCGTGGCAATATGGTTTATATTCCGCAATTCCCTTACCGCGCGCGGCGTTAAAGTTCCTTCGGCAAAAAAGCGTTTTTTATGGCTGGGGTTAAATATTTTACTGTGCGTTTTTATAGCTTTTGAAACTTCTTTAACTTTCGGGGATATAAGCCTTAACCGTTATAATAACGAACTTGCAAAAAGCGGCGCGTATAGTTTTGTTTACGCGTTCTTCCATAACGAACTGGACTACAAAACTTTTTACTCAACTATCCCGCAGGAAAAAGCAGACGAGATTATAAAAAGAGATTTGGGCGGCGACAATATAACTTTTAAAGAGGGCGGTCTTTTGCGCTCCGTAAAGGCTGAGGGCGCCGAAAAGAAGGCAAATTTGGTTATAGTGCTTATGGAAAGTATGGGCGCGCAGTTTATGGACGCAACAAAAGAGTTTGATATGCCCGAGGTAACCCCCAATCTTTCCAAGTTTGCGAAAGACGGTATTTACTTCCCTCATACATATTCAACAGGCACAAGAACCGTGCGCGGCATAGAGGCTGTTACGCTTGCAATTCCGCCGCTTCCGGGTATGTCCATAGTGCGCAGGAAGGATAATGAAAACCTGCACGGCATAGGCTCTATATTCGCGCAGCGCGGGTATGACTTAAAGTTTATTTACGGCGGCTACGGTTATTTTGACAATATGAATTACTATTTTGCCTCCAACGGTTTTAATATTATTGACAGGGTTTCTTTAGCTAAGGAAGAAGTTACCTTTGCCAACGCGTGGGGCGTTTGCGACGGGGACCTTTTTGCCCGCGCCATAAAAGAGTCCGATAAAGATTATAAATTGCAAAAGCCGTTTTTCCAGTTTGTTCTTACCACGTCCAATCACAGGCCGTTTACTTATCCCGAAGGTAAAATTGATATTCCCTCCGGCGACGGCAGACGCGGCGCCGTAAAGTACTCCGATTACGCCGTGGGAGAGTTTATAAAAGAAGCTTCAAAAAAACCATGGTTTAACAATACCGTATTTCTTTTTGTGGGCGACCACGGGCCGGGCAGCGCGGGCAAACAGGAACTTGCTCCTACGGAACACAGAATTCCTTTTATAATATACGCGCCAAAAATATTTAAGCCTAAAACCTATAAAGTATCTGTAAGCCAGATAGACGTTGCGCCCACGCTGCTTTCTTTGATGAACTTCAGCTATGACAGTCTGTTCTTTGGCAGGGACGCAACCCGCGCGGATTATAAAACAAGGATTTTTTTGAATAACTACCAAAAAACGGGAATGATAGAAGACGATATTATGACGGTTTTAAAACCCGTGAAAGAAGTTGATTTTTATAAAGGTTCTTCCCTTGAGCCGCAGCAAAATAAAGAAGCTTACGCCGATTATCTTGATACCGCCTCGGCGTATTACCAGAAAGCTGATGAGTGGAAACTGCATTTACGCGGCTCAAAATAATATTGTGATTATTGGTAAAATAATTTATGGCGTTTAATTTTTTATGAAGATATCAAAACAGATTATTATCACTTTTATTTTGCTTGTCGCAACGCTGCTTGCGGAGCAGTATACCTCTTTGGATATCACGGTGCAAAATTTAATTTTTAATTTTGCAAACTGCTCGTGGCCGCTTAGCAGGCAGGATAATTATATTTTGCATTTCTTTTTGTACAGCGGCGTTAAAATTGCCCTTATAGCGGCATCGGTAATTGTTTTGTTTGCTTTTTTTGCTTCTTACGGGCGGGCAAAACTGCGCCCGTACCGCTACAGTTTTGTTATTTTCCTCTCCGCAATGGCCCTTGTGCCGCTGGTGCTTGCGGGCGCAAAAAAATATACAAATGTATATTGCCCCGCGCAGCTTGTTATGTACTGCGGCAATAAACCTTACGCAAAATTATTTGAAAGTTATCCCAAAGATTTTGACAGGCAGGCCAACAATAAAGGCAGATGCTTTCCCGCAGGGCACGCCAGCGGCGGCTTTGCGCTTATGGTTTTATTCTTTTGCTTTAAAAAACGCAGAAATAAATTATCGGGGCTGGCTTTGGGATTAGGGTTAGGCTGGGCGATGGGGTTATATCAAATGCTGAGGGGGGAACATTTCCTTTCTCACACTTTTACAAGTATGTTCGGGGCATGGCTTTTAATCCTTTTGATAGTTTGGACTTTTAACAAAGTGAAGAAAAAATATCCGCGCTTTCTTAACGGTAAAAGATTATTCCAGTTCCACGCCGAACGGGGATAAAAGCCCCGCCGCTTCCGCAAGGGAAATTTTTGCGCCGTTCATTTTATTTTTTGACGGGTCTATAAAGCAGTTAACAGAACCTCTTAAATCCGCCCCGCGCAAATCCGTATTCACAAATATTGAGCCGAGCAAATTACAGCCTGTTATTTTTGTATTTTGCAGGTTAGCCGCGCTAAAGTCGCTGTCTTTTAAAGAGGCATTTTTAAAGTAGCAGGAGCGTAAATCCAGCCTTTTAAAATCACAGAATTCCGCCTTGCCGCCTTCAAATATCCACGAGAGGAGAAAAGAATGCGCGCGGGAAAAATCCACGCCCATAAATTTACATTCGTTAAATTTTACATTTCTTAATTTTGTTCCCGCCATTTTTACATTGCTGAAGTTGCACCCGTTAAACACGCATTCGCTGAACACCGCGGCGGAAATATCCGCGCGGCTGAAGTCGCAGTTATTTAAAACGCAGCCGACAAAATAAATATCGGCAAATTTACCGCCCGCAAAACTGCGCGCTGCTATGGTTTGGTTGTTAAAATCTTTCTCTTTAAATAAATCCTGTTGCATAGCTTAATTTTACAAAATAATATCTTTGCATCCCTTGTCGTTGTTTAAGCGTTGCCGCGTCCTTTTATGGCCTTAATAAATTTAAAAAATTATTTTGTTGCTTTTTGGCTTAATTTAGGGTAATATTTCTGTGTTAGGGTTTTTAAGTCATCTTTGACGGCTTGACGCCGTGTGGGGAAGAGGGGTTCTTAAGTATAAAGTGTACGCCTTTTATAAGGTGTGCATTATAAGATTAAACAATATATGCGCAAAATCGCGTATGTAGTAATTGTTGTATGCTTGTTGTTGTTTCTCAGCCCGTTAATTTGGGCGATAGAAACTTCTAAACCAGACAAAACCCTTAATTATGGGGAACGCGCCTCAGGGCAAGTTCCCCCGGCTTCAGCCACAACTGTTACCCCTTCCTCTTTGCCTATACAGACCAATAAAGAAGTAAATTCCAAACAATCTGACCAAGCATCTGCCTCAAACCACGCGGAAAATTCCATTTCCTCGGTAACGGAAGCCGCCGTAAAAAGCGGTGTGCTTACCTGCGCCCGCCGCATAGAGCAGGTTATTAAATTTTTAACAAACGGAACTCAGGAAAGCGGCGCTTTGCTTTTTCTGCCGCAGGGCAGCCCCGACGAGGGCGTCTTTTCCGTTTCGCTGGAACTTAACGGCGCAAATGGCGCTATTGCCTATGCCGCCGTATCGTTTTATCCTGACAAAGCAGGCGGTTGCTCCGCCTCTTATGACCTGGTGGAATATGCTGACAAACCCTGTTCTTACTTCAAAGCTCCTTCTGCGGAAAGCAAAGGCAGTTCTCCCGCTTTCCTTAAGAAGGACATAAATGTAATAGGACTGGGAAATGTAAAGGTATTCCTTATGCCTTCCGGGAGGGGGTGTACGGTTATAAAGAAGGAAGTTCTTAATTAGGATAATATTAACTTAAATTAAGTGAGGGACTATGATCAAAACAAAAAAAATGTTTCGGGCAGGCCGCAAAGCTAAGGTGTTGTCTTTTGCATTCCTGCTCACAGCCTTTATCGGTGCGGGCAATGCATTTGCACAAACAAGCTACATCTCGGGCTTTGACGCCTCAGGTGATAACACTCGCACAAATAATGCAAGTTTAGGCGCAGACGGGGATGTTACTGTCTTCGTTGACTATGATAATGGCGGCTATGGCAGTTTTCAAGTGATTGACCAAAACGGCGGGAGCCCTGTAACGGTTATACACTCAGATTCAGATAATACCACCTTGGGCAGCATCAATACAAATGTTTCAGGTGCGCTTAACGTAACCGGAACAGCCAATACAAACGGTATTAATAACGGGGGCGACGGCATCAGCAACGCAGGTGCGGTAAGCGGCGTTACAACGCTTAATACTTCAGGCGCGGCTACTTTAAATTCCGCCAGCATTACAAACGGTGCGTCCGTCGGAGGAAGTTTAGGGGTAACGGGCAATACCAGTCTTTCAACTTGAAACACTTCAGGCGCGGCAACGCTTAACTCCGCCAGCATTACAAACAATGCGGGCGTGGGCGGCAGCCTTAGCGTAACGGGGACTTCAACCCTTAACGGTATCAACAATACCGGCGACGGCATTACAAACGCGGGCGCGGTAAGCGGCGTTACAACATTAGACGCAAGCGGTCTTGCTTCCCTTGACGGCGGCATTGACGTTAACTCCAACTTTACCGTTGCTACTAACGGCAATGTTTCCACTAACGGTACTTTAAACGCAAACGGCGCGACGACGCTTAACAGCACATTAGATGTTGACGGCGCAACAACGCTCAACAGCACATTAGACGTTGACGGAGCCACAGCTCTTCACAGCACTTTATCTGTTGACGGTAACCTTACTGCCACGGGTGCGACAAACACCATAGGCACAGCAGGTTCCGCCAACACGATGACGGGCGCGACAAATACTTTAAGCGCTTCTTCTACAAACGTAATAAGCTCTACGGTAAGCAACAGATTAACCTCTGACGTTAACCTTATCGGTAACGCCGCCACTTACGCGGGTTCTACCGAAGCTATACAGGTTGACGGCGGCACAGGCGTTAACATTAAAGGCGCGACTTTTAACGTTAATACGGATAATGCCGTAGCTACAAGCAATACAATAGGCAACACAAACGCGGCGACGACTGTTGAGCAGCATGCAGGCAATAGTTCTGTTGAAATCGCTCAGAACAGCGCTTTTATAGGCGTTGATACTGCAACAGCGGGCCGCTTTGCCGCTAATGCGACAACAGCTTCAGTAACCGCAGGCGCAGTTAACACAAACAGCAATCTTTCTAACGGTATAACGGCTTATAATTCAGCCCAAACCGTTGCAACGGCAGGCCTTGATAACGGCACAGCCGCAAGCCGCGCTTTGGTAGACGGCAATTCTTATGTAAGCCGCTTGCAGGGCGATACGCTTGTAGACGGCGACACAACCATCAACGGTAATGTTGCCATCGCGGCGGCCAATTCCGTAACAGGTACGGTAACAGGCGGAGCCACAAATATTACGGGCGGCAGCGCAACTCATACATCAATAGCTATGGTTAACAAAGGCGAAACGGTTACACACAGCGCTTTTGACACTTACGGTAATATTGTTATGACTTCCGCCGCAGCGACGGAAGCTTCCACCTCTCTGACGCTTACAAACGGCAACGGCGTAACAAACGGCATTGCCATGAGCGAAACCAGAACAACAATGAGCGGCGGAACAAACGGTTCCACTCTTCTTACTCTTGACGACAGAGCGGCAACCTTTGCCAGAAACGGCAAACCGGTTAAAGTTACGGGCGTAGCCGACGGCGTTGATTATTACGACGCAGTTAACGTACACCAGCTTAAACAGGCTTTTTCAGGTATCGCCAGTGTTGCGGCCCTTGCCGCTATCCCCGGTCCTAACCCGGAAGATAAAATGTCTGTCGGTATGGGCGTAGGCCACTTCCGCGGGCAGAACGCAATGGCAGTAGGCGTAAAAGGCCGCGTGCTGGACAGCCTGACGGTTTCCGCAGGTTTAGGTTATGGCAGCATGGACAGTGCCATTACTTCTAATGCCGGCTTCTCTTTCAGCTGGTAAGCATAGGAGATATTTATGCGTATATTTAGTTTAACCGTGCTTGCCTGTCTGCTTGCCGCAACCGCGGCGCAGGCCGAAGACCTTACCGATAAGGTGGGTATCGGCGGCTCGGTAGGAACCTCCGTAATAGTTGGTTCTTCCGACTTAAGACAGGGAACAGACGGCGATTTTAACTGGGGCTTCTGGGGCAGAGCAGGCCTTACTCCTAATTGGGGTTTGGGCTTCTCTTACGACACAATACCCTTCAGACGTTCCGATATTCGCTTGCAGCCGATGATGGCAAATGTCTTTTACCAGATAGAGCCGCAAAGCAAATATAATCCCAACGTGCATTTAGGCGCGGGGTTGGTTAACATAAACCCCTCCGACGACGGCGGCGTTTGGGGTCTTAACGGCGGCGTAGGCGTTGACCGCTTTGTAACCAAAAATATTTCCGTCGGCATCAGTATGGATTATCGCTGGGTTGACGCTAAAGCTTCTGACGTAAATGAAAATATTCATCTTGTGTCTTTGGCTTTAAAAGTCGGTTTCTGGCCCGCTAAACGCGACGTAAAGGCGGTTGAACCCGCCCCCGCGCAAGAGGTTGGTGCTCCTGCGCCCGTTGCTGTTGAACCCGCTCCCGCCGCCGAACCTGCCCCTGTGCAGGAACAGCAGGCAGCGGAGCAGGCTGCTCCCGCAGTTGAAAACTTTACAGCGGCGCACTTTCCTTTTAACGTAACAAAGTTAAGCGCGCAGGATAAAGAAGCTGTGGGCGAACAGGCAAAAGAGATAGCGCACGAAGGTTATTCTTCCATCGTGGTAACGGGACATACGGATAATATCGGCACTCACGCCGTTAACGAACGTATCTCCAAAGCCCGCGCGCAATCCGTTGCGGCGGAATTGGAAAAGGCAGGTCTTTCCAATATAGAAGTCCGCGGCGTTGCTTATGACGAACCCGTAGCCTCCAACGATACAAAGGAAGGCCGCGCGGAAAACCGCAGAGCAGAAATTGCAGTAATTAAATAGTCGTAAAATTTTTAAGATAAGACAGGCGGGTTTTGTTTATCCCGCCTGTTTTTTATTGTAAGGGCAGAGCGTAAAAAAGCCCCCGTTTTAAGCGGGGGCTTTTTGTGCTTATTATTGCAAACTTATTTAGATTTCTTTTTGCTCTGCTCAAGGCTTATTGTCTTTGTCGTCATATCGGTTACAACCGCAGGGCCGAAATACTGTATCGGGCCGGGGAAGATATAGCTTTCCGTTTTAGCCCAGGTATCTCTGTTCTTAACCAGATATTTAAAAGGCTCGCCGTTAAGTTCAACAAGCGCTTTTTTGATAACAGGTTTTTCTTTACCTTTTCTTCTCTCAATGTTCATCATCATCGTCAAAGGAATGCCGCCGCACTTCCACATCTTGGAAGGCTTGGTTAAATTCTGGACGGAGGAAAGGTAACCGCTGCATTTATTTAAGGCCAAAACGGCTGCGTTATAACCCAAAGCATAAGTGTAATTAGCGTCAAAGTTAGAGGGTATGCCGCAGCGGCCTTCATAACCGAAAAAGTGCATAATGGCGGAAAATTTACCTTTAAATTTGCCGTCTTTTTTGAGTTCGGAAAGTTTTTTGTGCAACATTTCAACCAAAAGTTTTTCCGTTTCAATTAAAGAAACCTGTACGTTGCCGTGCGGGTCCCTGTCCAACATAAGCTGGCTGGCAATGCCCGCGGGTAAAGATTCCATTAAAGCCGCAAGTTTGGCGGGCAATTTGGAGATTACAAAAGCTTTCTTTTCTTCAAGTTTTGCCAAGGCGGAAATTTCTTTTTCATTATCGGCCAAAACATCGTTTAAGGCGGAGATAAGTTCCTTCATCTCTGGAATAAATTCAATTAAACCTTCCGGAACTAAAGCCACGCCGAAGTTTTTGCCGTCTAAAGAGCGGGCTGCAACAACTTTGGCTATGCCGTCAACAATTTGGGAAAGCGTCATCTTCTTTTCCAACACTTCTTCGCCTATCAAGACGATATTGGGCTGGGTTTTAAGGCCGACTTCCAATGCAATGTGCGATGCGCTTCTGCCCATTAAGCGGACAAAGTGCCAGTATTTGCGGGCGGAGTTTACGTCCCTTTCAATATTGCCCACAAGTTCGGAATAGATTTTGGTTGCGGTATCAAAACCGAAGGAGGTTTCAATATGGTCATTCTTAAGGTCGCCGTCAATAGTCTTGGGTACGCCGATGACAGAGGTATCAATACCTTCTTTTTTAAAGAATTCCGCAATAACGCCCGCGTTGGTGTTGGAGTCGTCGCCGCCGACAACTACAAAAGCGTCAATTTTCTCTTTAAGAATATTGGCTTTAGCGGTTTGCAGCTGTTCTTCCGTTTCAATTTTTGTTCTGCCTGATTGTATTAAGTCAAAACCGCCCGTGTTTCTGTATTCTGCCATAAGGGCGGGGGTGATTTCTTTAAAAGAGTTTTCAAGCACGCCGCTGGGGCCGCCTAAAAAACCGTAAAGTTTGCTTTTGGGATTAGCCTTTTTAATACCGTCTAAAAGACCTGCTATAACGTTGTGACCGCCGGGAGCCTGCCCGCCGGAAAGTACCACGGCTACCTTAACCGCTTTTTTAACGGAAGGATTTTTGCCTTTTGCAAAAGTTACTTCGGGCATGCCGTAAGTGTTGGGGAATATTTTTTTAACGGTTTCCTGGTCGGCAATGCTTTTTGTGGCTTTACCGAATACAGCTTTGACTGCGGCAGGGCCGTTTTGGAGTACTGCGGGGAGTATTGGTTTAAATTTAAGTCTTTGCTGTTGCAATTCGGAGCAGCAGCATTTTGCGGCGGATGCTTTTGGCATAGTTATAGTCTCCTAAAGTACAAATATTTCTTTATAAATTATATATAAATTAGACGTGTAAGGGTAGGGTCGGGCAAGAAATACCCTTATGCCGCGCGCACAAGAATGACGGGTAATAAGTTCGTAAGTACGAATGTAATATTTTTGAAGACGGGGAAAGCCTTTGTAAAATATTTTTTTACTTTTAAATATATTGAAAAATAATCTGTTTTTGTTATAATCTAGGAAATTATTACCTATTCTAAAAGGAGTATAATATGCAAATATCAAAATATATGTCTATGGCAATGCTTGTATTATTATTTACAAGTATTAATGCCGTGGCTTCTACGCCTGCAAACAGCGATAATACAACGGTTGCTGTTGCCGGTATTGAATACAGTCTGAATAAGGCCGATGTAAACATAGGGGCGGGCCTTTGGGACGATAAGGCAAAGGACTGGACGCTTGCTTACAATGAAGACTACAAGAAATATCTGGGTTGGCTATATGTTTATAATGATATATTAACAGAAGCGCCTTCAATTATGTCTTGGGCTGACTCTTTAAAAAATAAATATAGATATTGTGTTGTGTTGGGTATGGGCGGTTCAAGCCTTTCCGTGGAGGCGATGCGCAGACTATTTAACAAAAAGAAAGGCTATCCCGAGTTAATAGTTTTAGATACCAGCAATCCTGACACTTTTTTTAATGTCCAAAAAAATATTGATTTATCAACAACACTGTTTATTGTGTCCAGCAAATCAGGCACAACCGCAGAAACACTTTACGGATACAGATTTTTCTTTGATAAACTGAAAGAGGTTACGGAGGCCCCCGCTTCTCATTTTATCGCTATTACCGACGAGGGTTCTTTTTTAGATAAGGAGGGGAAAGAAAAACAATTTTTAAGGGTCTTTTTGAACAGGAAAGATATAGGCGGACGTTTTTCCGCATTGTCTTATTTCGGCATGATACCTGCGGCGATTGCAGGGTATGATATAAGACAAATACTTGCTTCCGCAAAAGAATATTCCGATTATTTAAAAACCAATCCTTATTTACCTTTAGCCTTGGCAGATTTAATATCGCCGTCATCAGGCAAATATAAAAGGCTTTTTTTAAACTTAGATGACAATCTTTCAGGGTTTGGATTGTGGATAGAGCAGCTTACATCCGAATCTCTCGGGAAAGACGGCAAGGGAGTTTTGCCTATAATAATAAATAAACGCAATGCCGCCCCGTTAAACGGGGAGGATGTTCTTATTTCCATAGGCAGGAAGGCCTCGGCGAAATATTACGGCGGGACAGGCTGTTCTTTATCTCTTAACAAAGAAACAGACATAGGAAAACAGTTTTTATTGTGGGAGTTTGTTGCCGCGTATGCAGGCGCTGATATGGGTGTAAATCCTTTTGACCAACCTGATGTTGAATTGGCAAAAAAGCTTACCAACAAAATGATAAAAGAAAATGAGGAAACCTTAATCGCCGGCTTTAAGGTAAGTGAAGCTATTAAAGTTGAATATGGCTCTTCGCCTGATGTCTCTTCCATAGTGGAAAAAGAGGGTAAGAAAGCTGCCTATATAACGCTTTTGATTTATGCCGACCTTAATAAACAAGCGGCAAAAGCGGTAAAAAAGTTTGCTGCTAAAGTGCAAGCTAAGACTAATACCCCCGTTGTAATTACTTCCGGCCCAAGATATTTGCACTCTCTGGGACAGCTGCATAAAGGCGGTACGAATAACGGATTGTTTATTATTGTCTCAGATATAAAAAGAGATATTGTTCTTTCCGACGGGAACAGTATGAAAAAGCTTATTCTTGCGCAGGCCTATGGCGATTTTCTGGCATTAGACGAGAGAGGGAGAAGAGTTATAAAAGTTAATCTGGATGGTACTATTTCTATTGATAAATACTTTAACAGTTTAACAAAGAAATTTAAATAACCTTATTGACACATATTAAGAATCTGCGGTAAATAAAACATTCTGTATTTAAATAAAATTTACCTGCGCTGTAGCCTGCTATGTTTTAAACGGTGAGTTTTAATAA
>CAZBCE010000010.1:9638-30544 GCA_964490555.1 uncultured Elusimicrobium sp. | reverse complement strand
TACACTTTATTTTTTACGCGTCTTTCCTTATCGGGCTTTGGTACGCCTCTCTTGCTTGCAGGCGTAAACTGACCGGCAGGGAAAGTTTTTACCTCCTCTTAAGCGGGGCTTCTTTCGCGCTTATGTATTCCCACGGGCTTTCCGGCACTATGGAAGACCATTCCGGCCTTATAGGCGGTTCTTTTTTAATCGCTTTAATGCTTACAACAAAAATACAGTTTAACAAGGCTAAAAACACTGCTTTAATTGTTTTCTTCTGCATCTTTTCCATATTTACGATAACGGAGCGTTACGCCCACCCTTACGAATGGTGGGGGGATAAGCAGGATTCGGTTGCGATAGCCTCCGCCACAGTCAATATTCCCGCCTACAAGCACATAAAAATGGCCCCGCTTACAGCGCAGCGTTATACGGAAATAAACTCTTTAATAAAGCAAAACATAACCTCGCCCGAAGATAAAATATATATTTCCCAGCATCTCACGGGCCTTTATTACACAGCGGGAGCGGACCCCTTTACCTTTGCGTATACCGACTATTTTGACGTTTGCAGCGATACCTGCGCCCGCGCCAACGCGGCTGCCATAAAAAGGGAAAAACCTAAAATGATTATTTATATGGATTTTCCCGCGTATATCTGGGAAGAGCATGAAAAACTTTTCCGTAACGGCCGCCCAAGCGGTCAGCGGGAAATACGGCAGACCATACTGGATATGGCTTCCCAATACAGGCTTATAAAAACGTATAATGAAGATAAATCTGTTTTAGACGACTTTACTCTGTATATATGGCTTAGAAAAACTTCTTCGGGGAAATAATATGCAAACCATTCTTCTTACAGGCTCAGGCGGATTTGTAGGCAAAAACCTTAAGGCTTATCTTACGGCGCGGGGTTATAATATTATCGCGCCAAGAAGCGCGGCATTTGACTTTACCGACCCTGCCGCCGTCCTTACCCTTGCTCGGCAGGCAAAACCCGATATTTACGTCCTTTGCGGATTTTACGGCATAGATAACCCGCCCGCAGTGCCGCCCGACACGATAGAAAAAAACCTTAAAATATTTAATAATTTTATAGCGGCGGCAAACGGCACGCGGATAATAACCTTCGGCTCGGGCGCGGAGTTTGACAAAAGCCGCCCGATAGTAAAAGCCAAAGAAAGCGACCTCGGCAAAGTTATCCCGCAGGAAACTTACGGCCAAGCCAAATATCTTATTTCCAAAGAGATAGAAAAACACCCCAATGTAATAAATTTACGCCTTTTCGGCGTATACGGCCCGCACGAAATGCAGCACAGATTTATAACTTACGCCATAAAACAAAATCTAAAAAAAGAAGCCGTAAACATAAACCAAAATGTTATTTTTGACTATCTTTACGTTGAAGACCTTTGCAAAATAGTTGAAGCCTTTATACGGCGCGCGCCCAAAAACAGATTTATAAATATGACGCCGACAGAGAGTATAGACCTTATAAAAATATCACGGATAATAAATTCCGTAAGTTCGTTTAAAAGCCCGGTAAACATAGTAAAACAGGGCCTTAATAACGAATACACGGGCGACAATGCCGCGCTTCGCGCGGAGCTGCCAAACTTTAAATTTACATCATACGAAGAGGGAATAGCAAAGTTTTACGAATATTTAAAACACTTAAATTAAGCTTATGTACACCGCAAAAGATATACATATTTTCCTGTTTACCCATAACCGCGCCTCTCTGCTTAAAGAGGCTTTGGAAAGCCTGAGGCATCAAACTCTTAAAAACTTCCGCCTTACCGTACTGGACAATGCCAGCACGGACAATACGCGCGAAACGGTGGAAAGTTTTGCCGATATAAACGCCCGCTATTACAAAACTCCCGCCGATATTCCGCTTGCCAACCTTATTTATTGCCAAAATCTGGCCGATACGGAATTTACGCTTATTTTCCATGACGACGATATTATGAACCCCTGCTATATGGAAAACATTTTAAAAGCATTAAACCGCTTTCCGCAGGTTTCAATGGTAACATCAACATTTACATATTTTTACGACAACAACCTGCCGCAGCAGGCAAAGCTGCCGCAACACGCGCAAAGCTGTTATTATTTTGATAATTATAAAGATTACTGCATTAATTTGTGGACAGAAGCTTTTGGTTGCTGGAGCGGTTCCTGCGCGCGTACAAAATACTTTAAACAAATATCTTTTTTATTTAAAGAATACGGCAAACTGCACGACTGTCCCATAATGATAGAAACGGCAAAGTACGGCCCCGTGGCCGTATTGGCGGAAAATAATTTATTTTATACCCGTCTGCATTCCAAAAGAGATTCTTTTAATAACGCCAATGCCATAACCTTAGAGCAGTTTTTAAACTGGGTAAAGTTATTTTATAACTGCGCGGGCGGGGGAAACATAAATAGCCCTTTATGGTTTTTATACGCCGGTAAAATTGAGGGCGTATTAAAAGTGCAATACGACATATATATAAGCCCTGAAATCAAACAGGCCTTTCCCTTCCCGCGGTTTATGGAGTTAATAAAAAGCATGGGCTATATTTCCGACGATATGCTGCTTTTCCGCAACCGCAGGAACAGCGCGCTTAACTATATTAAAGCGTTAAAGTTTAAATTTAATAAAAAGATAACAAACCCCAAAGGCTATCTTATTAAGCTTTAGCCGCGCCGCTTTTGCCTGAAAGCTAAACTTCCTTTTCCTCAGCCGCGCCCTGTTAATAAAAAACAGAAAACTATGCTATAATTTTTAAACCTGCCCCCAAAAAGCAGGCAAGGAAGATAAATTATGAAAATAAGTTCTAAGCACTTAAACGATATTATTTCCTTTGCGGTAAAAACGATGCAAAATTCTTACTCGCCCTACTCCCACTATAAAGTAGGCGCGGCGGCCATAGGCGAAAGCGGCGCGGTTTACACGGGAACAAATGTGGAAAACGCCTCCTACGGTCTTACCATTTGCGCAGAGCGCGCGGCAATATTTAACGCCGTTTCCCACGGGGAAAAACGCCTTCAGGCCATGGTATTGGTTTCCCAGCCCCAAAATCTGGACCAGCTTAACAGCCCGTGCGGCGCGTGTCGTCAGGTTATGGCGGAATTCGGCCCTGCCGATATGCCCGTTTACATAGCCGATATTATAGACGGTAAAGTAGCCCGCGTTACGCATAAAAAACTTAAAGATTTTCTGCCCTATGCGTTTACGCCCTCTTCTTTTAAAGCGAAACCAAAAAAGAAGAAAAAATAAAATTTAAAACCCGCTTTATTTTAAAAAGCGGGTTTTTTATCCTAAAAAACAGAATTATAAAAGTTTAAAGCTTTTTTAATTCCCGCTGAAGTTTTGTAAAAAAATCTCCCGCTTTTTCTTCAAAATAATAATCGCTTATAACGCCCGTGTAGGCGGAGGGCAGAGTGTTAATTTCTATTATAACCGCGGGGTTTGCTTTGCGTTTAGCCAAAACAGGCATAGAACACGCGGGCATAACCTCCCCGCTGGTGCCTATTACAAGCATAACATCGCTGTTAAGCGCAAGCATCGCGCTTGCGTCGTAAACCTGAGCGTTTATGCCTTCCCCGTAAAAGACGAAATCGGGCTTTAGCACGCCGCCGCAGCCGCAAAGCGGGGGGAGGTTTGCAAGGTTAATATCATTAAGAGCATACCGCGCGCCGCATTTTATGCAGGTTAAATAATTTATGGTTCCGTGGAATTCCTGCACGTTCTTACTGCCCGCCTTTTGGTGCAGATTATCTATGTTTTGTGTTATTACTCCCTTCAAAATACCCTGTTCCTCCAGTTCCGCAAGAACTTTGTGGGCTGTATTGGGCTGCGCTTCGTTCATACTGGAAAAGAAGATTTTTTTCATTTCCCGCCAGGATTCCAAAGGGTGGGAGTAAAAAAAGTCTATCTCTATAAATTTCGGGTCATATTTTTCCCAAAGGCCGCCCGCGCCGCGAAAGGGGGGAATGCCGCTTTCAACCGAAATCCCCGCCCCCGTAAAGGCCGTAAGGTACTTGGAATTCTTTATAATTTCAGCTATTTTTTTCATATAAAATAAGTCCTTAAAAACGGTGGGTTTTCCGTCTGTTATTTTAACCCTTAATTAAAGTATACATTTATAAAATATTTTGTTACAATTCTCTTGTAAGCATAAATCTAAGCAAATACCTTTAAACAGGCTCAGGTATTACTCTCAATACCGCGTGGTTAAAGGTGTTTGTTTGTCCATCAACATTAACAGGAGATCATAATGTTATCAAAGTTCATAAACTGGATAAAGCCTCTTCCCGACGCTCCAGAAAAACTGACTGATGTGAACGTTATAAGCAAAGAATATCGCAAGTGGCGTATTAAGATGTTCTTTGGTATGTATGTAGGATATGTGATGTATTACTTTACCCGTAAGAACCTTTCTTACGCAGCGCCTTCTTTTATAGCCGACTTGGGCATAACCAAGATGGAATTCGGCGTAATAGGCTCTACCGCTTATATAACATACGGCATAGGTAAATTTGCAAGCGGTATGCTTGCCGACAAATGTAATATAAGATCTTTCATGGCTCTGGGCTTATTGGGTTCTTCAATAATAAACCTGTTCTTCGGTTTTTTACCGTCAATCCCTCTGCTCACTCTGTTCTGGGGCTTAAGCAACGGCTTCCAGTCCATGGGTTTTCCTCCCGTCGCTAAAGGCTTGGTTTATTGGTTTTCTCCCTCGGAAAGAGCAACAAAATGGACTTTATGGTCCTCTTCCCATACGGTAGGTACAACTTTAATCGGGTTAATAGCCGCTTATTTTATATCTATAGGTTGCTGGCGCGCCGCTTTTTATATACCGGGCGTTATCGGTCTTATAACCAGCGTCGGCTTGCTGTTAACCTTAACGGATAAACCTTCCTCTATCGGTTTACCCGCCATAGAAGTATTTAAAAACGACGTTCTGCCCATCAAAAAAGAACAAACAGACCTTTCGCATTGGCAGATACTTAAGAAATACGTTTTTACAAACCCGTTCCTCTGGTCCTTGGCTATCGCTTATATCTTTGTCTACTTCGTCCGCTACGCCACGCTTGACTGGGGCGCAATCTTTATGACGGAACGCGGTATTGATAAAGCTAAAGCCGCTTATCTTCTTACGCTTATGCCTTTCATAGGTACTTTGGGCGGTATTTCTTCAGGCTGGCTGGCCGATAAATTCTTCGGCGGCAGATGCACTCCTATCAACCTTATCTACTTATTCTGCTTAATGCTCAGCTTGTATGGTATGTATCACTTTACCCACGACACCACACCCTGGTGGGTTGTAGGCTCTTTCCTTGCTTTGGTAGGCTTCTTTGTTGACGGCCCCCAAAACCTGGTAGGCGGCGTACAAACCTCCCGCATCACCGTGCAGGAATCTGTTTCCGCCGCTTGCGGTTTTACGGGTATGTTCGGTTATATCGGCGCTTTCCTTTCCGGTACGGGCGCTGCCTGGCTGATTGAAAAGAACGGCCTTAATATAATCCTCGGCAAAGTTAACTCCGTCTTCGGCACGACATTCAATACGAATATCGGCGGATGGGAATCTTTCTTTATCGCCTGCGCCGCTTCCTGCGTAATCTCCATGGTCTTCATTATGACGACATGGAAAAAGGAAGCCGCCGACGCTGCTGAAACAAAATGCCGCAACAAAGCAGAATGTGAAGAAAAGAAAGCTTAATAAACTTTAAGTTTTAACTTTTAAACCCCCGTTCAAAAGAGCGGGGGTTTTTGTTTGCTTTTTTTGCTTTTTTTACCGCGCGCGGCGGTTATGCCAAGCAAAAAACATATTTTAATATCTTTCCCGCTTCGTCTTAAAACTAGAACAAAATATAGAACATTGCATTTTGTTTAAATTTTTGTTAGTATTTTTTAAAGGCCATTTACCTTTGCGGAGGTTATATGAAAAAGCTTCACCCCAATCAGCAAAAACTTTTAACCCTGCTGCGCAAACATCAGGAAAATCCTTTAACAATGGAAGAACTGGCGCAGGAGATGGATATCTCTTCCAAAAGCGTGGTTTACTACCACCTTACGCAGCTTGAAAAGAAAGGCTGCATAACAAGAAGCGCGGTTAATCCGCAGCAATATTTTATAAAAGACGAAGAGGAAAAAAGCGTAGCCTACCTTCCGCTTTACGGTATGGCAAAATGCGGCCCCGCAGGCACCTTGCTTGACGGCAACCCCTCCCGCGTCGTCCCCGTGGACCCGTCTATGCTCAGCTTTCCCGCGTGCAAAGGTTTTATGGTGGAGGCTAAGGGCGATTCCATGACGGAACTTATCCACCCCAAAGACTGGCTGATAGTGGAAAAGAATAATACCCCGCGCGAAAGGGACGTTATAGTCTGCTCCAATAACGGCGAAACGCTGGTAAAGCGTTTTGTAAAAGACACGCAGGGCAATGTGCTTTTGGTATCCGATAACACCGCCTACGCGCCGATAGTGGCCGATAAAGACTCTTTAAAAATAGAAGGAATAGTAAGAAGCGTTTTAAAAAGGGAAATCTAGCGCAATCTACGGTTTTCCTTTACAGGCAAAGGGCCGTTTCCTTTTGGGAAGCGGCCCTGTTTTTTATCGCTTTATTATTTACAAATCTTTGCGCAGTATCTTTTTGGCAAGCTGCCTTTTAGCTTTTGTTCTTGCGCGTTTTATTCTTGTGCGGGCTTTTGTTTTTTTGGCGGGCACGGCCCATTCGTCGTGTTTAACGTGTAAAGTTTTATCCATAGGCACATTATAATATTTCTTTTTCCGCCGCGCAAAAAAAGCGCGCCGAAACAGGCGCAAAAACAGGGTCAAATACTTTATATATTTACTTTCACAATTTAGTAGAATTTTAATTGTCGCTTATTTCAAAAACTCGGAAGGTGTAAACGTAAAAAATGAATAAAACCGCAAGTGTAGCAGCAAAGCTGGGCCTCTTCGGTCTGGTGGGCGTTGTAGTAAGTTCCATGATGGGTTCGGGAGTATTTTCCCTGCCGCAAAATATGGCGGCGGGCGCGTCCGTGGACGCAATCGTTATAGCTTGGATTATAACGGGTATCGGTATGTACTTTGTGGCGGAAACCTTCCGACTTCTTTCCACTATAAAACCTAATATGACTTCGGGCATTTATTCCTACGCGCAGGAAGGTTTTGGGCGTTCAGCGGGCTTTTTTGTGGGCTGGGGATATTGGCTTTCCAACGTGTTTGCCAACACGGGCCTTGCCGTCATCTTAATGGAATCTTTAAACTACTTTTTTGCCCCGCACTTTAAAGGCGGCAATAATTTAAATTCGTTTTTACTTTCCACGGTAATTATCTGGTCCTTTTTTCTGTTAATATCAAAAGGCATCAAAGCGGCGGCTTCCGTCAATCTGGTAGGTACTATTTTTAAACTTATCCCTTTAGCTCTGTTCATCTTAATAACAATAGCGGCCTTTAGGTTTGACATTTTAAAAACAGCTTTATTTGATAATTTAACCTTTTCAAATTTTAATGCCGTCAGCCTTTTGGGACAGATAAAAAGCACAATGCTTGTAACGCTTTGGGCGTTTATCGGCATAGAAGCGGCTGTTGTACTTTCCGACCGCGCCAAAAAGCAGTCCGACGTTGCAAAGGCCACAATAATCGGCTTTACAATGGCGCTGTGCTGCTATATGCTTATTTCAATAGTGCCTTTCGGCATTATCTCCAGGGACGAAATAGCCGGCTTCAGCAATCCCTCCACCGCCGGCGTTCTTGCGCGCGTTATAGGGCCCGCGGGCGGACTTTTGATGACTTTGGGTCTTATAGTTTCCGTCTTATTTTCCTGGCTCTCGTGGGTAATTATCGCAAGCGAGGTTCCTTTTACCGCGGCAAAGGGGGGAACATTCCCCAAGCAGTTTGCCAAAGAAAACGAACACGGCACGCCTATCTTTTCCGTCTTAACAACCACTCTTGCAATGCAGCTTGCCCTGCTTATAGCTTTTTACTCCGCCGACGCGTGGAACACAATGCTCAGCATAACCGCCGTTATGATACTGCCCGTTTATTTGGTAACGGCAATGTTCCTGTGCAAAATATCGTCTAAAAAACGCTTCCCCCGCGGCTTTGGAGTACCGCGCGGCAAAGCAATAATAACTTCCGTTTTAGGCGTTATTTATTCCTTATGGCTGATATACGCGGCCAACCTTAAATATTTATTTATGGCGGTAATCTTCTTCTCTATCGGCATTCCCGTTTTGATGACGGCAAAACGTCAGGCAAAACGCGCAGGCCTTGCCGACAAACAAGAAGAAAAAGAAGTTGAGGAACAGGCTTAACTTTTTAAATCCGCGTAGTTTTTAATTAATTTCGGCTCTTTGCCAAGGTATGAAAGTACCATAGCGCAAAGGGCCGTTATTATTCCAAATACCAGCGTAAGGTGATAGGCGGAACTAAATGCAACAGCGTGCCCCGCGCCGCCGTGTTCAAAATACTTTTGCAGGGAAGTAAAAATATTAACCGTCAGGCAAACGCCCGCCGATATGCCTATGTTTCTGGAAAGCGCGTTAAGACCGCTTACGTCGTTATAAAGTTTTCTCGGAACGGCGCTCATAACAGTGTTGTTATTGGGCGACTGAAACATACCGTTTCCTATCCCCAAAATAAGCTGCCCCAAAATTATTTTATACTGATGATATTCGGGCCCCAAAGTCATATACCAAAGCATACCCGTTATTGTAAGCGCAAGCCCGCCGACGGTAAAAGCGCGGCTGCTGTTTGTTTTGGCCGAAAGTCTGCCGCTTAAAGGCGCGGTAATAACCAAAGAAACGGAAAAGAACAATATCAGCATACCCGTCTTAAACGCGCTTAAACCGTAAATATCCTGCAAATAAAACGGTATTAAAATGGCGTTAATACTGCCCGCGATAAATACCATCATCATAGCGGCGTTGCCGTAAGCAAACACTTTATTTGTGGCGTAAAGGTTAAGGTTTATAAGAGGAGCTTTAGAGGTTTTTTCGTAATTATACAAAAGCGCGCCGAACAAAACCGCCGCGCCGAGCAACGCCAAAATATGAGGGCTGGCCCAGCCTGCGTTTTCCGCAAGGGATAAACCCGTTATAAAACTTACGCTGGCGATAATAAAAAATAAAAGCGCGGTCAAATTAATCCTGCCCAGTTTTTTACGTCTTATCTTAGGCAGAGAATAATAAGACCCTGCCGCGCCCAAAAACGCGATAGGCAGGTTAATATAAAATATGGATTGCCAGCCTAAAGTATCCAGCAAAATACCGCCCAGAGAAGGCCCCGTTATACTGCCAAGCGCAACGCACGAGCCTATCATACCAAGGCTCTGGCCCCTTTTAACGCCCGTAAAAATACTGGCTATAACGCCTTGCGCCAAAGCAAACATCATAGCCGCGCCGATGGCCTGCACAAAGCGGGAAATTATTACGCATTCCAAAGTCTGCGAAAGCGCGCAAAATAAAGACCCTGCGCCAAAAAGAATATAACCCAAAGCGTACACCCTGTTCTGCCCGAGCCTGTTGCCCAGTTTGCTTACGGCGGGCAAAAGGCTTACAATGCCAAGCCCGTAAATTGTTATAACCCATTGTATATGCGTAAGGCCCGCGCCGAAATATTTGGACATAGACGGCAAAGCGATATTAACCACGCTTGCGTCCAGCGCGGACATAAAGCTGCCCATAACGACTATAAAAAAAGCAAAATTTTTACTTCTTACAATCCCTCTTATATTTCCTTTCGTCATTTATATTCTCAACTTTTTTTATGCCTGTTCTTTTTACTTTATTTTATTTTCGGCATATATTAAATTCTACCGCTTATTTAGAGCTTTAGCAATTAAATGATTAAGGCCCGTCGTCGTAAACGGGCCTTAATGTAAGTGATATGTTTAAAACTTATTTCTGCTGTTCCTGCTGCGGCAGCGGAGTTATTGCAGGCGCGTCAGAAGGAGGCGCGGTTATCTCAAGCTTCTCCATATTCGGCAGAGCATTAAGCTTAATCTGCGGTAAACTTATCGCGGGCGCGCTTAACTGGCTTTTTACGGGGTAATTACCCTCGCTTATCTGCCCCGCAAGGTAAGCCGCGTAAGGCAAGCCGAAAGCGCCTGTGGGCAGCGTGGGCAAAGCAAGGTTAAGTTTGGGCATTGTAAACTTAGGCAGTTTTGTAAGTTTTGGCAAGGTTACAATTTTTGCGCGGAAAGCTATTGCCGTACCCGCCGCCAACATTGCTCCCGGTATCCACATAGAGCGTCTGTTTGCGTCCCACTGGGAATCGCCGTAAGCCTCTACCCTGTGGTCGGCATAGGCGGAAGACGCCTGCTGGCCCAAGGCAAGCCCAAGGTTAGCCGTGGTATACGCGGTAAGGGCTTCGGTTTCCACCTGCTTATAAGATTTAAAAATTCTCTCGCCGTTCTTAACGCTGTAAAACTTCTGCGGGTTAAGTTCGTAATTTTTGGCAAGTCTGTTAAGCATGGATTTTTGCAGGAATATATACATATTCGCCGTGCCAAAGCCTACCAAGCCCGCGCCAACCCAATTTAAGGGGGAGGTGGGGTCTTCCTGCGTAGCCATAAGCAAACCGCCCGTGGCGGAAGAAGCGACCGCGCCCAAAATATGGGGGGAGAAGTTTCTGATATTCTTAGGCGGGAACCATCTTGTTATCGCAGGGACAATGGCTATCGCCGCGCCCGAAGCAAAAGCAACAAGGTTCTTTTGGGCGGAAGGCCTGTCGGAAAACTTTATGCCGCCCACATTTTCTTTACTCATACCCGCTGCGGTTTTAAATAAAGCCTGTCCTTCAAAACCTGAATACATCGTAAACGCGCCCACATAAGGCAGCACGCTGGTATTGCCCATAATTTTGTAGCCCCTGAGGCCTTCCATAAAGCTGTAAGTATAACCGGGGACTTTGTTAATATTATTGGCGTATTTGCTGAACTTCATCCAGCCCACCGTGAACATTGAAACGCCCGCCAAAACGGGGTACGCGGCGGAAAAGTCCGTTTCTCCGCCCATAAGCGATATTGCGGCAGGCGGAATAACCATGGCAAGGCCGCCTATGTTCTTCATAGCCATACCTTTTAACATGGAGTTTTTAATTTCAAGCTGTTTGTTTAATACGCTTAAGCTTGACCTGCCCAAAGCGGAAGCAAAGCCCGTAACCGCGGCGGCCGTGTAAAGCGGCCAAAGCGGTAAAGCTTCACTGGAGGCGCGTACTTTAGGGGCGCCTTTTTCGTCGTAAATAATATTGCCGTTGTCGTCTTTAAGCAAAGTCGCGCTGCCTTTATAGCCCGCAACTGCTGCAATGCCCAAGCCGCCCGCCGCCATAGTTAAGGCGAACATTTGCGTCTTGGCCGCGCCGAATTTGCTTACAACGCCGGAAGCAAAAGGCGACAAAAGGGAAAAGCCGTAAGGCAAGCCTATGGTAATAAGGGAAACCTGCCAGTTTGAAACATGGTCTTTATAAGGGTCTCTTGTAAGGGGGAAGTACAAACCCGATGACGCCGCCGAGAAGCTTAAAGCCATATTTAAATATAAAGGCCCCATTTTGCTTTTGGTATAGTAAATATCCAAAGGAGGCATTTTGGTAAAGTCAACGCCTTTCTTTGCCATTGTAAGCATTTGGTTTTTAGGCAGCGATATATTAACATTAATCAAGTTGCCGTCTTGCGACACAAACCTGCCGCCACGAAAAGTAATGCCGTTTACCCAGTCAAAAGCCTTGTGTAAGTCAAATTTAGAATCCATTTTAGCCGTAACATTCATCGGATTGCCCAAATTATCAAAGACGGGTATGCTTATGTCAAAAAGTTTTTCTTTAGACGTTAAAGTGCTTGCGCTCCAATCTTTAAAACTTCTTTTTGCCCCAGGAACGGCAAGCTTAATTTCTATATTATCCATATAGCCCTGTTTGCGGGCTGAGGCTACAAAAGAAGCAAATTCTTTTTCCTGCATATTCGCTTTAAAAACTTTCTGCACTTCTCCGTCAACCACTAAAAAGCCTTCTTTATTAAAGCCCAAATTGCTGTACTCAACGGGCTTGCCGTTGGCGGCGTAAAGTCTGGCCTGGTTAAGGGCGGAGCCTGCCTCCGTAAGAGAAGCGGGATTGACGGGTTTTGTTTTTGTGTAGACCAAATTAAATTCCGGCAATCTGGCAAAGTTTATTTCTTTTTGCGCCAGCTTTGTAAATTCCGCCTTGGAAAGAGAAAGGCTTAAATCTACTGGTTTTTCGCCCGAGAATAAATTTCTTCCTCTTAAAGTAAGCCTTCTTGTCGCGGCAAAATCGGAATATCTGCCGTAGGTATTATCCACTCTTACAAAGGCTCTCATAGGGCGGCCCATAGGGTCGTAAAGTTCAAGAGAAATGGGAGAATTACCCACGTTTTTTGGCTTCATAAAAGAAGGCAGCATCGTTTTGAACTTTTGTATATATTTTGTTTTTGATGCGACGTCGTTTAATGTGGCGTCAAAATAGAGATACTCGTAAAAACCCTGATTTTTGATGCGCGCCATAAAAAAGTCCAAATCATTTATCGGCATTTGCACTTTATATGTATCCTGCAAAACGCCGTCTACTTCCAGCAAGCCGTCTTTGCGCAGCTCAAATTTAGAATAATGATGCGTATTACCCGCCGCGTCAACCAATTTTGAACCTTCCAAAGTTTTGCTGGCGGTAGGCAGAGGAATGGCAAAGGGGTCTTTACCTTTGACGGAAAGATAAATTTCCTGATACTTCCTTTTTGCAGGCAGTAAAGCCGCGCCCAAAGCTGTTTTGGAAGTCAGCTGCGCCGCCACAACAGGCGCTTTATATTTGGGCAGGGAAGCAAGCTGCAACACGGGTTTTGGCATACCTGTTACAAAAGAATCCATACTTACGGCGGGCATTCTTACGCCCGTAGCCATACGTGCGCCTGCGGAGAAGTTTCTGGCAAAGCGGCGCATGCTTATAAGATTTTTAGCCGTACCCATTTGGCGAAGCATAACAGCCCTTTGCGCAACGGTTGCTCCTGCGCGGGCCATTTTTACGGCACGGTGCATGCTTCTTACTATTTTTATACCTTTGCTTATGTCTTTTACGCCCCAAATAAGCAAAGCGATATCGCCGATGGTGGCCAAGGCTTTAGCGGCTTTGACAACATGCCTTGTATTGTCTTTAGAGTTGTAAACGGAATCGCCCTTTTTGTAAAAAGCTATTGCGGTGGCGGCATTGCGGCCCAGTTCAGAGCCGTATTTTTTGTAAATTTTAGCGTCAATATTCTGCTTTGTGGGGGTGTCAACATCGCCCATGTCGGACTTATAAAGCCATCTTGCTATAACCGCGCCCTTGCCCACGCCCTGCTTTTTGGCGTAGTTATTAAAAACGCTTTTGGCCCAGAGGTTATTTCTTCTTGCTCTTGCCATCTGTTCGTCGCTCTGGGTAATCACCTGCCCCGTGGATATAAAATACTGGCGCGCTTCCGTCCAGGAGTTTTGCGGCTGGTAATTATCCGCCATATCGCGGCTGCCAAGCACGGTGCCGAGCAGGAAAGGCCTTATCCCGTTGCAGGACATACTGTCGTCAACCAAAAAGTCGCCGGGGAAAACCGTGCAGTTTATGGCAAAACTTGTTAAAATTTCGCGGCTTTCTTTTGTATTGTCTTCAAGTAAAAGATAGGCCAAATCTTCCCAGCCGTTACCCATTGCTCCGTCGGGCAGAGGGTACTGCGTATATTTTGAAACTTCTCCCAAATAATTTCTGTTATAGGCGATAATATCAACCAAATCGCTTAGGGAGGGAAATGAGGTCTGCCCGCTGTTTTCTTTTGATATGCTGCTTGCCACAAAACCTCTTAACGGGCCGTATTCGCCCATCGCCATCAAGGCGGACGCGCCCGCCAGCATAGAAGGTACGGCAATGGTGGTTTGGGCGTTCTTTTCCATAAAATTGGTTACGGCTTGCGCATCTTCACTGCCTTCGCCTATAAGGCCGAGGCCCGTAAGCGAGGTAAAAACAATATCACAGCCCTCTTTAGAGCGCAGGCCGCGTTCGGTATGAGTGGAGGGAACGCCGACGGTGCCGACAGTAGGGGAATTTACGGTAGTCCAAGTGGTCTTTCTGCTTTTTACCACAAGGTCGCAGCTGTCGCTGTTTTTTATTTCGTTTAAATATAATTTCTTTAAAATAGCTTTATCGGCGGCGGTAAAGAAATCTTTGCCGTCTTTTTTAAGCAAAAGAATAGTGGGGGAAACTTCCAAAAGGTAATGTTTAACCGCTTGAACAGACGGATATTTTTTGTATATCGCCATAAGTTCCTGCGTAATTGACAGGATATAATGCTCAAGTTCTTCCTCACGGTTTTTATTTTGTTCCTGAACGTAAGCATTATAATTTTTTAAATAAACGGAATAGCGGGCCGAGCTTGATTTAACAGAGTCGGACTGCCATTTACCCAAAGCTAAAATATTTTCTTTTTCCCATAAATCCAAGGCCGACTGCTGGGCGGAAAGTTCTTCCGGAGAGGTTTGAGAAGTTTGCAGTTTAAGCAGCGCTTTTTGTTTTTCCGCGGAAATAGCTTTTAATCCCTTTTGATATTCTTTGCCGATAGCGGCTTTATACTGCGCCGTAAAATCCTGCTTATTTAAAGCGGAGGAGGATAAATGGTCCGCGGCGGCAGGCTCTTGGGAAGAAGAAGCCGATTTAAATACATCTCTTATTTCTTTGGCGCGTTCAATCGCATTGCCTGTATTCCTTATGTATTCCTCAAAATCGGGCAGGCCGAAAGTTTGCTGCTGATATTTATTTTGCAGCACATAATTAACTTTCTTTTCGCTCTCCTGCTGGGGTAATAATAAATAATTTCTCTTCTGCTCTTTTGGCAAAGTCTGGGCAAAGCTTAAAGCGGAAAAATCAAAAAGCATAACAGCCGCCAAAATAAGCGGCAAAGCTTTACGGTTTAAAAAAAGGAAAATTTTCGTCATAGCGCGCACCTCGGGAAATAGTATACATTAGAATTCTAGCACACCTTGCCTATCGGGGCAAGGGTTTTTAGGCCTATAAATTGTTGGGCCTTACGGCCTACACAAAAAAACCGCCGCAAAAAACCGCGCGTTATAATAAAAAAACGCGCGGGTTAAAACTTAAAAACTTTTTACTTTTCAGTCGCCTTGTGCGGGCTGTTCTTGGGAGGTTTGCCCGTTAAGAGGGGGAAGAGAAAGTTTAAAATCGGTTTTATCCGACAGTTTAAAGTATCTCGCCGCGGGACGCAGCTTTAAGTCGGTTGATATAAGCGGTTTGCTTAAATATCCCTCGGTACCGAAGTATGACGGTTGAAAGTTTTTAAATTCCCCGTTAAAATCATTCCCGACGGGCGCGATTATCGGAGCGGGATTAAAAATATTTTCTCCGCCCAAAAGCAGCTTAGATGTGCCTATAACGCCTGAGGGAAAACGTTTAAAAGCAGGCAGAATGCCCATACCCTTAAGCGCAAACAATCCGCCCGTGCCGAGGGAAGCCATAGGTATCCACAGGTATTCCTGCAGGGAAGCCCGCTTTGCCTTGCTCTTCTGCTCGTCGTTATCAATCTTAAGGCTTTCAACTTTACGCGTGGCGAAAGAGCTGTATACCTGCGGAATAAAAGCCATACCGACGTGAACGCCGGGGTATACAACATCCAGATTAGTCTTAAGATTTGAGGCTATTTTAGAACCTCTGGGGAAAGCGCTGCCTATGTTATATCTGCCTATTTTTAAAAAGGTGTTTGTAGTATTGGCAAAACCTATGCTGGTAAGCGCAAGGCCTGCATAAAACTCAAGCGGAGAATCCTGATTGGCAAGGATATATCCGCCCGTACCCGCAGCCAGTATGGAGCCGGTAAGCAGCCTTTTATAAGCCATGGGGTTATTTTCCCCGCCGACAAGTTTAAGCAGCGGTTTAGCTTTAAATCTTACAAAGAAAGGAGCAAGCGCCGCAAAGGTTGTAGCCCAGAAAGGAACTAAAGGATTTTCCTTAGGGCCGGATTTATTTTCTTTAAAGAACAAATCGTAACCGTAATAACCTGTTGCGCCTATTCCCGCCACACCCAAAACAGAGGAGGCGCCAAAAAGACCTTTGTACACTAAAGGATGATTTTTAGCGTTGAATAAATTAAGTATCCCTTTGTTTTTAAACAAGGAATATCCTGCAATACCCGCCGCGCTGCCGCCGAGCAGCATCATACCGATATCGTTGGATTTGGAAAAATCGCCCGCGACATTATTATTTGCCTCACTCATACCGTATGAGTTAAAGAGTGAAGCCTCCGCGCCTAATACCAATGTGGACCCCGCTATTATCGGCAGCGTTTCCTTTTTAATAACAGAACCCATGGAGAGTTTTGTTTCCTTCCACAAACCGAGAGCGGGGGCATAAAATTTATCCAAACCCTTGCTGATTGAAGGAAGCTTGGCGCCTACAGAAGTAGTTTGAAGGCCTTTAAAGCCTTCCGAAAACTTAAACCCTTCCACTTTGCCTATGGAACTGCTTAATCTTACGCCCTGCAAAGCAACAAGCGAGCCTAAAACAAGGCTTGCAAGGACGGGATAAGAGAGAGAAAAATCCGTTTTAGGTATTTTTATCGGATTACCCTCGGAGTCTGTTTTAATTGAACCGTCCTGTTTTTTAGCCTCTTTTGTTCCAAAAATCATCATTGCGACGGGAGGCACCACCATTGCAAAAGAACTTACGTTCTTAAACGCCATAGATTTAAGCAGGTTCCCGCCGCCGCCCACGGCGTTCATAAGCGGGTTGAAAGAAGACCTTGTTAAGGAAGCCGACACACCTATCAGGCCCGCGGAAATGAACAAAGGCCATAAGGGGGGATTATCAGGCTTGTTAGGCTCAATATTTCCAAAACCGGAATAGCCGAAGAGTATGGGGAAAGAAACCGCCGCAAGAGAAGTCATCATACTCGCTTTAAGCACGTTAATTGAACCGAATCTCTTGACAAAAGGGTATATAACGGGAGAGAAGATAGAAGGCGCATAAGGCAAAATTACGGATATTTGAAAGACCTGGCTGTCCGTTATGCCCGTGCCGTCTTCTTTTCTGAAGTTCGCGTTAAGGTGTCCCACCAATCCCGTTGAGGCCGCACTTAAGCTGATTGCGTTTACAAAGAAAAGCGCGTTAATTTTTTGCTTTGCGCCCGTTAAGGAAAACCTGAGCGGTTCAGAAAATTGTATTTTAGGCGAAAGCGCAACCAAATTGCCAAGTTGGTTTTTGGGTAAAGAAAAACCGTAAGACCGCTTTAAAAGCATTTGGTCTTTTGTGTAGATATTTAAAAGCCCGTTCTCTTCAAGCACGGCCTGCACGCCGTCGTATTTGCGGGAAGTTTGCAGGGTTATGCCCGTTTCTTTAAGCGCGCCCGAGCCATACCTTGTATAAATCATACCTTTGCCGCCCCATAAAGCGCTTTTTGATTTAAAAAAGTTAGGCGCTTTTACGGTAAAGAAGTTTTTTACTCCGTTTTCCAAAGGCATAAATTTAAGATTCAGCGGCCCTTCCAAAGTTGTTTCCGTCGCCGCTTTTATAAGCGCAGGCATACTGGCCTGTTCTACGCCTATCTTAAAGAAGTTCGGGTCTATAAGTTTATTTTCCCCGTCAACAAATTTAAGCCAGTAACTTCCGTCGTCTTTCTTCTGTAAAAGAAGACGGCTTAAATCGTCCGTTTTAATGCCGGGTATTTTGCCTTCCACGCCCATCTCTATGGGCAGCGGCGCGGCAAGGTGGGAGCCGTCATCAAGGAAAAGTTCCATATTCTTAAGGTTGACGGGCGCGTCAGGATTTCTTGCCGATATAAAGGAAATAACATTTTTCTGCGCGGTAAGCGTGGCAAATTCCTTATTAAATTTAACGGTTTTATCTCCGCCCGCAACATAAGCCCAGGCTTTGCCCGCCATAATATCTTCGCGGGAAAACTTGCTTTTCATCATATCAAGTTTATGGTTAAAAGCGTTTTCAAAATATTTTCTGTACGGCACAACTTTATTTAAACTGTGTTTGGACTGCGCTTCATAGGCTCTTACTTCGGATTCTTTTATAATTTTCTTAACTCTCTGAAGGTCCAAAACCCTGTTTGTCTGTCCGTATGATTCCGCGTAAGCTTTAGCCGTATTAACGGCAAAAGTTCCTTTTGCTGCGTTAAAAGCCGTATTTTCAAGCGAAACTACAACCGTGCTCTTGGGCGCGGCGGCAAGCGCGGCTGCGGGAAGAGGCGCGGAAGTATAAAGACTGCGCTGGCCCAGAACAACGGGTTCTAAAGCGTTTTTAAATTTTGCAGTGAACCTTGCCGCGGCCAATTTACCCGCCTTAAGGCTTCTATAGGCGGCTATGTTACCGCGAAGATAAGCTATTCTTTGCAATTCCGTACCATAGCGGGCTATGCTTATGCCTTTAAACAGTTTAACGCCGACGGAAGCGCCCTTTGCCGCGGCCGACAGCCCTTTAATAGCCAGCAGGGACATATCCCATAAACACCAAACGGCAAAAGCCACATCGCCTATCTGGGTTATGCCTTTAACTATAGCTGTCCTGTTCTGTCTGCTTTCCTTTGTGCTTAATCTTTTATTGTCAATTACGGCGTAATCGCCGAGAGTTTTGGGCGCTATCTCTCCGCCGAAAGTTTTGTAGAGTTCTTTATCTAAAGATTCTTCGCTTTTTGCGTCAAGGTCGCCCATGCCGTAGTTAATCAGCGCCCTTGCGACAAGCGCCTGTTTGGAAATATTTTCCGCTGCGGCGTATTCCGTAAAATTACGCTCAAGCGTTTTTGCCCTGCTTGCCGAGGCCGACGCCTGCTGCGCGCTTATATCTGCAACTCTGCCGTTATCGGTAAAATAAGAGGTTCCCGCCCTTTCAAAGGGTATAGTATAGTTTTCGGCCCCGCTTTTGCCGCTTAACAATGCGCCGACAAGGAAAGGCTTAATGCCATTGCAGGCCAGGCTGTATTCTTTATTTAAATTTGTTTCTTTTTTGGTAACGTAACATTTTTGTATGCCAAAATCTCGTAACAGTTTAAGGCTTTGCTCACTGCCTTCGGCCGCTAAAATTAAAGCGACGTCCGTCCATGCGTTTTTGATAACGCCCGAGGGGAGAGCATACTGATAATTTTTGGTAACTTCGCCCAGATACTTGCCGCGGATTGTGGCAAAATAATTAACCGGCGCGGTAAAGCTTAACCAGTCGGTAGCGTCTGTATCTTTTTCTTTTGCGCCCATATTCCTGAACAAAACCGCCAAAGGCTGATATTGTTTAGTCATCAAAATCGCGCTTACGCCCGCCATAAGAATTTCCGCCGCGCGGGGATTATTTACTGTCCTTTCTATAAGGCCTTCCACAGCCATAGCCTCATCTTGATATCTTCCCAAAATGCCCACGCCCATAACGGCGTTAAGTTTTTCGTCGCAATAACCGTATTTTTCGCAGCTGTCGCCTTCCTTGTTTATAATATCAAGGTAAATGGCAAGCAATTGTTCTTCAACCCTGTCGCTGAAAATCTTTTGGCCCTCACAGCGCGCCACAAGCAGCATAGGCGTAACAGAAATGATATAAGGCAGCAGGTGCTGGGGGTCTTTATTATAAAGGCTGATAAGTTCGTTGCCGAGTTTTTTTAAAGTTGCAAAGTTTTTTGCATAATTTTCTTTATCGGCTTTTTTATAGTCATTCATATACGACTTAAATCTGGCGGGGGTTGCGGCAATCTGCTTTTTATATTCGGCGTTTATTTTCTCCACGGAGCCGCTTTGCCAGTCGGAAAGGGCGGATAAAGATTCCTCTTGCCACTTTTGTATTGCCGCTTCTTCATATTTACCTAATTTAATATAGCTTTCCGCAAGCACTTCAAGGGATTTTGCTTCCTGTTCTTTGTGTTTGTTTATTTTGGCTACGGATTTTTGATATTGTTCGTTAAGATTTTTTTTGTATTCGGCGGAGAATTCTTCTGAAGAAAAAGCTGCAGGTAAATCGCTGTAAGCAAGAAAAGGCACGCCCGTTGCTTTATAACTTTGGGAAACACCGGCCTCATTCTTCTGTTTTTTGCCGTAAAACCGCGCTGCCTGCGCGGCGCCTTTGGGCGTGGTAAACGCTCTTGCCCAAATTATATAGGAAATTTCTTCTGCGCGGCGGATATTGGGGTTTTTTAAGGAAATATCATAAAATCTGTCGCCGTATTTATTAAAATACTCTCTGGTTCCAATCATCTCGGCGGGATTGTAGGGGGGAATAGTGTCGCGCATCGCATATTCCTGTTCCTGCCATTTTTCTTCAAGGACTGAGGCTAATCTGTCCGAATGTTCCCGTTTTAATTCTTCAAGGCTGACCGACTGGGCAAAAACTTCTCCCGTAATATTTAACATCATTAGTGCTGCAAGTGATAAAGGTAAAACTTTTTTGTTTATGCATCGCAGGTAGTTTGATTTCATATTTATGTTTTTTAAAAAATATATTCTCCGTCACACAATTTGGTAAAAATTTAAAATCATTTACGGCTTTATCATAAAAAAATCGGCGGAAGATTACACCCCTCCTACTTTGAATTCTATCACAGATGCCTTATATCTACAAGGGTTTTTAGGCCCAGCAGCAAACACCCCAAAGGCCCATATAAAAAACCCGCAGGCGTTTAGTCTGCGGGTTTTTAAAAACTTATTTAAAGCATTTTACAGAGTAATAACGTACATAAGATTTGTGTCGCCTGCCGCGCCGAAAGGAATGCCTGCGGTTACTACAACCTTTGCGCCTTCCTGCGCCAAACCCAGCGACTGCATTGCGGATTTAACTTCGCGCTCTATATCTTCAAAATGCTGTAAATCCTTTACCACCTGCGCCTTTACGCCCCAAACCACGGCCATTTTACGGGCAACGTCTATATGGGGGGTAAGAGATAAGATAGGGTGGCAGGGTCTTTGTTTTGCTGTTC
>CAZBCE010000010.1:0-9538 GCA_964490555.1 uncultured Elusimicrobium sp. | reverse complement strand
TCTATATGGGGGGTAAGAGATAAGATAGGGTGGCAGGGTCTTTGTTTTGCTGTTCTTAAAGTGGTAACGCCCGAATCCGTAAAGTTAACAATTACGTCGGCCGTACCTATAAAATTAGCGGTATCGCTGGCTGCCGCCGTGATAGCGTAAGAAACATCTGCAACCATAGGTTCCTGTGCGCTCACGCTTAAAGCCATATTTTCGGCAAAAAGTTCGTCCTGCTGAACGTTTTGGATAATGCGCGACATTGTGGCAACGGCCTCAACGGGGTGCTTGCCGTTTGCGGTTTCGGCGGAAAGCATTACGGCGTCGGCGCCTTCGTAAACTGCGGTGGCAACGTCGGAAGCTTCGGCTCTTGTCGGGCTTACATTGTTTATCATAGATTCCAACATCTGCGTCGCTACGATAACGGGCTTACCCGCTCTGCGGCAGGAGGAAATAATTCTGCGCTGCATTACAGGCACCTTTTCGGTGCTCAGTTCCACGCCCAAATCGCCGCGGGCGACCATAACCACGTCGGAATATTCAACAATTTTTTCCAAATGTTCTATGGCGCTGGGTTTTTCTATTTTAGAAATTATGCCCGCTTTTGATTTAATAAGGCTTTTTGCAAATAATACGTCTTCGGGCTTTTGAACGAAGGAAAGGGCAAACCAGTCAATATCAAGTTTATCGGCTTCTTTAAGGTTGGCAATGTCAATTTCCGTAAGGGCGGAAATAGGCAAAGAAACATCAGGCACGTTTACGCCTTTATGATTGGAAAGAAAACCGCCGTTAATTACCGTGGAGGTAATTGTGTCGGATGTAACTTCCTCCACCTTAACTCTTATAAGACCGTCGTTAAAAAGAAGGGTTTTGCCAGCGCTTATGGCGCTAAAAATTTCTTTATGCGGCAGGCAGACGCGGTTTTCGTCGCCTGGCTGGGGGTTTAAATCAAGTTTAAAAGTCTGTCCGTCTTTAAGCATTACTCCGTCATTTTTAAATACGCCGACGCGGAGTTTTGGCCCCTGCAGGTCAAACATAACGCCTAAAGAACAGTTATACTTTTTTTCCAAATCTCTTATAATACCCACCTTCTGGGCATGCTCCGCTACCGAGGCGTGACTTAAGTTCATTCTAAAAACACGCGCGCCCGCAAGGTAAAGTTTTTCTATAATATCTTCTCTTCCTTTAATAGGGCCTACGGTTGCTACTATCTTGCAGTAATTATCCTGCATTTTTATGTTGTTTTGCATAACCTTTCCTTAAATAAATGTAAATTACATATATTGTACTTAAAAAGAGGGCATCCCATCAACAAAAATCCGATATAAAGAAACGCGTTAAATTTAAAAAGAATTTGATACAATGGTTTTATCGTTTAAGCAAAGGGGTTTTCTATGGTTAAATTTATAAAGGCTGTTTTGGCAATTTCTATAGCCGTAATTTTTTTCGGCATCATCTATATCACGGGTAAAGATAAAAACGGCACGCCCAATATTTTTATGCTCGGGATGAAGTTTGCCTCGCAAACGTCATCGTTAAAAGCAAATAAAAATCCGCAGCAAAATATATCTTTCGGCCCGTCCCCCGTACAAAATTCTTTCCAACAGTCCGCGCAGACGGAGCCGATGACGCCTGAACAGCTTAAAGCAGCCAATGCGGCTATGGCGCAATATTCCGCCGACGTTGCTGAAATAACCAAAAATAATCCGGAATACGCCGCCGCGCTTGAGCAGGCAAAAGAACAAATCCGCCAGGCGGACTTGATTGCCGCCAGCGCGACCCAGCCTTCCGCACCGACGGCAGACCCTGCCGCCGCGGCAGCAGCCTTGCCAAAAAGCCCTTTACAATCATTGAACAATCAGGAACTTACGGAAGCTTTGATGGTTGCGGTTTCTTCAAACGGTTTAGAAAAAGCAAAACAAATTTTATCGCTAGGGGCAGACCCTAACACGGCTGAAAACGCCACCTCCGCCACGCCGCTTTTTACGGCTATATCAAACAATAATCCGCAAATGGTGCAGCTTCTTTTGGACCACGGCGCAGACGTTAATCAGGTAAACGAAAAAGGCAGCTATCCCATGCACGAAGCCGCCAGCGGCAATGCCTTTGCGGGCGACAGCAAATACCGCGCTAACGAAATGATTCAATCTTTAATAGAACACGGCGCCGACGTTAACCAAAAGAACGCCAAAGGCCAAACTGCTCTTATGCTGGCCTGCAAAGCGGGCAGGACGGAAACGCTTGTTTTTCTGTTAAATAAAAATGCCACAACCTCGGCGCAGGACGAAAAGGGTAAAACGGTAGCCGACTACGCAAGCGAAGTTCCCGCTAAAAGCTGCTCCGACGCGTTAAGAAAATTTACCAAAGAAGTTTTATAAAAAATAAATTTTATAAAGAGGTATTTTATGACCAAAATTTTATGCACTTATACGGGCGACGGACAGACAACTCTTAAGCATTTAACTTCGGGCGCGCAAATTATGACTGATTTGCCTGCCGATAACGGCGGCAAGGGCCGCTGCTTTTCTCCCACGGATTTATTTGCGTCCTCTCTTGCGGCCTGCTTCCTTACCATAATGGGTAAAATGGCGCAGACCAAAGGGCAGGATTTATCTTCGGCCTCGGTTGAGGCGGAAAAAATAATGTACGCCGAACCGAGAAGAGTCGGTAAAATTATCTTAAAGGTAACTTTCCCGCCGCATATAGAAGATAAAGACAAACAAAAATATCTTGCCGCGCTTAAAGCCTGCCCGGTACACAACAGTCTGAGTAAAGATATAGAACTTGTCTTAGAATCAAATTAAACCGATATTTTATAAAGCAAAACCCCGTCTTGAAAAGCAGGACGGGGTTTTCTTTTTCTGCCGTTTAATAAATTTACTTTTTGAATATAAAAAACGCGGCGATAACCAAAAAGATAAAACCGACATAATGATTCCAGCGCAAATTTTCTTTAAGGTATAAAATACTGAAACCCGCAAAAACAACCAATGTAATAATTTCCTGCATACCTTTAAGCTGCGCCGCGCTGAAATAAGTATGCCCTATCCTGTTTGCGGGAACCTGAAAACAATATTCAACAAAAGCTATAAGCCAGCTAACCAGAATAACAAGCCAAAGCGCTTTATCTTTATGGCGCAAATGTCCGTACCAGGCAAAAGTCATAAAAATATTGGATATCGTCAGCAGAATAATAGGTTTATACATAAGATTAAATTATTTCCTCAAACCCGCCCGAACTTTCGTTATAGCGCTTTAAAACGCGGGCGGAAATATCAAAAAGCATTGCGTGCAGCTGCAAACGCCCGTTTTTAACGGCCTCTTGTATGAAAGGAAAAGTTTTAAGATTAGCAAGAGATACTTTTAAACTTTCCTTTTCGCAGCAGGCGCAGGTTGCGGCAAAATCTTCACTTTGACTTTTTACCGCTTCAAGCAGCGCGGGTTTTGCAATTTCCATCCATTTGCCCACAAAATCAGTTTCATCGTTAATCCTGCCCTTTACCAAAGCTTCTATACCGCCGCATTTTGTATGGCCCAAAATTATTATATTTTCCACTTCCAAAAACTTTACCGCATACTCCAGCGCGGAACTTGTGCCGTGGTAGGAAGAACGCCTTTGGTCGTAAGGGGGGACAAGGTTTGCTATGTTGCGGACGGAAAATATTTCTCCCGCCGCCGCGCCCAATATAAAATTAGGCACCACGCGCGAATCGCAGCAGGAAATAACCAAAGCGTCAGGTTTTTGCTTAGCGTCAGGCGTCGGCGCGCTTAAGCCGTAACGGCTCTTTTTAAATTTTTTATATCCTGCAATAAGTTTTTTATAGCTTTCCGCCATATAAATATTATATCAGTTTATAGAATATGGCACATTTAGATAAAAATTAAGTAGAATGTTTAAGAATTCCCAATGGAGAATGATAATATGAGAAATTCTAAAATTTTATATATCTTATTGATTATTTCGGTATTTGCTTTCGGCGCGTGCAAAAAAGATACCCCGCAGGCAACAGCCGCCGTCCCAAATCCCAAAGCCTGCAAACAAAAATGCCCCGCGGGAGAAGAGCTGCAAACAGACTGCTCCTGCAAAAAAGCCGTACCACCCGAACCTTTCTCTCCCGACCCGTCCTTACAGCTTCAGCTGATTAACGCCGTCATAAATAATGATGTCGGGTTTGTCAAAAAACAGCTGGACGCCAATATGCACGTTAACGCTTATTTATCCCTTTCTTCGGCGGAGAACATTCTCAACTTCAGAGAATCCTTAAAGCAGAATAATTGGTTTTTATACGACAATATAAAAAAGGATACAAGCGATTTAACCTTGCTTTTCCTCTCCGTCGCAGCCAATAAACAAGCTATCTTTGACGAAGTTATGGGCCATAATCCCGACGTCGGCCTTGCCAGCTTCGGCAATATAACGCCTTATAAAATGGCTCTTACAAACAATGATACGGTAAAAGCAAAAGCCTTGCTGGAAAAGGGCGCGCAGGCCAGTCTTACCTCTGTGGGGCAGGATAATGATTTAGTCAACGCCATTGATAAAAAAGATTTTGCCACGGCTTCAATGTTAATCGCCTACGCAAAGGAAAAGGGTATAGACGTTACGCCCGTTATCCCGCCTCTTTCTAAAGCGGTTGAAACAAACAATAAAGACCTTATCGCTTTTCTTATAGACAGCGTAAAGCAAAACCCGGATACTAAAGACGTTTCCGCCAAAAATTATCCTATAGGCATATCTATTTTGGCAGGCAATCTGGAAGTTGCAAAAATGCTTTTGGCCGCAGGCGCAAACCTTAATATTCAAAACGACAAAGGCCTTACTCCGCTTATGCTTATTATGGGTTCTTTTGAAGGCGCGCAGCAGGACCAGGCCAAAGAATCCCTGCGCAGCATAGTGCGCTTTATTTTACAAAACGGAGCCAAAATAGACGCTGCGGATAATAAAGGCAAAACAGCTCTGTTTTACGCCGTGGAGCAAAAAGATACGCCCACAATAGATTTACTTTTAACCGCGGGCGCGGATATTAACCATAAAAATAACGCGGGAGAAACCGCCATATTTATGCCGGCGAAAGACGGCAATATAGAAATGGTAAAAACGCTTCTGCAAAAGGGCGCGTTTGCGAAACTAAAGAACAAACAGGGCATAACGCCCGCAATGTACGCCGTACAAAGCGGATATATGGATATTTACGATACGCTTGAAAGCTCTAAAAAATAATTTAATTACTGGAATTTTTGCTCTAAATTCCTTATAATATATTGGTTAGGGGGGAATTTACACTATGATAAGAAAACTTGCGCTTCCGTTACTTATTGCATTAACCGTGTGTGTCTGCGCGTGCGCTCAAAAAAGCGAAACAGCGGAAGAGGGCGCTGCGCCTGCGTCTTCGGAAGATGCTTTTAAACCGCAAAGCATGGAATACATTAACACCTTGCTTGATACCGCTTTAAAATTAAAATTTTATATCAATGATTACGAGTCAAAAAATAACAATTTGCCTGAAACTCTTAAAGATTTGAACTATCCCGCAATGACTTTTGTTACACACAAAATAACATCGCCCGACGGTACGGAAAGGGAACTTATCAGCGGCTCTTTTGACCAGGAAAATATTTATGTCCGCTACGAGCCTACCTCCTTCGGCAAGCAGGGCAATCCTATGCTTGCGCTTACCTACGGAAAGGACTTTTCAAAAGACACGGCCTCCATACAATGGGCTAACGGAGTTATAAGCTGCGTGGCTTACGGAACTTCCGGCTTTGCAAACGCAACCTGCAAAACTTTCAAAAAGAATCCCGATAATAAAAATCCTTTAAGGAATTATTACAATCTTGATAATGTTATAACGCCCGAACACAAAAAGGCTCTTCTTTCCGAAGTGGAAGAAATGATATCCTCGGCGGAATTCGCGGCTAAACTTAAAAAGAACAGAAAGAAATAAAAACAATCGGATTTACAATTAAAAAAGAACCTCTTTTGCGAGAGGTTCTTTTTTGTTTCAGTTACTTAAAATTACAGGTAAACCGCCACACCCAAATATGCTTTTTTATAGCCTCCCAAAAAAATAAGGGAAGTATTTTCTAAAGGCAAAATATCGTCTACACGCCTGTCGGCGGAAATCAGCGGAAGTCCCTCATTATTAACTGCCGCGCCAAGGCCGTAACGGTTATAATAAAACAAACGCGCGCCCAGCGCAAAACTTGCTCCGCCGCCGTAAGCGGCCGCGGCAAAAGGCTTAAAGGTAAAGCCTTTATTTTTTACGTTTATTTCGGCTTTATCCTGCGGGGTTTCTTTTATCTCCACGCGCCCCTCCGCGGGCAGGAAATATGTTTTTGTTTCCGCCGCGCCGCAGGCCGTGCGGTATTTATAAATTATTTTATTTCTCTCTATTATAAACTGTCTTTTTACGCCTTCCGCCAAAACGGTATTTTGCGCCAAAGCCGCATCCAAGCGCTGCTGTTTTATTTTCGCGCTGAAAGCAAAGTATAGCGCAGCGGCGGCAAGCGCGCAGATAAAAATATTTTTTATATTCATAAAATTTCCAAAACTTCCCCGCAGCGTGCAAGCGGCCTAAATGGCGCGCCAAGGGAAATATGTATCCATTTACCTTCGTAGATAAGTTGTCCGTAACGGATATAATTTGCCGCGCGCAGTATATCAAAAGCTTCTTTTAAGGCAATGCCCTGCGGCAGAAAATCCGCCGCCTGCCCCAAAAGATGCTGGGATTTTGCAGCTCCGCCGACAGCGTCATTTAACTGCGCGCAGCGGTACGCGCTGGTTACCGTAAGCGGGGCATTAAGGGCAAGGCGCGCGGGTTCAAGGATATAATTGGCAAGCAAAGCCAGTGTGTCTATATGGCTTAAAGCCTGCCGTCTGTTTGCCGCAAGTAAAAGTTTGCGGTTTGTAAATGTTAACTCTTCAAAAGAAAAGTGGGAGGATAGTTGTTTATAAGTCATTATTTTGAGCCAAAAGGCGGTAAAAAAGGATTTTTTGCGGTTTTACGTCGTAGAACTGCCTGATTATATTAGCTTAAAAAAAGCTGCAAGTCAAATAAGCTGACTTTAGGCAGAACCGCGCGGGGAAAATTTACCTAAGATAAAGATTAATTGTATATAATTGCTTAAAAGCCCATATAAGGGTGTTATTTGATAAAATATATATACATTTATGGAAAAAAATACATTCAACAAAGACCTAAGCCCCACAACACTTAAAGATTTAGCTAAAAAATTGTGGCCTCTCATCAAACCATACTGGTTTAGAACGCTGATAGGCGTTCTGCTTACCATTCCCGTCGGCGCGTTGGACGGTACGGTAGCCTTATTTTTAAAGAGTTACGTAGATAATGTAGTCGTCGCAAAAAGCGCGCAGTGGGCGGGTTATATACCGCTTTTGATAATAGCTTTTACCGCGGTACAGGCTATACTTAACTACAGTTCTACTTATTTAAACAGCTGGGTTGGCAACAAAATAACGACGGACCTTAAAAAGAAACTATACACCAAACTTCTTTCTTTTGATTCGGGTTTCTTTGACAACCATAATTCCGGCGACGTAGTTTACCGCTTTTATTCCGACGCGGACACAGCCAGCAACAGCCTTGTAAACAACACAAAATTATTTCTTACAAGGGTTTTCTCCTCTATCGGGTTGATAGGCGTGCTTTTATATAACTCCTGGCAGCTTACGATAATCGGCGTCGTCGTGCTTGGCGCAGCGGTTATACCTATGCAAAGCGTAAGACGCAGAATCAAAAAAATTACGCCTAAAATAGTAACCTCGGGCTCGGACGTAATTACCTCTTATAACGAAACCTGCGGCGGCTACAAAACCATTACCTCTTATAATCTGCAGGATTATCAGCTTAAAAAGCAGTATTCCATTTTGGACGAATTGTTTTTCCTGTCCATGAAAATGGTAAAGCACACCAACTGGCTTTCCCCGTTAATGCATGTTGTAATTTCCTTTGGTATAGCAGGCGTTATCTGGTATGGCAACCACCTCATCTTAAACGGCACCATTACCAGCGGTAACTTTGCTTCTTTTATAGCGGCTTTGCTGATGCTTTATACCCCGCTTAAAACTATGGGCAACAGTTTTATTGACATACAAAAAGCTTTCTTGGCGATAGAGCGCGTGTTTGAAGTTCTTGCCTTTACCCCGTCAATAAAGTCCGCTCCCAAAGCAACAAAAATAAGCGGGCTTAATAAAGAAATTTCCTTCCACGACGTCTGCTTTGAATACAAAAAAGACGTGCCTGTTCTTAAAGATATTAACCTTACCGTTAAAGCGGGAACAACAACCGCATTGGTGGGCAACTCGGGCGGCGGCAAAACTTCTTTTGTTAACCTCCTGCCAAGGTTCTACGATATCAAAAGCGGCTCCATTAAGATTGACGGCATTGATATACGCGATATAGATTTAATGTCGCTTCGCAGCCAGATAGCGGTGGTGTTTCAGGATAACTTCCTGTTTACGGGCACAATACGCGAAAACATTTTAATAGGCAATCCCTCCGCTACTGAGGAAGACCTTAAAGAAGCCGTTAAAAATGCCCATCTTGACGATTTTATAAGCACTCTTAAAAAAGGTTTGGATACCGATACGGGCGAGCGCGGCGTAATGTTATCTGGCGGGCAAAAGCAGCGCATAGCCATAGCAAGAGCATTCCTTAAGCGCGCGCCTATAGTAATCTTGGACGAAGCCACCAGCGCTTTGGATAATAAGTCCGAAGCTATCGTTCAAAAAGCCATAGAAAACCTTATGCGCAACAAAACCGTTTTTGTTATAGCCCACAGGCTTTCCACCGTGCAGAATGCGGATAGAATAGTAGTTATAAACGAAGGCAGCATAGTTGAAAGCGGTACGCACGAAGAGCTGCTTAACAACGGCAACGGGGCATATAAAACACTTTACAATGCGCAGTTTAAAACTAAAAACAAAGAGGTATCTTCAAGTGAAAAACAAGCATAAACTCTTTATTAATATGGCTACGCTTGTAGCGGGCCAATCCACCTGCTGCCGCCTTCAGGTAGGCGCGGTACTGGTTAAAGATAACCGCGTCATAAGTATAGGTTTTAACGGCGTGCCAAGCGGGCAAGCCCATTGCGAAGACCATTTTATGGAGATTTATAAAGAAAAATTTACCGCGCAATATCCCGCCTTTGCGGACTTTATAAAAACGCGCGATTTTTTTGACCTGCACGGACAATGGTCCAATGATAACGAACTCCACGCCGAGCAGAACGCCATTTTATTTGCCGCCAAAAGCGGCATAGCCACGCAGGGCGCGGACCTTTATGTAACGCTTTCCCCGTGCATACACTGCGCCAAAGTTATAATAACGGCGGGCCTAAAAAAAGTTTTCTTTAAAGAACTTTACGACCGCTCCTGCGAAGGCGTCGTCTTCCTTAACAAGAACGGCATAGAATGCAGAAAGCTGGAAGAGGACGAACTTAAATAAACCTTCCTTCCTATCTTTTATATAACGGCCCGCAAGGGCCGTTTTTATTTGCGCCTCACGCCTAAACCCGCATAAAAAAAATCTTA
>CAZBCE010000009.1:0-30596 GCA_964490555.1 uncultured Elusimicrobium sp. | reverse complement strand
CAGGCAAAGCAGTTTGCCTGCTCCCCGTAAAAAAATTAACCCTGCTGTTAAGCAGGGTCATTAAATTACTTCCGGGCTAGGACTCGAACCTAGAAAGCCTCCTCCAAAGGGAGGTGTGTTACCGTTACACCACCCGGAAAAAATAAAAATGGCGTTATTTGATACTTTTAATTGTATTTGGTCTGTCTTTAGGCGGCTTCTTGTTCCGCGTCTGCATATTCTGCCGCAGGTTTGGATACACCGCTTGGGTTTTTGGCCAATTCCTCTTGGTAAGCCTTAAGGATATTGTCTTCCAAATACTTTCTGAATTCCTGATTTATCGGGTGCACCATATCTTTGTGCGAGCCGTCAGGCAATTTTCTTGAAGGCATGCAAAGGAAAACCCCTTTAGTTCCCTCTACAATCTTCATATTTCTAACTACAAAAGAGTCGTCAAAAGTTACACTTGCAAAGGCTTTAAGACGTTCTTCCCCCATAAGATGAATCCTGATTTCGGTTATCTTCATATTTTAGTCCTCCAAAAATGCGTGAGAAAAACAGTCCTTTTACCGGTACTAATCTTTCTTACGATTCCCTCTGCTGCGTCCTTATCTTGAACCAAACCGAACACGCACGACCCTGATCCGGACATCATCACAGCGCGCACCCCAAGCTCTTGCATTTCTTTTTTAAGCTCGGTAACGCTTTTTATGTACGGCAATACGCAATCCTCTAATTTGTTATAAACAAGAGTACCCCACTCATTTAGAGGACTGCCGTTTTCAACACCATATATAAGTTTATTAAGAGTGGAGACGTTTGTCAAGATTTTTTCGTTATCATTTAACGTCAATCTTTCGTAGGCTTCCTTCGTGTTTGAAGGCTCTCCGGGGAAGGCCGCCACGATATACGGGGAAGTTATATTGTTTTTGACGGGCGTAAGTTCGTCGCCGATGCCTTCTCCCTTAAAAAACGTGTCGGGGTAAAGGAAAAACGGCACATCAGCGCCCAAGCCCGCGGCAAATTTAACTAAATCTTTCATACGTTTGGAATTTGTTTCTATATTAAACAGCGGGCATAAAGCCATAATAACGGCCGCCGCGTCGGAAGAACCGCCGCCCAAGCCCGAGCCTATCGGAATATTTTTTTCCAGTCTTATGGAGCAGCGCGCTTTTATGCCGAAATGCTCAAAAAAAGCCGCCGCCGCTTTATAGGCCAAATTGCTTTTGTCTGCTTTCAACCCCGCTCCGAAAGGGCCTTTAACCTTAAGGTCAATTGTGGTTACGTCGGCTTTTTCCGCAGATATTTTAATATCGTCGCCGATAGATAACTTGGCAAAAAGGGTGGCTATGTTATGATAACCGTTGGGGCGTTTGCCCGTTACTTCCAAAAACAGATTAATTTTTGCAGGCGCGAAGACCGAAATTTCAGAACTCATAATATTCTCCGATAGTTTATTTGTTTTTCCCCGACGCGGTTAGCGCGCCGTCCTTATAAAATTCTTTAAGTTTTATCTTGCCGTTTTCTTCGTAAACAATCCTTTCCCCGTCTAAAAGATTGTGTTTATAATTTTCTTCAAGGTATATGGCCCCGTCGGGATAGAAGCCTGTTCTCTTCCCCTCTATCATTCCGTTAACAAGCGTTTCGGTATATAAAACTTTTCCGTTTTCGTAAAAAAATATTCTTGGCCCGTTAAGCACATTATTGTCGTATACGGCTTTGCTTTCCGTATTGCCGTTCATATAAAAAGTTTCTTTAACGCCGCTGCGTATATCGTCTTTATATTCTTCCGCCAGCACAATTTTACCGTTTACACCCAGCACCTGCCTTCTACCGTTGAGCTTGCCGTTTTGGTACGGCAGAAGTTCTTCCGTCAAAATACCGCGTATAAAATTAAATCTTTTTGTAATGCCTTCTTTTATGCCGTTTTTATAGTTTTCCGTGGCAGAAAGCCTGCCGTCAATATCGTAAATTTTTACACTGCCTTCGGGCATTCCGTTTTTAAAGAAAGCTTCCCGTTTAAGACTTCCGTTGGGGTAAAATTCCTTCGCGCTGCCCGTAAGCGCTTTACCCGATGAGTTTACAACTACTCCGTTTTTATCCAAAACCTGGCGGGTTGTTTCTTTCCCGTCGGTATAAAAGACTCTTTCAAAAAGAGAGCGCGTAAAAGTGAAAGGCTTTGCCAAATGTTTTTCTTCTGACGGTTTTGGCGTTTCTTTTGTTTCTTCCAAAGCGCCTTCCTTATAGGTTTCGTGCAGCACGACGGTGTTTGTCTGTACGTCGGAAACTTTTACATCGCCGTCCACCTTGCCGTTTTTATATGTTTTTATACTGGCAAGCGTGGCATAATATTCCGTAACGGTGGCTTCTGGTATCTGCCCCTCGGTCAAAACGATACCGCTGTCCTGCTTTTCCGTTGCCAGCAAAGCGGCTTTATAAAAATACTTTATATCGCCAAGCGATATGGAAATTATTTCGTCCTTTCTTTTCATCTATTCCATTGTACAAAAAAATATTATTCTTTAAGCAAGCCCTTTTGCGGCGGCGCGGTTGACAATTACCAACTAATCATATATCCTTATTAATATATCGCAATAAATATATAAGTTTGATATTATCTTACCGAGGGGTGATAGTATGAGCGAAATACATCTTACGGACGAGAACTTTGCAAGAGAAGTTCTTGAATACAAAGGAGTAGCCCTTGTTGATTTTTGGGCTCCTTGGTGCGGCCCGTGCAGAATGCTCGGACCTGTTGTAGAAGAATTGGCAAAAGAATATGCGGGCAAGGCAAAAATCTGTAAGCTTAATACCGATGACTCTGCCGAAAAAAGCGTAGAATACCGCATTTCTTCCATACCTACGATAATTATTTTCAAAGACGGCAAGCCGCAGAAGCAGCTGATAGGCCTTCAAAGCAAAGAAGAACTTAAAAAACAGCTTGACGCGCTTTTGTAATATTTATAGTATATTCTTATCATCTTATGTCGCTATGCCCGCTGTCAAAAGCGGGCAGACGACAACCAATCCGAATAATACGAGGAGTTTTCCCTTACAATTTATAGTTTTGTAGTTTTCTTTATTTGCCTGCCTCCAACTAATTTTATGCTATCTCCAAAAGAAATTTTTGTTATAGACGCACACGGCTTCCTCCACCGCAATTATCATGCTTTGCCTAAACTTACGACGTCAAAAGGGGAAGAGGTTGGGGCTTTGTACGGTTTTGTAAACTGGCTGATACGTTTTATAAGGGAAAAGAAACCCTCGTATATGGCGGTTTGTTTTGATTCAAAAGGCCCTACTTTCCGCCACAAAATGTATGAACAGTATAAAGCCAACCGCCCGCCCACAGATGAAGCCTTAATTTCCCAGTTAAAAATTGCAAGAGAAGCAGTAACAGCCCTAGGTTTAAAAACAGTAGCCCTGGCAGGCGCGGAAGCCGATGATATTATGGCTACGGTTGCGGCTATGGCGCAAAAGCAGGGATATGCAACCGTTCTTGTAACGGCAGATAAAGACGCCTATCAAATAGTAAACGATAAAGTGCAAATATGGTCCGGCAATGCTAAAGATTCAGTAAAGGGGCAGGAAGCGTGCGTAAATAAATTCGGCGTTAAGTGCGAATATATAGCGGATTATCTTGCCATTGTGGGGGATTCCTCCGATAATGTGCCAGGTATAACGGGCTTAGGCCCCAAAGCGGCGCAGGAGCTTATACAGAACTTCGGCCATTTGGAAGATATTTTTGCCGCGGCTCAAAACCAAAACCCGCAAATAAAGCCCGCAATTTTAAAAAAACTGGAAGACGGCAAACAAAGCGGCTTGCTTTCAAAAGAGCTGGTTATTTTAAATAATACTTTAGACTTAAACCTTACCTTTGAAGATTTTAAACTTCTTCCTCCCCAAAAAGAAACTTTGACTGAAATGGCGCAGAGATTTGAATTTAAAAATATGGCCTCCTTTTTGCAGGAATATTCGCCCGCCGCGCCAAAGACGGAACCTGTTGCCGCTCCCGTTCAGGGCGACTTGTTTGGTATGGAAGAATTTTCTTCTCCGCGTACGCCCGCTGCCTCTGCCGCGCCTGCCTTTAAAGACAGTTCAAAGCCTTTCGGGCAAATTTTGGAGTCGGCGCAAAATGCAAAAGAAGTTTTTATTTACGCCGAAGACGACTATTTTATTTTTGCTTTAAACGCTTCCGATTATGCCGTTATCAAGACGGAAGATATTTCCGCCGAGGAAGAAGAAAAACTTTTTACTATTCTCTTAAACCCTGCCGTAAATAAATTAAGCCACGATATAAAATTTACTTTAAGAAGTCTTGGTTTTGAGCCTCGCGGAACTTTTGTAAAGTGTTTTGATACCGCTCTTGCCAAATATTGCATAGACCCTTCAGGCGAATTCAGTTTACCGGGCGCGCTTGCCGTCAATCTTGACGTTTTAATAAGCCCTGCCTCCGATATAAGGGAAAAAATGGCTTCTTACGCCGCAAATATCTGGCAGCTTAAAGCAAAGTTGGAACAGCTTTTAGACGAACACAAACAGCGCGGCGTATTTGCCGATATGGAAATCCCTTTAATGACTGTCCTCCTTGATATGGAAACCAACGGCATTATGGTGGATAAAGCGTGGCTTAAAACGCTTGAAATTTTACTTGCAAAAGAGTTGGAAACCGAACAGCAGGAAATAAATAAAATAGCGGGCGGGGAAGTTAATATAAACTCGCCCAAACAGCTGGGCCAGCTTTTATTTGAGCAGCTTCGCCTGCCGCCGCTGCACAAAACTAAAACGGGTTATTCCACCGACGAAGAAGCTTTAACATCTCTGACAAAAATCCACCCGATAGCGGAACACATTTTAAAATACAGGGAAAGCGGCAAACTTAAAAGCACTTATGTGGACAGCCTTTTGGCTCTGGCAGGCCCGCAAAGGCGCGTGCATACCAATTTTAACCAGACTGGTACGGTAACGGGCCGCCTTTCCAGCTTCAGCCCTAATTTGCAAAATATTCCCGTCCGTACGGAAAAGGGCCGTCTTATCCGTCAGGCGTTCTGCGCCGACGAAGGCAATGTCCTTTTATCCGTGGACTATTCCCAAATAGATTTACGCGTCTTGGCGCACGAATCTGGCGACGAAACGCTTATTAACGCCTTTAAAAACGCTTCCGATATTCACACTCAAACCGCGGCGGAAGTTTTTAATGTAATGCCAGAACTTGTTACCAAAGAGATGCGCTCAAAAGCTAAGGCCATTAACTTCGGTATTGTTTACGGGCAGGGGCCTATGGCTCTTTCCCAAAGTTTGGGCATCAGTATGCGCGAGGCTAAAGAATATATAGATGCTTATTTTGCCCGTTACGACACTTTAAAAGAATGGAAAAACGCCACCGAACAGCGCGCTCGTAAAGAGGGTTTTGTAAAAACCCTGGGCGGACACATAAGATATTTGCCCGAGTTTGAATCTTCCTCCGCCCGTCTTACAAGCTTTGCAAACAGAGCGGCCATTAATACGATAGTGCAGGGCGGCTCGTCGGACATTATCAAAAAAGCGATGATAGATATTTACGCCGCGCCGATGCCCAAAGGCACAAGAATGCTTTTGCAGGTTCACGACGAACTTATTTTTGAAGTTCCCAGAGAAGATATAAAAACGGTAGCCGCCAGGGTAAAGCAAAAAATGGAAGATTCTTTTAAACTTAAAGTTCCTCTTTTGGCGCAAGCCAAAGCAGGCAAAAACTGGAACGAAATGGGCCATGTTATATGACGGATTTTAAAGTTAAAGGCAAAACGGTTATAGGCCTTACAGGGTCAATAGCAAGCGGCAAAAGCGCGGCGGCCGCAATATTTAAAAAACTCGGCGCGCAGGTGCTTAGCGCAGACGAGTTAAGCGCAAAACATTTTGTTTTAAATATGCCGCAGATACAATCTTATTTCGGCACAACGGACAAGCAAAAAATAGCAGCCGCAGTTTTTGCTTCCGCCGATAAAAAACTTTGGCTGGAAAAACTTTTGCACCCCTCAATTTTGGCGGACGCGGCGCAAAGTATAAAGGAATCGCAAAACAAAATTATTGTGTTTGATGTTCCGCTTTTGTTTGAAAGCGGTTTGCAGACGGGTTTTGATTTAACGGTTTGCATAACCGCCCCGTATGATGTTCGTCTTAAACGCGCCATTGCGCGCGGGCTTAAAGAGGGGGATTTTAAGAGCAGGGATTCTGCCCAAATGCCGCAGGAAGAGAAGATAAAAAGAGCAGCAGCCGTGTTTGAAAATAATGCGGCTTTAGAAGATTTGGAAGTTAAAATTACAAAGTTTTACTCAGGTTTAAAAAAGTAAATACGAGGATAAATATGGACAACAAAGAAGTAAAGTCATCAACAAGAGAAAAAGCCGCCGCAAAAAGAAACGCGGCTAAACAGCAGGAAGCAGCAGCACTTGCCGCATTAGCGGCGGCGGCAGCGCCCGCAAGACTTGCTCAGGAAGCGGTTAAACAGCAGGAAGAGCAGTCCGCTCCCAAGACGGAAGTTCAGCCCGAACAAAGCGTGCCTCAGGTAGAAATACCCGTCGCCGCGCCTGCCGCGGTTGAAACGGCTCCAATGGTTGTCCAAACGGTAAATAACACAGCTGGCGCTCCCTCCAACGGCTCTAACGGCAGCGGTAATGGCAACGGAAACGGCAACGGTACTAAAGCCAACGGCGGTAAGCCTATGGACGCCAGAGCCTTAACAAAATTAAGCGTTGCGGAACTTACCAAACTTGCCGTAAATTATAATATTGAAGATATTTCAGGCCTCAGAAAGCAGCAGCTTATCGGCAAAATTATAGCCGTACAAGCCAAGCAGAACGGTTCCGTCTACGGCGGCGGCGTTTTGGAAATTTTACCCGACGGCTTCGGCTTTTTACGCTCGGAAGAAAACAATTACCTCGCAGGCGCGGAAGATATTTACGTTTCTCCCTCGCAAATCAAACGCTTCGGTCTTAGAAAGGGCGACAAAATAGAAGGCTTAATCCGTCCGCCTAAAGACAGCGAAAGATTTTTCGCCATGCTACAAGTGCAAAAGGTTAATGATATTGAAGCGGAAAATATTTATAACAGACCTTTGTTTGAAAACTTAACCCCGCTTCACCCTAACAGCCGTTTTACGCTTGAAGTTAATAAAAACGACCTTACGCAAAGGGTTATAGATTTAATGGCGCCTATCGGCAAGGGCCAGCGCGCGCTTATCGTTGCCGCGCCCAAAACTGGTAAAACGGTAATGATGCAAAGCCTTGCCAACTCGCTTACCACCAATCATAAAGATATTGAACTTCTCGTACTTCTTATTGACGAACGCCCCGAAGAAGTTACCGATATGAGCCGCAATGTAAAAGGGGAAGTTATAGCCTCCACCTTTGACGAACCCGCGGAACGCCACGTGCAAGTTGCAGAAATGGTTTTGGAAAAGGCCAAACGCGGCGTGGAAAACGGCAAAGACGTTGTTATCTTGCTTGACTCCATCACCCGCCTTGCCCGCGCTTACAATACCGTAACTCCCGCCAGCGGACGCGTGCTTACGGGCGGTTTGGAAGCCACTTCTTTGCAGCGCCCCAAAAGATTTTTCGGCGCGGCAAGAAATATAGAAGAAGGCGGCTCTTTAACAATTATCGCCACCGCTCTTGTGGAAACAGGCAGCAGAATGGACGAAATTATTTTTGAAGAATTCAAAGGTACGGGTAACAGCGAAATTTACTTAGACAGAAAATTGGCCGACAGAAGAATCTTCCCCGCTATTGATATCAACAAGACGTCAACCCGCAAGGAAGACCTGCTTATGACGGAAGACGAGCTTAACAAGTCCTGGATTATGCGCAAGATACTTTCGCCTTTAAGTTCCGTTGACGCCATGCCTTTGCTGCTCTCCAAACTTACCGCCACAAAGTCTAATAAAGACTTTTTAAAGCAGATGGAAGTAAGCAGCTTCTAAGCATAAGTTTAACGCCTTAGCGCTTAAAAATCTATACAGCGCTAAGGCAAATATAGTACAATATAGTAGATTTAATTTTTGAGGTAATCTGAAAATGAAAGAGAAAATACACCCTAAGTACGAAGTTGTAGACGTTGTCTGCGCTTGCGGCGCGACTTTTAAAACCCGTTCTACAATGAAGTCCGTAAAACTTGATATATGCTCCGCCTGCCACCCGTTCTTTACCGGCAAGCAGAAGATGCTTGATACGGAAGGCCGCGTAGAAAAATTCAACAAGAAATTTGCGTCTACGGAAGGCAAAATGGTTGCCAGAAAGCCTAAAACGGAAGTTAAAGCAAAAGTCAAAAAAGTTGTAACAAAGAAAATTGTTTTATCAACGGCTCCCGTTAAAACCGCTCCTAAAAAGGCGGACAAGAAAGCAGATAAAAAAGACGCAAAATAGCTTTACAATACAGTTTAAGCAGACCCTCCTAAACAGGGGGTCTGCTTATTTGTAAGTAAATTTCAATGTTATAAGAAGGCAATTATGGATACAGGTAAATTTAAAGAAGAGTTCAAACAAATAGAAACGGAGCTTGCGAGCGGTGATTTGCCCGCAGATATCTTCCGTGAAAAAACAAAAAGGCACGCTTTTTTGGGCCCTATTGTTGAAAAAATTTCAGAAATAGAAAAGGTTGAACTGTCCATAAAAGAAGCCAGAGAGATTATTGCAGACGGTTCCGATAAGGAAATGTCCGCGCTTGCCGCGCAGGAACTTGCCGATTTGGAAAATAAACCTTCCGAACTTTTAAAAGAATTGCGCGTTCTTATAATCCCGCCGGACCCGAACGACTCTAAAAATATCTATCTTGAAATCCGCCCCGGAGCAGGGGGGGACGAATCCGCCATTTTTGCCGCAGAACTCTTGCGCGTATATCAGCGTTTTGCGCAAAACCGCGGCTGGAAAACCGAACTTTTGGAATACACCCCCACAGGTCTTAAAGGCTGTAAATACGCCAGTATGTTTATTAAAGGCGACGGGGCATATTCCTGGCTTCGCGACGAAGCAGGCACGCACCGCGTGCAGCGCGTACCCGATACCGAAACCTCGGGCCGCGTCCATACCTCTACCGTAACGGTAGCCATAATGCCCGAAGCGCAGGATATAGACATACAAATTAACCCCGCCGATATAGAAATGGAAACCTGCCGCGCGGGCGGCGCAGGCGGTCAAAACGTAAACAAGGTGGAAACCGCCGTCAGACTTATCCACAAACCCACTGGCGTCGTAGTCAGCTGCCGCGAAGAGCGCAGCCAGGGCGCCAACAGGGAAAAAGCAATGCGTATGTTAAAATCCAAACTCTACCAGATAGAAGAAGAGAAGAGGAATAAAGAAATTTACGCCGCGCGCAAATCGCAGGTAGGCACGGGCGACAGGTCGGAAAAAATCCGCACCTATAACTTTCCGCAAAGCCGCGTAACGGACCACCGTCTTAACGAAAACTTCCACAATATAACAGAAATTATGGAAGGCAATATAGACGCTATTTTAGAACAGCTGCGCAAACGCAGACTGGAAGAAAAATTTAACGAAATGTCGGTTTAATCCTTAATGATAACCATAAAACAACTTGTAGAAAACGGCATCAAAAAACTTGAGGCCGCAGGAATAGACGAGGCCGATGTTCACGGCGAACTTATCGCGGCCTTTGTGCTTAATAAAAGCAGAACTTTTGTCCGCGCTTTCGGGCAAAATATTATTTTTGATAAAGAAGAAAATCTTTTTAACAAAATAGTTGACGAAAAACTTTCAGGCCGTCCGCTTGCCCATATCATCGGCTCGGCGGAATTTATGGGCCGTCTGTACGCCGTCAGCCCAACCGTTTTAATCCCCAGACCTGAAACCGAAGAACTTGTGGAACAGGCCGTAAAAAATCTTAAAATAAAGCAGCCCGCTTCCATATTGGATTTATGCGGCGGCTCTGGCTGCATAGCCATAACGCTTGCCTTTATTTTTCATAATTCGCACGTAACATACGGCGATATTTCCGCCGAGGCGATTAAAGTCGCCGTTAAAAACGCGCAAAATCTTAACGTGGCAAAGCGTATAGATTTTGTGCAGTCGGATTTATTTGCGAATCTAAAAGGCACATTTGATTTAATTATTTCCAATCCGCCTTATATCCCTACGGATATTATAGCCACGCTTTCGCCAGAAGTTAAATGCGAGCCCTCGCTTGCTTTAGACGGCGGCACGGACGGGCTTAGCGTAATTAAGCGCATAGCGGCAAAGTCGGCTGAGCATCTTAATTCCAACGGGCTTTTAGCTTTGGAAATCGGCTGCGGTCAGGCCGAAAAAGTGGTAAAATTCTTTAAAAGCGAAAGCTGGCACAAACCTTTCACGGGCAAGGATATATCAGGCGTTGAAAGATTTGTGTTCGTTCAAAAGAAATAAAAATACTTACAGAGGTTACCAAAATGGATAAATTTATTATTAAAGGCGGCGTAAAACTTAAAGGCACGGTAAAAATAAGCGGCTCTAAAAACGCCGCTCTTCCCATACTTATGGCAACTCTTCTTACCGACGAGCCCTGCGTAATAAACCGCGTTCCTAATCTGCGCGACATAAGAACAACCGTTAAAATTTTGGAAGAGCTCGGCAAAAAAGTAACATTTGAAAACGGCACAATAACCGTTAAAGCAAAACACAAACTCCACACAACGGTATCTTACGATTTAGTCAAACAAATGCGCGCCAGTTTTTGGGTGGCGGGCCCGCTTTTGGCAAGATTTAAAAAGGCCGTAATTCCTTTGCCGGGCGGCTGCGCCATAGGCGTGCGCCCCGTTGATATACATTTAAGAGGTTTTGAAAAGCTTGGCGCAAAAGCCGTTACGGAAAAGGGCAATGTGGTAATAAAAAGCAAAAAACTTAACCCCGCAAAAATAATTTTAAGTTTCCCCAGCGTCGGCGCGACGCAAAACCTTATGATGTGCGCCTCTTTAATACCCGGTAAAACCGTTATAGAAAACGTTGCCCGCGAGCCTGAAGTGCAAGACCTTATGCTTGCCCTCCGTTCAATGGGAGCAACTGTTTATACCGACGAAAAAGGCCGCATAGCGGTAGAAGGCAAAACGGGTTTGGGCGGTATGAATCACACCGTTATCGCCGACAGAATAGAAACAGGCACTTATGTTCTTGCCGCCGCCGCCACGCGCGGGCAGGTAACCGTTACCGACTGCGTGCCCGAACATAATGAAATCCTTTTGGAATACCTTGCGGAAGCTGGCTTTGCCGTGGAAACAGGCGAAAACTATATCAAAATTTCCTGCAAAACAAAAAAGATAAAACCCGTTAATGTTAAAACGGCTCCTTTCCCCGGTTTTGCGACGGATTTGCAGGCGCCGTGGATGAGCCTTATGTGTCTTTGCAGCGGTTCTGCCGACGTAAGCGAAGATATTTTTGAAAACCGTTTTATGCACGCTCCCGAACTTGTAAGAATGGGCGCAAATATTTCCATAGATAAAAACACCGCCAAAATTACTGGCGTAAAAAACTTCAGCCCCGCTATTGTAATGTCGTCCGATTTACGCGGCGGCGCGGCCCTTGTTATAGCGGGCCTTTGCGCTAAAGGCGTCAGCGAAGTTGAACGCGTCTACCACATAGACCGCGGGTATGAAGTTATGGAAAAAAAGCTTAACGCTTTGGGCGCAAAAATAAAAAGAGTTAACCCCGTAACAGATAATTTATGACTTTTAAACAGGCCCTTAACATAATTTTAAAACAAAGGGGCCACGGCAATAAAAAAAGTAATTCAGCCGAAGTCAAAAAAACAGCCGCGGCTCTGGGATTGCAAAATCTTCCGTTTAAAAATATTCTGGTAGCAGGCACAAACGGCAAAGGCACAACGGCAACCCTGCTTGCGCTTGCTCTGACGGAAAACGGCTATAAAACGGGCCTTTTTACTTCTCCGCACATTTACGAAGTTACCGAAAGAATTAAAATTGACGGCGCAAATATTTCCCGCAAAGATTTTGCTTTTTACGTAAACGCCGTTCTTGCCAAAGAAACTGTTCCCCTTAAATTTTTTGAAGTCCTGACTCTTGCCGCAATGCTTTATTTTAAAGATAAAGGCGTTGATTACGTTGTATGCGAATGCGGCATAGGCGGCAGGAAAGACTGTACAAATATCTTCCCGCGCGTTTTAAGCATAATAACTTCCGTTGACATAGACCACAGCGCAATACTTGGCGATACTCTTGCCAAAATAGCGTGGCAAAAGGGCGGCATAATAAAAAGCGGCGTGCCGTGCGTGTGCGGCCCGCTTAAAAAAGAAGCCGAAACGGTAATAAAAAATATTGCCGCCGCAAAAAAAGTAAAAATAATAACGCTGAACCGTAAATTTAAATTTATCAAACGTGATTATAAAAACCTGCAAACAATTTTCCGCCTTGGCGGGGAAACTTTTAAGCTTAACCTTGCGGGCGCGGCTCAGGCTCAAAACGCCGCATTGGTTTGTCTTGCCGCCCAAAATCTGGGTTTGCCGAAAACGGCATTAGAAAAAGCTTTTTTAAATATAAAAATGCCCTGCCGTTTTGAAGTTATACCTTTCGGCAAACGTTTTATTATCAAAGACGGCGCGCATAATCCCGCCGCGGTTAAAGAATTTTTAAACACTTATCTGGCTTCCCCGTTTTACGGGCCGCAAAACACGCTTATCTACGGAGCAATGGCCGATAAGGACTATAAAACCGCGCTAAAACTGCTTGCTCCGCATTTTAAGCATATAGTTTTAACCTGCGCCGACAAAAAAAAGGGTGTGCCGACGGCGGATTTAAAGGCCCTTTTTTCGGACAAAAACGCTGTAAAAACCGCTGAAACCGCCGCTGCCTTAAACCTTAAAAATCTTAGCGGGAATATCGTTGTGGCGGGCAGTTTTTATCTTTGCGCTAAAATTGTTTAAATTTTGTATTGACAGAAGGCCTAATTTGTGGTTAAATTTATGATAAGCATCTATTACTAAAGAGGGTCTATGTCTACAGAAGAGAACAACCAGCATAAGCCAGATATAACCGAATTCATAAAATCACTCCAAACAGAAACGCCGCAGCCAGCCGATTCAACGACGGAGGATTTTCCGTTTGCAGATACTTTTGATATAGATGCTTTCGCGAGCGAAAACAATAATCCGCTTGAAAGAACTTTAACCTCTGTAACCCAGCGCCTTATACGTCATGACAATACCCCCGTGCCGGTTGATTTACCCGCCGCCAAAAATGAAGAGGAGCCGCTTGACGCTTTCAGCGATACCTTTGCAGGGGACGATAAAGACGCTTTTAATATAGATTTGCAGGGCGAAGCTAAAGACCAGTCCATCAAACATCTTGAGCAAAAAATTGCGGAACTCCAATCCCGCTTTGACGACGCCAATAAAGAAAAATCAATTAACAACTATTTTCAGGAAGAACTGGAAAACGACAAAGAACTTACAAAATATACGCCTAACGTAAAGGCTAACGATGAGTTCTTTCAAAATATTTCCACAACGATAGAAAACTTAAAAGGCAGTTTGGAAAACATTGTAAGTTCCCGTCTTCAGTACGAAGAAAACCTTATCAGGCAGGACCAAACCCTCGTCAACAGACTGAGAGAAAAAACAGGCCGTCTTAAAGCCATTAACCTTGCCTTAAACAGCGAAGTTAAACGCGCCAAAAATGAAAAGCTTGAATCACTGCGCCGTTCCGCCGAGCAAACAAAAGAACTTTTATCAGTAAGAATGCAGCTTTCCAAAGTGGAAGAAAAAGCCCGTCACGGGGATTTTAAACTCTCCCGCCTGGAGCAGCAGTTATCTGCCGTCAGCGAAGAAAAAATTGCATTAGAAGACGAAATGCGCCGTGTAAGAGAAGAAAAGCTTGAATCTCTGCGCCGCTCCGCCGAACAGACAAAAGAAATTATGTCTTTAAGGCTGGAACTCGCCAAAACGGAAGAAAAATTTAAACAGGAAGAAATCCAAACAACTTACGTGCAGGACCAGCTTAAACAGCTGGAAGCCCAGCGCGCCGCTTTGGATAACGAAATTTACGCCACCCGCTCACAACGTCAGGAAGCGGACCGCAAAGCCGCGGACCTGGAAAGGAAAATAGAAGACTTAAACTTTAACTTAAACCGCGCGCAAGACGCCTTAAAGCAGGAAGCGCAAACGGTAAGTTCCTTAAGGGAAAAACTTTTATCTTCGGAAGCGGAATTCCAGCGTCTTAATAGCGAAAAGGCCGCCCTGATGCTTAAAGTGGACGAGAATCTTAAACAGCTTGAAGCCGTAAAAGCCCAGCACGATAAAGAAATTGAAAATCTTAAAGCCGCCCAGCTGCAGGAAATTGAACTTTTAAAAAATCAAAAATCACAGGAAGCGCACGAAGTTACGCTTGAACTGCGCCGCGCGGAAGATAAATACAGACAGGAAGAAACCTTTGTAAAAACCCTGCAGGTGCAAATAGAGGCCTTGCAGGAAGATACCAAAAAGCTTGAACTTGGAAAGCAGGAGCTTAAAGGCAAATCAACCGACATAGCCAGAGGCATAGATTTTATCAGAGATGGCTATAAGCGCGAAATTGAAAACCTTACCAACGAGCTTACGATAGCAAAAGAGAAATTTGAAAGAGAAGAATCCTCTTACAGAAACCTGTCCGAACAGTATTTTAAAATTGAGCAGGAAAACAAAAGCCTTAACGAAGAAGCCAAAAAAATTATTGCTTCCCGCGACGAAGCGCTTGAACACAATAACCGCTACCGCGAAGAGATTGAACATATTAAGGCCGAACACGAAAATATACTTAACTCTCTTAAGTCCGATTTAGTCCAAATGCAGGAAAAGCATTCACGCGAACTGCAGGAATTTAATGCGGCAAAAGAGCAGGAAATGGCTGCGCTTAAAGATAACTTTAACAAAGAAATATCAACCGCCGCCGATAATTTTAACAGAGAAAAAGAATCGCTTAAAGAGCAATTCAGTCAGGAAAGAGCCGCCGCCGAAAGAGAAAAAGAATCGCTTCAGGAACACTTTACTCTGGAAATGTCTGCCGCCGCGGAAAATTTTAATAAAGAAAGAGAAGGGCTTAAAGCGCAGCTGGAGGATTTAAAGCACGTTACCGAGGCCCAAAAGCAGGAAATTACTTTACAGTTTGAAAGTTTTAAAGACTCCTCGGCAAAAGAGCGTGAGGGCTTCCTTGCGCAAATAGCCGCTCTTAAAGATTCTTCCGCCAAGGAAACTGCGGAACATTTAGAGCAGATAAGACAGCTTACGGCCGCGCGTGATGAAGCGGTTGAGTTTAATAATCTTTACCGTGAGGAAATTTCAAACCTTAAGATAACCGGCGAGAATACCGTTAACGCTCTTAGGGCCGACCTTACGGGACTGCAGCAAAGGTATGACGGCGATATTGCAAACATTAACGCCGCTAAAGAGCAGGAACTTGCCGCCGCCAAAGATAACTTTGAAAAGCAGCAGGCTGCCCTTGTAGAAACTTTTAATAAAGAAAAGGCTTCTCTTAAGACAGAACTGGAAGAACTTACAAATATTACCGAAGCGCAAAAGAAGGAAATTACCTTACAGTTTGAAAGTTTTAAGGAATCCTCCTCAAAGGAACGCGAAGACTTTCTTGCGCAGATTTCCGCTCTTAAAGATTCTTCCGCCAAGGAAATTGCGGAGCATCTTGAGCAGATTAAGCAGCTTACCGCCGCGCGTGACGAGGCGGTTGAATACAATAATCTCTACCGCGAACAAATTGAAAGCCTTAGAGCCAATAACGAAAATATAGTTAATGCTCTTAAGACGGATATCTCCCAACTGCAGGAAAAGTATTCGGGCGAAATAGCAAATATTAATGCCGCCAAAGAGCAGGAACTTGCCGCCGCAAAAGACAACTTTGATAAACAAACCGCCGCGCTTGTAGACAGCTTCAATAGAGAAAAATATTCTCTTAAGGCGGAGCTTGAAGAATTTAAAAATATTACGGAAGCCCAAAAACAGGAAATTACTTTACAGTTTGAAACCTTTAAAGGCTCTTCCGCCAAAGAGCGCGAGGACTTCCTTGCGCAAATAGCCGCGCTTAAAGATTCTTCCGCGAAGGAAACTGCCGCTCATCTGGAAGAAATCAAACAGCTTACAGCCGCGCGCGCCGCAGTTGTGGAAGAACTGCAGAATTTAAAAGAAAAATCCGCAAAAGACACGCAGGAATTTACAACCCGCGTGGAGGAATTGAAAAAAGCCTCTTCTCTCCAGCAGGAATTGCATAATGCCGAACTGGTAAAAATGCATTCCTCGCTTAAAGAAAACGAGAACATTATTTCCTCTTTAACCCAGCAGATTGAAGCCTTTAACCAGGATAAAGGGCTGATAGAAGAAGAACTTAAAAAGATTGCTTCGGAAAGATATCAAATTCTCCAATCCCTTGAACAGAAATCACAGGAATTGGAAGAATATCATAAAAGATATGAACTTGAAATCCTTGCCGTTAAGGAAGAGAAAGACAAAGAAGTCGCTTTATATCAGGCCAAGCTTGAATCTGTCTCCCAGCGTTTGATAGACGAGGAAAAGACGGTAGCGGAACTTAAAGACAAGATATCCGTTTTAGAGCAGGATAAGGCTTCTTTCTCCACCAATATTGACAGCATAAGACAGAGAACCGAAGATAATGTAAAAAAAGTTGTTGCCCAGACAGAGGAAATTTTATCTCTCAAAACCCAGCTTGCCAAAGCCGAGGGCAAATTTTTGCATGACTCTGTATTAATTTCCCAGCTTAAAGAACAATTTAACGACAGAGAAGTAAAGCTGACTATCCTTAACAGCCAAATTAAAGAATTACGCACGGAAAACGTGGAGTTAAGGAAAGATATTTTATCCAGACAGGAAGAACTTTCTTCACTTAAAGAAATTCTTGCCCAGACGGAAGACCAGCTTAAAAAAGAACAATTTACAGTACAAACCTTACAGGAACATACCTCAAAACTCAAAGCTGTCAACCTTGCTTTGGACAGACAGGTTAAAAAAGCGCAGGAAGAAAAGCTTGAGGCTTTGCATAAATCTGCGGAGCAGGCGCAGGAAATTCTTGTACTGCGCGACCAGCTTGAAAAAGCAGGCAGCGGCATACAAACTTTGGACTTTTCTGAAGGTCTTGTGTCCATACGCAAGGAATACGAAGCCAAAGTTGAAAAGCTGGAAACCGAACTTAAAGACGCCTCCGCTATTTGCGCCAGCCAGGTTAAGGAAATACAATATCTCAGGACGGATAATGCCCACCTTAAAAACGCGGAAGAAGAAAAACTTCAGCTGGAAGTTCGCTTTGAAAGCCTTAACGCTAAACTTAAGGCGATGCAAAACGAATTGGCAAATTATCACAGTAAAGATGCCGACTCCACCGCGTTCACTCTTGCCAAAGCGAAAGCTGCCGCTCTTAACGCCCAGATTGCAAAAGTTAACAGAGAGAAAGAAGAACTTAAAGACCAGCTTGCCCAAATGCAGCAGACTATTGAAGAGCTTTCTGCAAGAGAAAAGCAATCAAACGAAGCTTTTGCCATACTTAAGCAGAAGATTAGCGAGAATGACACCGTTATAGAAAAACTTAAAAAGGATATCATTATCCTTACGTCCGAAAATAAAGACCTTAAAGCCTCCGCGCAGGTTAACACCGTCCGCCAGCAGGTCCTTGAGGCTAAAATTGACCAGGTTGAAACGGAAAACAGAAAGCTTTCCACCATCTCCGGTCTTGGCTCGCAAGGTTTAAACGCGGCGGAAAGGACAGCTACAATTAAACAGGGCGTTAACGCCAATAAAGCTGTTCGCACGGTAAGTTCCGTTGTGCCTGTCAAAACAGCTCAGACGGGCCAGAATCCCGCGCAGACAAATCCCGGTTTAACTAAAACCAATTCGGGTTTGGCAAAAACCAATCCTCAGCTTACAAAGACGAACCCTGCCGCAACTAATCCGTCTGCCAAAACGCAGGTTAATGCCGCCGCCAAAACAAAAACGGGCTTGGCTAAACAGCAGGGCGAAAATGTTTTGGAAAAATCTATTTTAGACCTTCCCGAATCCAGAGAAGCCATTGAAGTAGTGGACGTGGAAAGTGAAGAAATGGATTTAAGCATGATTTTTGACGAAAAAGACCTGCACTCGGAAGATACGCAAACAAGCAAAACAGGGTTTAATACCGCGTCAATGCAAACGCTTAAAACCAATACCATCAAACCGATGACCTTAAAAACAGGGCCTATCCCGTCGGAAAAAACCACGCGCGCCCAACTGCCTGCCTCAGCGCAGGATAAAGGCCCCTACGACGAGATGGAATTTACGGACCATTCCGCCGCCAAGTTCCACGGCGTGACGCGCAGACCTATCGGCCGCGTGCCCAACTACCGCGAGAGCGAAGCGTATTCTGACTTCTTAAAGAGAACAAAAAGTATTTTCTTTAGAATCAAATGGTCACTCTTTAAAGAATAATCAAAAAATTTATACGGAGCAGTAAAATGCCAAAATTAAATGTAGCTGTCTTATACGGCGGCAAAAGTACCGAGCATGAAGTTTCCGTCCATTCCGCTCAAACCGTTTGCGGGATTCTTGAAAAAAAATATCAGGTAACAAAAATTTTTATAACCAAACAGGGACAATGGTTCCTGCAGAATTCCTGCGGCTTTAAGCAGGCGGAAGATATAGAAATCTCTCCCGTAATATGCAGCGGCGGCGCACAGCTTTATACAAAAGACGGCAGGGAAGTTAAGGTTGATATTTTCTTTCCCGTTTTGCACGGCGCAATGGGCGAAGACGGCACAATGCAGGGCTTATTTGAAATTCTTAATACTCCTTATGTCGGCTGCGGCGTGCTTACTTCCGCCTTGGGTATGGATAAAGAACTTTGCAAACTGCTGGCGTCTTTTTACGGCGTGCCTATAGTGCCTTACGTAAAGCTTCAGGCGCATATTAAATACGATATGGCGGAAGTTAAACAAGCTGTTTCGGTATTGGGTTATCCTTTGTTTGTAAAGCCGATGAGCCTTGGTTCCTCCGTCGGAGTGAGCAAGGTTAATACGGAGGCGGATTTAGAAGCGGCCATAACAAAAGCCTTTAAGTACGAAAGGAATATACTTGTAGAAAAAGGCATAGAAAACCCCAGAGAAGTCTTTTGCGCCGTTATGGGCGAAGCGGGGGAAATACACACCTCTCTTTGCGGGGAATTGATAGATATAAAAAGTGAATTTTTTGACTATAAAGCCAAGTACGAAGACCCGCACGGCTGCGACATAAAAGCGCCCGCGGCTCTGCCGCAGGAAATGCAGGACAATATGAGAAACGCCGCAAAAGAAGTTTTTAAAGTTCTTCGCGCAGAGGGTTTGGCAAGGGTTGATTTTCTTTTGGGCCGTGACGGCAAATATTATTTTTCCGAGATAAATACAATCCCCGGTATGTCGCATACCAGCCTGTTTCCGCAGTTGTGGGAGTGCAGCGGTAAGAAGTACGAAGATGTGTTGGACAGCCTTATACGTATGGCATTAAAGCGCAAAGCCGTAAGTGATAAACTTTCCCTTGAAAGGTAAAAAATGAAAAATATTATAAAGTATCTTCGCGGTATAGACGGCTGGCTTTATGTAATTCTGTTCTTTTGCATTATCGGTTTTCTTCGCAACGGTATACAGCTTTTCCGTTTCGGTTTTGATTATTCCTCAATAGCGACAAAGGTTTTTGTGGCCATGGTTATGATATACGGCGCCCAAACGGTTTTGCTTCTTATGAGGGAACGTAAGGCCTGGCTGATTTCCGCCATACAGGCATTTTTCTGTTTTTATGTTTTTGAAGATTTTACTTTTCTTCCTTTTTCAAATCTTGCCAAGATGATAATTTTTAAAATTGTGCCCGATATGAATTACGGCTGGCATTATTTTATGAATACCGTCATAATTTCCGCAATGTTCTCTTTGGAACTTCTTAAAACTTATGTTATATATGTTCTTACCGACGAGCCTCAGCCCGCCGCGGCAGAACAAAAAGAAACCGCGCCATTAACCTGTGAAGGCAAATAAGCGCGGATTCAAAATTACACTTTTAAATTATATTGCGGCTGCTACTTGTTTTTCCAAACCTTTTCCCGAAAGATAACTGTTTGACTTAATAAGCTCGGCAAGTTCTTTTGCTTTTGTGCGGCTTTCCGAGTGCGCGCCGTATTTAAGTAAAACTTTTATTACGTCGGGGTTTTTGTTAAATCTTACCGCGTAATCAAGCGGCGTCCAGCCGTCTTTATTTGTGGCGTTCAAGTCAGCCCCTGCCGTAATAAGCTCCAAAAATACTCCGATAGAAGTGTTTGTAGGCGCGGCGCTTATCATAGCCGTCCTGCCGTTATTATCCGCAGCGTTGGGGTCTATGCCTGCTTTAAGCAAGGCTCTTATTTTTCTGTCATTATCAACGGCGCCCGCGGCTGTAATAAGAATATTGGCGCCTGTTTTTTCGTCTATAATTTTGGTGTCTGCGCCCATGCCTATAAGCAATTCCGTAACCTGCGGGTCTTTATTATATATCAGCGCAAGTTCCAAAGGGGTTTGCCCGTTTTCGTTTTTGGCGTCTATGTCGGCCCCGTCTCTGAGGTATTGGGAAACTTTATAAGCGGGTTCATAAGAAACAGTATTAAAAAACTCTTTCATATTTATATTCTTTTTGTTCGGCGCTTCGGTTGCCAGCGGTTTTTTATCGCTTGGATTTACCTGCTCCGCTTCTTTTTTGGTGCAGGCCGCTGTTAATATTAAAGTTGTTAAAAGGATGTAAACTATTTTCATTTCCGCCTCTTTAATTAAACTTTTTAAAAGATATCCTTATTGTACAAAAATATTTATTTATAGCTTTCTTCAACTTCTTTTTTTAAGTCGGTAAAAGTGCCTTCTTTTATGCTCTCTCTCACGCGTTCCATAAGCCTGGTTAAAAAGCGAATATTATGTATGGAAAGCAGTCTGTGGCTGGTAAGTTCTCCAGTTCTAAACAAGTGGGAAAGATACGCGCGGGAGTAATTTTTGCAAACAAAACAGTCGCATTTATCGTCAAGCGGGATATCCTGCGTGCGGTGCGCAAGGTTTTTAATGTTAATTTTCCCGCCGCTTGTCATAACCTGTCCGTTTCTGGCGACTCTTGTGGGCCAGACGCAGTCAAACATATCAACGCCGTTTTCCACGCAGTCCAAAATTTCCTGCGGCGTGCCAAGCCCCATAAGGTAGCGCGGTTTATTCTCGGGCAGGTGCGGCACGGCGGCACGGACGGCAAGGGCCATTTCTTCCCTTGTTTCGCCCACAGAAAGCCCGCCTATGCAAAAACCGTGCACGGGCATCGTTGCCATGTGCGCGGCTGCGTCTGCGCGCAAGTCTTCAAAAATTGCGCCTTGTATAATGCCGAAAAGCAAAGAGTGCGGTACGGTAAAAGAACCGTCTTCGTTCTGTTTAATATCCTGCGGCACCATACTGTGATATTTATTTGCGGCGCGCTGCGCCCAGCGTTTTGTAATTTCCAAAGCTTTTCTTGCGTCGTATTTGTTGGCTGTCGCGGGGATAAGAACATCAAGACAAGTCCAAATATCGGAGCCTATCTTAGCTTCCGATTCTATAACATTCTCCGGCGTAAAAAAGTGCTTGCTGCCGTCGTGGTGGGATTTAAACCACACGCCTTCTTCCGTAATTTTTCTTAAGTGGGAAAGGCTGTGTACCTGAAAGCCGCCCGAATCGGTAAGTATGCTGCCGTTCCAGCGCATAAATTTATGCAGGCCGCCCATCTTTTGCAACAGGTCGGTGCCGGGGCGCAAGTAAAGGTGATAGGTATTAGATAAAATACATTCGGTTTTAACGTGATGCAAATCTTCTTCCGTCAAAGCTTTAACGCAGGCCTGCGTTGCCACGGGCATAAAAACGGGCGTGTTAACAATGCCGTGCTTTGTGTATAAAACACCTGTTCTTGCGGAAGATTTTTTGTCTTTAGCGGTTATTTGAAAGGGGGATATTATGTTCATAAAATTATCATTGAATCTCCAAAAGAATAAAAGCGGTATTTTTGCTCCACCGCCTGACTGTAAGCCTTGTAAATATAATCTTCTCCCGCCATGGCGCACACCATGCAAAGCGGCGTGGAATCAGGGAAGTGAAAATTGGTTATAAGCGCGTCAACTGTTTTAAATTTATAGCCTTGGTAAATAAATAAATCCGTCCACCTTTTTCCTTCGTTTACGGTACCGTCGGGATTGGCAAAACTTTCAAGCGTTCTGGTGCTTGTTGTGCCGACGGAAATAACTCTTCCGCCGTTCTTTTTGGTTTGGTTTATTATGTCGGCGGTTTCTTTTGATATTTGCGCCAGTTCGCCCAGCATTTTATGTTCCTGCGGCTCTCCGCGCAAAGGTCTGAAAGTTCCCCAGCCCACGTGCAGCGTAACATAAACCACATTTACGCCCATTTCTTTTATTTTGTTTAAAAGTTCTTCCGTAAAGTGAAAGCCCGCCGTCGGCGCGGCGATGGAGCCTTCGTATTTTGCGTATACCGTTTGATAGCGGTCTTTATCTGTTTCAATTTCCTGCGGCAGGCCCGCGTGTTTGCGCGCCTTTTCAATATAATGCGGCAGCGGCATATGCCCGTATTTATGGGTATAGGGCAAAATATCGTCGGAATTAAATTTTATTATCGCTTCCGCCTGTGCCGTGCTGCCCACTATTGTGCCGCGCAGTCCGTCTTCAAAAAAAAGTTCCGTGCCTTTTTTGTATTCGCGCAGTAAAACGGCCCAGCAGGAAGGGTCTTCCAACTGGCGTACCAAAAGAATTTCCAGCCTGCCGCCCGTACTTTTGCGCGCAAATATTTTGGCGGGGAATACTTTGGAATTATTTATTACCAGCGTATCGCCTTTCTTAAGATATTGCGGTAAATCCCTAAATACTTTATGTTCTATGGTTTGCGTCTTGCGGTTTAATACCATAAAGCGGCTTAAGTCGCGCGGCTCGGCGGGGTTTTTTGCTATAAGGTCGTCAATTTTAAATTGTTTAAAGCGTTCAAATGCCATATAAATTCCTTAGATAGAAACAAGGTCGCTTGAGGGGTAAAAAGTTTCCAAAATTTCTTTATAATTTTTATCGTCCAAAGCCATTCCTTTCGCGCCGTCCTGACACATACCCGCGCCGTGGCCATAGCCTTTGCCTTCAAAAGAAAGGCCGTCAATATCGGTTACAAAACAGCTTTTAAATTTGGTTGAGCCGACGGCTATTCTGAAATCGTTGCAGCCAACATAAACTTTTTGCTTGTCGGTTATTATGTGCAGGGTTTTGGCGCGGCCGCTTTTAAATTTTGCGCCAATCTTAATCTTTTTTAAATTGCCTTTAATACCGTTTGCTTTCAAAAAACTATTAACGGTTTCTTTGCTTAAAGTTGTGCTCCAGCGCGCGCTTTTACTTTCCTTACAATATCCGCACTTCGCGCCCTGTAAAGGTTTTATGGGGTCTTTTGCGCCGGGCATAGCGTCGGTATGGCCTCCGCAGTTGGCGTGATAATAGGTATAAAAAAGTTCGTCTTTATATTTTAAAACTTCGCCTTTGGTCCCCTCCACGGCTTCTTTTACGCTGTCGTAAGTTTTTACGCTGCCTTTATACATTTGGCTGCGCACATCGCTGTAAAGGTCAAAGTCTTTCATCTTTTTATCTTCTAAAGTTTTAAGAGTGTATGTGCGCGCGGCTACGGCCTGCGCTTTAAGCGCTTCCACGGGCCAGGAATAGCTCATCTCGTAAGGCAGAACGCCGCAAAGGTAAGATTCTATATCCGTTTCTTCTATAATATTTACGCCTTTTGAAGCGGGCATTAATAAAAGTTTGCCGTTATAGGTATTACCCTTAAAGGTAAAAAAATCTTCTTTTGATTTTAATGTAATTTCTATGCCTTCGGAGGATTTTACCGTACCTGCGGAAATAGTATTACCCTGCCTGGATACTTTAAAAGTGCCGCCCTTGGTAAGTTTATATTTTTTGCCGTCGTTTAAATCTTTGACGGTAAACGGGCCCGACGCTTTTACTGGAACATTATTTTGCGTTTCGCCTATCAGTATTTTAATTGATTGCGCCTGAGCGGCGGCAATAACGCAAAAGAGCAGGGTTAAAACGGTAATAAATTTTTTCATTAAAAAAGTCCGTTAGGCATTTTGCAGCCCATGTGGGAATAAGCTTTGGGGGTTGCGGTTCTGCCGCGCGGGGTGCGCGTTATAAAACCCGCTTTAATAAGGTAAGGCTCTATAACATCGGTAAGTGTATCTTCTTCCTGCGATACCGCGATTGCAAGGTTTTCTATGCCAACGGGTCCACCCGAAAACTTTTCTATCAGCGCGGTAAGAATTTTTTTATCAACGGTATCCAAACCCTCGCTGTCTATATCCAAAGCGTCCATAGCCATAATTGCTATATCGGCGGAAATTACGCCGCTGCCTTTTACCTGCGCAAAATCTCTTGCGCGTCTTAAAAGTCTGTTGGCTATACGCGGGGTGCCGCGGGAGCGTTTGGCAATTTCGTCAAGGCCGTGTCTGTCCGCTTCTATATTAAGCAGGCGGGCGGAACGTTCAAGAATATCGGTAATTTCCTTAATTTCGTAAAAACCGAGGTTGAAAACTATGCCGAAGCGGTCGCGCAGCGGGCCCGTAAGCAGGCCTGAGCGCGTTGTCGCGCCGACTAAAGTAAATTTGGGCACAGCCAATTTTAAAGTGGTGGAACCCGCGCCCTTGCCCGTGTTTATAAAGAAGGTAAAATCTTCCATAGCGGGGTAAAGGGCTTCTTCCACGGCGGGGTTAAGGCGGTGGATTTCGTCTATAAAAAGGATATCGCCGTCGTTAAGTTCGGTAGTAAGCATTGCGGCAAGGTCGCCCGGGCGGGAGAGAACGGGGCCTGATGTTATTTTGATATTAACGCCCATTTCGTGCGCCAATATATTGGAAAGCGTTGTTTTGCCCAACCCCGGGGGCGAGTAAAAAAGGCAGTGGTCCAAAGATTCCCCGCGGTTTTTTGCGGCGGAAATAAAAATTTTTAAATTTTCTTTAAGCTTATCCTGCCCCACAAATTCCGCAAGCGAAGCGGGGCGCAGAGCATATTCAATGCCTGATTTTTCTTCGTCCGTTCTTTCTACCTGCAGATATTCGTTATTGGAGGTCATTTTTTAAGTATCCTTAAAGCTTCTCTAATGTTTTCTTCAACGCTTAAAGGCGCATTGCCCTGTTTGTAAATAGCTTCTATCGCGCGTCTGGCTTCCGCGGGGGAATAACCCAAGGCGGAAAGTGCGGCGGAAACTTCGCTCATAAACGGCGTTTCCAAAGGTTTTATTTTTACTTCGCCCTGCACGGTTATTGCGTCCATCTTATCTTTAAGAGAGTCTATTAATTTTTGCGCTGTTTTGGCGGTAAAGCCGAAGATTGTTGTTAAAATTTTAGGGTCTTTTGTTATTATGGCTTTGTGGAAATCAGCCACGCTTCTTAAAGCTTTATTTAAAAATTCCAAAGCTTTTTTAGGCCCTGTATTGGGTATGGATTCTTTAAATAAAAGGAAAAGCTGTTTATCTTCTTTGGTTAAAAACCCGTAAAGCGCGGTGCCGTCGTAGGGGGAAAGTGATTCCGTTATATAAACCTGCGTTTGCTGGCCCTTTTCAAGCGAAGTTATACTGGCGGCGGACATATTAACTTCGTAGCCAACCCCGCCCGCAAGCAAAATAATGCTGTTTTCGTGTGTTTCCAACACTTCGCCTTTAAGATACGCTATCATATCTTCTATTTTACTTTATTTTAAGGTTTATTGCCGCTTGCGCGGAGGCTATTTTTTAATTTTGCCGAGCTGCTGCGCTTTAGCCTGTTTTATTTTTTCAAGGAATTGCTGCTGAAGGTTAATTTTGGTTTTTATCGGCGCGGTTTTAAGGTGGCATACGGCTATTGCGGCAGCGTCGGCCACGTCATCTGGATTAAGGGGATTTTTAAGTTTTAAGGTAAGCTGCACCATACGCTGCATTTGCTTTTTATCCGCAGCGCCATTGCCGCAAAGCGCGGCTTTTACCTGTTTGGGTTGATACGAGGATACGCCTAAACCCTGTTGGTGCAAAGCCAGTAATATAACGCCGCGGGCCTGCACGGTGTGGGCGACGCGCACGGCGCGTTTTAAAAAAAACATTTCTTCCATAGCGGCGGAATTTGGTTTAAACTCTGCGGCTACTTTAGATATTTCCGCGTAAATTTGCTCAAGGCGCACGGGCAGGGGGCTTTCTTTATCCGTATGAATAAGCCCGCAGGCGTGCAAAACAAAACCGGCTGCACCGTTGCCTTCCAGCACGGCCCAGCCGGTTCTGTCTAAACCGGGATCAATACCTAAAACAGTATTATTCTTCAATTTTCGCTAAAATATCGTCCGGAATATTGTGGTTGGTGTACACGTTTTTTGTATCGTCGTGTTCGTCCAAAGCCTCAATCATATTTACAATTTTTGTAGCGGTTTCAACGTCGTTAACGTCAACTTCGTTGCCCGGTATCATTGTAATTTCGGCCGATTCCGTTTTAATGCCTTTAGCTTCTATGGCTGTTTTTACGGCGTCAAGGTTTTCCATTGCGGTAACAACTTCAAAACCTTCTTCCTGCGTTTTAATATCTTCAGCGCCCGCTTCAAGCGCGACGTTCATAAGGTTTTCTTCCGTTGTGGCTTCTTTATTAATAAGGATAATTCCTTTTTTTGCAAACATATAAGAAACGCAGCCCGTCGTGCCTATGCTGCCGCCTTTATCGGAAAATATTTTTCTTATTTCGGCAAAAGTTCTGTTTTTATTGTCGGTCGTGCATTCCACGATTACGGCGACAGAGCCGGGGCCGTAGCCTTCGTAAGTGATTTCTTCGTAAATGGTACCGGGGAGCTGGCCCGTACCTTTCATTATGGCGCGCTTTACGTTATCTGCCGGCATGTTGGCGGCTTTGCCGTCTTCAACAGCTTTTCTTAAGCGGGCGTTGCTTGATAAATCGCCCCCGCCTATTTTAGCGGCTATCGTAATTTCGCGTATAAGTTTTGTAAATACTTTACCTTTCTTGGCATCTACTAAAGCTTTTTTATGTTTAATACCTGCCCAGTGTGAGTGTCCACCCATAATAAATGACTCCTTTAAAAAAACTATAAGTAATTCTATCAAATTGATGAAATAAAATATATATATTTAAGCGGGCGTTAAAAGGCCCCGCTCGGCGCGTCTTATATTTTTATTTTTTAAATATGCTGCCCTAGATTGACGTTGCGCAGTTCTTTGACGGAGAGAGCACGGGGATTGTTTAAGTCTTTTTTAATTTCTTTTGTAAGGTTTTTTACTTTGATAAGTTCGGCGGAAGATTTTTCTATGCCGTTTTCAAAATAAGTCGTATCGTTGCAAAAGCTTTTGAAAGTTCTCTTTGTGTCGGAAAAGCGGTCCGTAAGCGTTATCATTCCGTCCACCTCGTCGCAGGTGATGGGGCTGTAGCCGTGGCGCATAAGGCCTTCTCCGCGGGTTTTTGTGGAGAAAGAAGCATCTCTGCTGTTGTTTTCATACTCGTCTGCCAAGCCGAAAGCGTGGCCCAGTTCGTGCGCGACTAAAGAGAAGTATGTAGGCTCATCATCATAATAAAAAAGTCTGTTAGCCGCCCATAAACTGTCCTGACGGGCTTTTGTATAAGCTTTGTTGTATGCAATATCTTTAATGGTCTGTGGCATTGACGCCGCCAAGGCGTTATCTTTATCGTTAAGCGCCGTAGGCAAATAGTCGCTCTGTTTATATGTATAGGGATTTACTTTCCATTGGAACAAGCACATAAAAGGGGGTGCGTCTTTATAATCGTAAGTAAAAAAGCTTGTCATATGCTTAAGGTAATCTTTGCAGTATTTTTCCGATATTATTATGGTTACGTCGGCTGTCTGCGGGTTTGTTTTATATTCGGGATATATAGCCGTAAAACCTTGGTGCTTGCTGATGTCGCAGGAAGGCAGGCGTTTAAAATTAATATTTTTTTCCAGTATGGGCAGTAAATCTTTAAATTCCTCGGCGCGGCCCGCGGCGCGGATTCTTAAAGCTATGCCGAAGGTCCATTCTTTAAAGGCGGCTAAAACCTGTTCGTTTAGGGCGGAGTCCTCAATCCAAGAGGGGTCTTCTGCGGAGGCGATGCAGTAAGTTACGGTATCGGTTTTTTGTATTATATCGGCAATAAAAGTGCTGCGGGGTTGTTCCTGTATGTCGTTTAAATGGGCAAACGGGTCCGCCTGGCAGAAGGAAGCGCTAAGTAAAAGAAACAGCGGGATGAAAATTTTTCTCATATATTAATTAAATGTATTATATGGCTTTTGAACAAGGGCCTAAGGGCCCAGCAATATCGGAAATTGGGCCTATTCCCGTTAAAATGCAGGACTCCGTATTTCCCTACGGTAATTTTTTTAGGGCCAAAGCTTTACTAATTTTATGCGCTTGCAAGTATTTTATTGTTTAAACAAAATTTGAGCAAGGGAGGTATACCACGGAGGGGCAAAGCCCCGATGTATCCGACCGAGCGAAAACGCAGTTTAAACATAAAAGACGAAGCAAACAAAATGCCCCGCACGGGATTTGAACCCATATCCTCGGTTCCGAAGACCGGTACTCTAGCCAGTTGAGCTAACGGGGCAAAAATATCTACTGCTATTTTACCATTTTATCACGTTTTCCTGCCTTTTGGTGCGCTGCGTCTATATTTTTGCTAAATTATTAGTATGAAATCAATTAAAGGCGAAGGCATCGCAAATTGCCCTAACGGCTGCGAGCCGTTTGAAGCGGAGTTTTGGACTCTCGTCCGCGCGGACCACGACGCGGAACTTAAAGAAGCCCTTTTAGGCGGCGAGCTTAATTTAATCTCCTGCCCGCATTGCGGAGAATTTTTTTACCACGACAGAAATATAATTTACTTTGACCCCTCAACAGAACTTTTAGCTTTTGTCGCGCCCCGCGCGGAGAAAGAAAACTTCCCCAAAATAAAAGAGCAGATGAAGAAAGACTTTAACCTTCTTAAAACCAATCTTACAAGTCTTTCCATAAACTATGACCCGTTTTATCTTGCGGGTTTGGAAGAGCTTAAACTTATGCTTGAGTACGAAGAAAACGTAATCCTGCAAAGTGAAGTTCTTGCGGCGCAAAGCGCGCAGCGCGGTTTTAAACTGGCTCGCCTTAAACCTGCCGCAGCCCGTCTTAAAGGCTACCCTTTTTACCTGCCCGTTGACGGTGATGATTTTAACAAAAACAATGTGCTTGCGGCAGCCTCGGCCTTAACGGCCGCCAACCCCGCTTTAACATTGCTTGCGGCTTTTATAAAAGATATTAAAGGCGGAAAGGATTTACCGGAAAAAATATGAACCTTGCGGCGCACAAACAAATTCTTGCCAAAATAGGACAGGCCGCGGCCGAACATAACCTTAAGGCATGGGCCGTGGGCGGTTTTGTGCGCGATTTATATTTAGGTAAAGCCACACAGGATATTGATATTTGTGTTGAGGGCGACCCTGCCGCATTGATAGATTTTTGCGTTAAGCAGTATGGCGCAACCGCGCTTTTTTTTAATGATTTCGGCACGGCGCGCGTTACTCTTTCCGACGGTTTAAAGCTGGATTTTGTGCGCTGCCGCAAAGAGGTTTATCCAAAACCCGCCGCTCTGCCAGTTGTAAGCCCGTCGGATTTAAGCGACGACCTTTTCCGCCGCGACTTTACCTGCAATGCCTGGGCCTTAAGCCTTTTGCCCGACGAATTTCTTAAAAGTTATGATTTATACGGCAGCCAAAAAGCCGTTGACGGTAAATATATAGAAGTTTTGCATCACGCCAGCTTTGTTGACGACCCTACCCGCCTTTTCCGCGCGGTTCGTTTTGCCGCGCGCTTTAACTGGCGGCTTGGCGCAAGCACGCAAAAACTTTTAAAACAGGCTGTCGCGGAAAACTTGCCAAAGCTTCTTTCGCGCGAAAGAATAAGTAATGAATTTATTAAAATTTTGGAAGAGCAAGATGCTTTTGCCGCATTAACTCTGCTTAAAAAATATAAATTGCTGTCTTTCATTTCTCCCGCTTTAAAAAATATTCCCGCCAATATTAATAAGGCCGCCGCGCCAAGGCAAAGGCTTGCGCTGCTGGCTTTGGGCATTAAGGAATGGGAAGGGTTTTTGAAATCTTTACATTTACAAAGGCAGGATTTTCTGGCGCTTAAAAATTTGTGCGACATTTATAACTCTCCGCTATCCCCGTTGCGCGCTTTAACGGCGGAGGAGAAGGCAATAATAAAACTTTTTAATCCTTCCGCTGCTGCTGATATTAAACCCTGTGTTTTAAGCGGCGGGGAACTTGCCGCACTTGGCCTTAAGGGCGCGGCTATAAACAAAGCTTTAACTTTTGCCGCGGCGGCGCAGCGCGCGGGCAAGATAAAAACAAAAGCCGCCGCTTTAAAACTTCTGAAACAAAATAATCTTATTTAATTGTAAAAAACACCAATAAAATAGGCGGTACTTTAAATACCGCCTATGTGTGCTTTGAGTGACGGGCTATATATCTGATACTTCTGCTGCTTTTTTAAGCATTACATATTTGGCGGCTGCGTAATTCAAATTGTAAATCTCCCTTTAATCACGCAGCCGCGTACCCCTGTACTGCCTTT
>CAZBCE010000008.1:0-31946 GCA_964490555.1 uncultured Elusimicrobium sp. | reverse complement strand
TCTATATCAGTGCCGTACTCTTCCTTTAAAATGGAAAGAGCAGTAGTTTTGCCGCTTGCCGGCCCGCCTGTAAGAACTATTTTTTTCATTTTAAATTCCCTCTATTCCTTTATAGCTTTATCATTCAAAATCTTAATATATTCTTCCCTTATTTTATTAAATTCCTCGCGTTTGTTTTTGGGTATTTCGCGCACGGCGGAACTTCTGTTTTTATTATTAAGGAAATCCATATAAACGCCTTTTTGTCTTATCCTAAAGTCCAAATGCGGGCCTGTTGCAAGGCCTGTTCTGCCCACATAAGCTATGGTTTGGCCCTGACGCACGCGCACGCCGTTGCCCACGCCTCTGGCAAATGCGTTTAAGTGTCCGTAGCAGGTTACAAAACCGTTAACGTGGGAAACTTCCATATAATTACCAAACCCGCCCTTGCGGCCTTTAAAGATTACTGTGCCGTCGGCAACGCTTTCAACGGGTGTGCCTATCGGCGCGGCATAGTCTATACCCAAGTGCGGGCGGCGGATTCTTAACACGGGGTGAAGTCTGCTTCTTGAGAAGCGGGAAGAGATTCTTACGCCGCGCACGCTGATGGGCGACTTTAAGAACATCTTTTTGCTTATCTTACCCGTCTGGTCATAAAATTCGTCTTCAAAGCGTATGGCGTAGTTATCGCCGCTGAATTTGCCTTTATAGTAGGCGGCAAGAATAGTTTCGTTTAAGGTTGTGCCGTCGGCGGTATAATCTTCCTGCCAATAACAGGCAAAGGTGTCGCCTTCTCTGGTTTCCGTGTTAAAGTCCACCGTCCAGGAAAAGACATCGGTAAAATCAACAATAAAACCCGGTTTTAAACCGTAGCTTTGCATTGACGCAAATAAAGAACTGTCTATCGTGCCGCTGGCAAAACGCTTGCGCGTTTTAACGGAAATATCCAATATGCCCGCGACCAGTTCTCCGTTGCTTTGCGCAACATAATAGCGGGAGAAATCTTTAGTTACCACCAGCATTTTAAAATTATCTTCCTCGTCCATAGTAAGAAGATATTTATCACGCGGGGCAAGGCGGCGCATATCAAGCACGCTGTCCAGTTTGGCTACTATGCGGCCTGTTTCCTCTTTGCTTATGCCCGCTTCGGTAAGGGGCAGGCTTATGTGGCGGCTTAAATTGCCTTCATATTTTTTAAAGTAGACTTCTTCCTGTTTCTGCTGCTGCGCTAAGGCGTTAAAATGGTGTTTTGTATAAAAGTAAACGCCCATACATATTAAGACGCACAGGGGCAAAACTATAAAAAGGTCCGCTTTCATAGGGTTCGTTTTAAAGGCGAGCAGAAACTCTTTTATTTTTTGCATAACAATCCTTTATAAATTAAAATTTGTACGGCTTTGCATCACTTAAATAAGGCGGGGGTTTTTAGCCCCCGCCTGTATTTTATTTTTGGTTTTTTAAATAAGAAGCTAACGCTATTGCGTTTAATTTAACTTCGGGCGTATCGGCGCGGGAAGGTAAAATAACGGGTATTGTGGGGCCTGCCAGAATGGCGGCCGCTTCAACACCTTTTGCAAAGAAGGCCAAGGCTTTATAAAGCGGGTTGGCCGCGTCCAAATCGGGCAGGACGACTAAATCGGCGTCGCCGGCAACCTGTGCTGCGGTAATGCCTTTTTCAGCCGCACGTTCTTTGGAGAAGGTTATATACAAATCGTAAGGGCCTTCTATTACGCAATTTTTGATAAGGCCGTCTTTGTTCATCTGCACCAAGGCTTGGGCGTCAAGCGTGGAGGGGATTTTTTCGTTAACTTTTTCCACGGGGCAGAGCATTGCCACTTTAGGCGTTTGTATGCCCAGCTTTCTTAAAATATTTACGGCGTTTTCTATAATTTTAGCTTTCTGCTCTACGGTGGGGCTTATCATAACGGCGGAGTCCGTTACCGCAAACATTTTGTGGTAATTGTCGGTTTTAAAAAGCACAAAATGGGTTAAAAGCGCGCCTTGGGGGACAAGGCCCATTTCTTTGTTTAAAATGGCTTTCATATAATATTTTGTATCAACCAGGCCTTTTACAAGAAAGTCGCCTTTGCCTTCCGCTATTTGCTTTACGGCTATATTGCACATTTCGGGAACGTCGGTGCATTGTATAAATTCAAATTTATCTTCCGCCAAGCCAACTTCTTTCATCGTATGTTTTACAAGGGCGACATCGCCTATTAAAATACCGCTGGAGATAAGTCCTTTTTCGTCCGCCATTTTGATTGCGCTTAAGGCTTCGTGATTGTTTGCGCCGGGTACTACCACGCGGTTAGATTTGCCTTTAACAAGTTCAACGAGTTCTTTGAAGCTTTTGAATTCCATTTTCTTTCTTCTCCTATTTATATTCTTTTATAATTGCAGGGTTTTGCAAGGCTCTGACGGCGGCTTCTTTAAGGGCGGCTTTTTCGTTGCTGCCGGGGTAGGCGTAAACCTTGCCCAGCCAGCTTACTTTTTGTGTTAAAGTCTCTCTTATATAATCGTCGTACATCACAGCGCCCGTAAGGATTACGGCATCAAGATTGCCCTGCGCTGCTCCGGCCATATAAGCAATGTACTTTGCAAATTGGTATATCATAGCGTCCACCGCCGCTTTGGCTTCCTGCTGCGTGCAGGTGATGGCGCTGTCAGGCTCTTTTACGCCTGTTTTGATAAATTTAGAAATTTCTTTTACGTCGTGCGTGCCTGTATATGCGTACAGACCGCCGTGCCCGCGGATTTTAAGGTTCATTTCTTCCTTGCTATACTTGCCGCTGTAACACAGTTTGCTAAATACGCCGGGTGGCAGACTGCCGCAGCGCTGGGGCGTCATTGGGCCTTCGGCTTCAAGCCCGTTATTTACGTCTATAACTTTACCGTTTATATGCGCGCCTACCGTTACTCCGCCGCCGCAGTGCATAACAACAAAGCGGCATTGTTCGTAAGGTTTGCCTATTTCTTTTGCCGTAAGATACGCCACGCGTCTTTGGCTGAGGCAATGGAAAATGGGTACTCGCTTAATTTCCGGCATACCCGTATATTTTGCTTCGGGCAAAAGTTCGTCGGTAACTTCGGGGTCGGTAATAATGCTTAGGCAGCCCGCTTTTTTGGCTATATCTCTTGCCAAAATTGCGCCTAAATTGCACGGATGCGTGCCAAGCGCGCGGTATGTTAAATCTTCCACCATTAAATCGTTTACATAGTAAATGCCGCCCTCGGTGGGTTTGGTAAGCCCGCCGCGGCCGATTACGACGTCAATTTCTTTTAAATCAACATTATGGTCTTTAAGGCAGGAAAGTATAATCTTTTCCTTTAACGGGGCCATTTCCGTAACATTTTTATTAACGTAAGGCGCTATATCTTTGGCCGAGTATTCAAGTCTTACTTCAAAAACTGTCTGCAAATTACGGTAATATCCGATATCGTCCGACGTAGAACCCGGATTAATAACCAATATATTGTAGTTCATTGAATGCTCCGCGAAAGGATTTATTTAAATATTTTAACATAATTATAACTTTTAGACAGCCCCCGCGCCAAACGCGGACAAGCTGCCGCCGATTGCTATTTCCAATCCGTCAAAAAACCGCCTTTACGGGCGGTTTTAGGACTTAAATTTATTTAACAGCTTTGTTACTATTGTATTTATAAAGAAAATATTTTCCTTGCTCAACACCTGTCGGGCGTTTAAATCATTCAGCTTTTTGTCCGTAACGCTTTTACTTAAAGTCGGCGGCAAATCCATAAGGGTAAGCAGTTGTTTTATATTTTCCGCCACTATTTGCTGCTCTTTTACGGTAGGAAGGCGTTTTTTGCCGACGCGTTTTGTTTTTATGGTATTTTTGGAAAGTTCGTAACAGCACAAAATCACGGCTTGTGCTAAATTTATTGAAGGCACTTTTGCCGTCGTAGGGATATTTAATACTGCATGGGCAAGTTCTATTTCCTGCGCGGTAAGGCCCGTCTTTTCCGGCCCGAAGACTATGGCAATATTTTGCCCTTCGTAATCGGAAAGAAAATTTTGTATGTCGGGCAAGCTTACTATTTTCTGCCCGACTTTTCTGTTTTTTAGGGCGGTGGTGGCTATTATAAGATTGCAGTCGGCCGCCGCGCTTAAAATATCGCCATAAACTTTTGCATTGCTTAAAATATAATGAGCGTCCACGGCGGAAACAGCCTCTTGCCACACGGGGGCGTAAGGGTCCACGACGCGCAAATCTTCCAGCCCGAAATTGCCCATAGCGCGCGCCGCCGCGCCTATATTTTGCGGATTTCTCGGCCTTACAAGTATTATAGAAATGCTCATTATCTTGTTTTGTCCTGCATTATATCCACTATGGTGTTGTCTACATGGACCATGCCTACCGTGGATATTCTGCTTAAATTTTGTATGGTTTGCTCGGCGGTTTTGCCGACAAAGCCCTCAACTTCCGTTATGCCGTAATAATTTATGCCCATAAACGCGGCCCTTATCGCGCTGTCTACCGAACTTACTACTTTTAAAGCGCAGCCGCTTTTTGCGCCGTCGCAAAGCATACCGCCTATATCGCTGATAATATTATTTATGGCAAGGCTTATGGCTTTTACGTCAGCGCCTTTTTGCTGATATGTTATGGCGGCAGCCGCGCCAACGCCCGCGGCTATCGCGCAGCCGCAGATAGGCGCAAGCTCGCCCGTGTAACATTTTACATAACCGTTTAAAAGGTGGGAGAGGGCAATGCTTTTTAAAATTGTTTCTTCTTTAATCTTCATTTGTTTGCCCACCTGATACGGCACCAATATTGCCACTATGCCCTGATTGCCGCTTTCCCCGCTGCTCATAACGGGTATTGCCGCGCCGTCCATTCTGGCGTCCGCCGCTCTTGCGGCAAGTATTTTGCAGGAGTTTATTATATTTTTGCTTAACATATCCTGCGCTACAAGACGGTCCAAATAGTAACCTACTTTTTTAAGTTTTTCGCCCTCTTTAGCGGCGGCGAGATTGGTTAAAACGCCTTTTTTTATGTAAGCCAGGTCTTCTTTATCGGCTTTTTGGGCTTCTTTCAAAAGTGTTTTTAAATTTGCTTTTTTAAGCTTTTCCTTAAATGCGGAGCAGGGCGCCTTTTTAATAGTTTTACCCTTAAAAATTATTTTGCCGTTTTGCTTTAACAGCATTATATTTGTGTGGCTGCCGCTTATAACGCAGGCGGCTGTTTGCCCGTCGGCGGTTTCAACTTCCGCCTCAACGTAAAAATCTTTTTTATCGGTTATTTTAACTTCCACTTTTTTAAGTTTTACAAGTTCTTTCGCCTGCTTTAAAACAGCGGGAGTTACCTGTTTTAATATTTCCATACCGCTTTGCGGATTGGCAAGTATAAGGCCCGCCGCGGCGGCTAAAAGATTACCCTTTTGGCCTTTGGTGTTTGGTATTCTTACGCCCAGTCCGTTTTTGAAGGTTGCGGTATCTGTAAATATAACGGCTTTTTTAATTTTGCCTTTAACAAGCGCGGAGGCATTGGCGGCGCAAAGAGCGACGGAAACGGGTTCCGTACAGCCCATTGCGGGATAGACCTGATGTTTTAAAACTTCTTTTAAAAGAGTTGTCATAGTTTATTCTTTTTTAGGTTTTATAAAATTGTTTGCTTTTATGCTGAAGAACTTTCCCTTGCCGACTATAATATGGTCCAGAATTATTATGCCTAGCGGGGCGGCGATGCGGGAGAGATTTTCCGTAAGGGAAATATCCTCCTGCGACGGGCTTGGTTCGCCCGAGGGGTGATTATGCACAAAGATAAGCGCGGCCGCGCGGCGGTTAAAAGCGTTTTCTATAATTTTTCTGGGGGATATACTGGCGCGGTCAATGGTGCCTATGGCAATGCGCTCCACGCCGATAACGGTGTTGCGGGTGGTAAGGTAGATAACTTCAAAAACTTCATTGGCTTCGCCTTGCAGGGAAGCTTGGCAAAAGTCTACCACGCTTTCGGGGTTTTTAATTTCCTTACGTTCTTTTACCTGCTCCAAAAAGTACTTGCGCATAGTCGCGCGGATTAAGTTTAAAAATACCGCGCTCTGCCCGCCGATACCTTGTACCTGCGCCAGTTCTTTTGGCGTCGCGTCCAATACTCCCGACAGGGAGCCGAAGCGTTTTATAAGCGCCCACGCTATGGGTTTGGTATCTTTTCTGGGGATACAGAAAGTAAGCAAAAGCTCCAGCACTTCGTGGTCCATAAAAGAATCCAGCCCCGAGGCGGAAAATCTTAAGCGAAGTCTGTCTCTGTGTCCGTGGAAGGAGGGTTTATCAGACATACAAATATTATATACTTTTATCAGGTTAATATTACAGGGGGAGTTATGACAAAAAAAATAGCTATCATCGGCGCAGGCCCCGGCGGATATCCCGCCGCTCTTAAAGCGGCTGCCTTAGGCGCGCAGGTTACCCTTATAGAAAAGGGCAATGCGGGCGGCGTTTGCCTTAACTGCGGGTGCATACCTTCCAAATCTCTTTTAGACGCGGCCCATAAATTTGACGGCGTTAAAAAACTTGCCGCTTTATCCTCCTCCCCCGAGAAAGCGCAGGAGTTTTTTAATACCTTTGATTTCGCCAAAATACAAACCAGAAGGCAGGGCGTTACCGACAGACTTAAACGCGGGCTTTTGAGCGTGTTCAAAGCCGCCAAAATAAATTATATAGAAGGCGCGGCAAGTTTTGTAAACGATAAAGAAATTACCGTAAACGGGCAAACCATAACTTTTGACGACATTATTATAGCAACGGGCAGCACGGCTTTTTATCCCGCCCCGTTTGATAAATATAAAGATAAACTTTTTGATAACAGCAATATATTTACCCTGCAAACTGTTCCCGCCCGCCTTACAATTATCGGCGGTGGGGTTATAGGTTGCGAATTTGCGTGTATCTTTAACGCGCTTGGCAGTAAAGTTACCATAGTGGAAATGCTGCCCTCAATAGTTGCCGTTGAAGATGAGGATAGTATAAGAGTTTTAAAAACTTCCTTTGAAAAACGCGGTATAAAACTGCTTACGGGCCGCAGCGCGAAAGATATTAAATTTGAGGGCAATTTAAAGCAAATTGTTCTTGATGACGGCAGCCTTGTAGAAAGTGAGGAAGTGCTTGTAGCCGTCGGCAGAAGTGTGGATTTAACAGAACTTAAGCCCGAGGCCGCAGGAATAAACTGGACGCGTAAAGGTATTGCTGTAGACCCCAAAACTTTAAGAGTTAAAGATAATATTTACGCCGTGGGTGATGTTAACGGCCTTTGCCTTTTGGCGCACGCCGCCAGCGCGCAGGGGGAAGTTGCCGCCGAGCTTATTATGGGCCGTAACGCTGCATATGATAATGATTTGATACCCAAAGCCATTTATACCTGGCCGGAGGTTGCCTCCGTCGGGCTTAACAAAAAAGAGGCCGCCGCAAAGGGTATGGAAGTTAAGGCCCATAAATTTTTTATGCTTGCCAACGGGCGCGCTTTAACGCAAGATGAGGGCGAAGGCTTTACGCAGATTTTGAGCGACGCCAAGACGGGCAAGATTATAGGCGCGCAGATTGTCGGCCCCTCTGCGGCGGAGTTGATACATATTCCGCTGTTGGCTATTCATGCGGGGTTTACTGCGGAGCAGGTGTCTAAGATAGTTTTTGCTCATCCTACTGTGGCTGAAACCATTAAAGACGCGTTGAATAAATAAGGATTGCGGCGTCTTTTGCGCCCTTTTTAATTTTTTTATTGCTTCGGATATGCGGGCTTCCAGCCGCTCTGGATATACCTTGCAATAAAATGAAAATTAAAAATCATCGCAAAATACTTGCAGAACGACATTGATAAAAAACTCAAAATCTGAAAATCCACGCAGGCATATACCAGATTTGCTCCAACACAAACGGCATAAGCCACATAAAAAAACTGCTTTTCACAAGTTTAATTCCATTTTGCATATTATTTTGTAAAATAAAAATTGGATTTACATTACTTATGTAATCAAATAAGGAGGCTGTAATGTTTTTACTGGCTAATATCGTTGGTATTTTTGTTTTTATGGCGATATCCTATTTAGTGTCTAAAAACAGAAAGGCAATAAAGTGGATTCCTATATTAAAGTGTCTTGTTCTTAACTTAGTCATTGCTTGGTTTATGTTAAGTTTCCCTTGGGGAAAACAGATAGTAATGACCGTCGCGCACGGATTTACCTGGCTTGTTAACCAAGCCTATACCGGCATAGGCTTTGCCTTCCCCAGCTTGGTTAATGTTCCGCAGAGAGACTTTTTTATCAGCGCGTTAATGCCGATATTATTAGTCGTTCCTCTGTTTGATATTTTAACCTACATCGGCGTACTTCCTTTTATAATCAAGTGGCTTGGAAGAGCGTTGGGCTTTCTTACGGGCCAGCCGAAGTTTGAATCTTTCTACGCCATAGAAATGATGGTGCTTGGCAATACGGAAGCCTTAGCCGTATCAAGATTCCAAATCGCCAAGATGAAAGCCATAAGAAACGTTACGCTTGCCATGATGTCTATGAGCTGCATTACGGCTTCTATCGTCGGCGCATACTTGCAGATGATGCCGGGTAACTATATTTTAACAGCCATTCCGTTAAACATATTAAACGCCATCATCATTACCAATATTCTTAACCCCGTAACCGTAACCCCCGAAGAGGACGTTGTTTATTCCCTCGGCGAGGCCGACGGTAAAGCGGCAAAAGAACCTTTCTTCTCTTTCTTGGGCGATTCTATTTTGGGCGCGGGAAAACTTATCTTAATAATCGCGGCAAACGTTATAGCCTTTGTGGCCATTGCCGCTACTTTTGATAATATTTTGCGCTTGGTTCACCCCTTAATCTCCTTAGAAAATATCTTTGGCGTAAGTATGTTCCCGTTTGCTTTCTTCCTCGGGTTTGAACCTGCCGAAGCTTTCAAACTGGCGCAGTTTATGGGTATGAAGCTTGTTACAAACGAATTTGTGGTAATGGGTATGGTTACAGATAAAGTAGCCACCTATCCCGCCCACTTTGCTGCCGTTCTTACGGTGTTCTTAACCTCGTTTGCAAACTTCAGCACCGTCGGTATGGTTATAGGCTGCTTAAAAGGTATTTTGCCTAAAGACCAGAACGACGTAATATCCAAAAACGTGCTTTATATGTTCTTCTCGGGTATATTTGTTTCCTTAATGTCTGCGGCTATTGCGGGCCTGTTTGTTTGGTAATAAATATCCGCAAAACAATCTTAAAAGCCCCCGTTTTAATACGGGGGTTTTTTATTTGCGGCGCTCAGACGCGCCAAAACGCGGGGCGGGGGAAGTTTTAACTTTCTTATTTAAAATACTATAATAATACAAACGGAGGATTTTTATGGCAGATTTTTCTTTTGACGTAGTATCTAAAGTGGACTTAAATATTATAGAAGAAGCTATCAGCGTGGCTAAAAAAGAAATAGCCAACAGATACGATTTTAAGGACTCCAACCCCAATATTGAACTTTTGAGCAAGGATAATCTTATAAAGCTTTCCTGCTCCGACGAGTACAAAGTTAAAGCTTTATACGACGTGCTTTTAACCCGTCTTTCCAAAAAAGGCGTGGCTTTAAAGAACTTTCAGCCGCAGAAAATAGAATCCGCCTTGGGCGGCACGGCTAAGCAGGAAGTTAAAATACAGCAGGGTATTCCCGCCGATAAAGCCAAAGAAATAGTAAAGATTATAAAAGAGGCTAAACTTAAAGTTGCCGCTTCCATACAGGGCGACCAGCTTAGAGTAACTTCCGCCTCAAAAGACGCCTTGCAGGATTCCATTACCCTTCTTAAAGGGAAGGATTTCGGTTTGGAACTGCAATTTACAAATTACAGATAAGAGGCTTAAATGAACAAAACAAAAAGTATAGTTTTAGGGTTTCTTTTTGCGGCTGTCTGCTTTCCGCTTTTCGCGCAGACGCCCGTTACGGAACTTAATTTTTACAAAAAGCAAAGCCAGGGAGAAGATAAAAAACTTCTTGCCGTGCTGGTAAACGATATTACGGCTTGGGTTGACGCTAACTCCGCCGCCAAGGACAGTGATGACGCTTTGCTGCTTAGGGCCGATATTCAAAACAGGATAAAACAATATCCCGCCGCTTATATTACCCTTTTAAGACATAAGTACGAATTTACCTCTTCTGCCAATACGGGTACGGTAAAGGAACTTACGGGCGTTGTTATTGCCAAACTCCGCAGCAAAGAACAGCAGGACGCTACCGACGCTGCCGCCGTTGTTGTTACGGGCGCAAAGACGGAAGACCGCTTGGCCGCTTTCCTTGCCGCCGCAACAAAACTTAACCTTAAAGATACCTACGAGCCGCTTGAAAGGGAATACCGCGCGTTTTTCGCCCGCTTCCCGCAATACGAAAACCGCGATAAACTGGAACTTATGTTTGGCGATTTATACCGCCAGAACAATAATTATCAGGCTGCGGTAAAACAATATAATAAGGTTTACGATATTTACCCGTCCACAAAATATAAAGCCGCTTCCTTAAGAATGATGGGCGATATTTACGCGGGCGAACTTAAAGATTACGCCAAGGCCGATTACTACTATCAGGCCGTGTTAAAAAACTTCCCCGGTTCCGTTGAACGCGCAACAACTTACTACCACCTTGCTATGCTGCAGGAAGCACAAAGGGATTATACCGCTTGTTTGGATTCCGTAACTAAAGGTATAGAAATATTCCTTAAAGAAAACCAGAAAGAAGACGCCTATGAGGCCCTGCGCTATAAAGCGGAAATACAAAAAACCAGAGTAAAAGACTATGCCGCCGCCGCAGATACCTTAAAAAAGACTGCCGAACTTTATACTAAAGACGAGCCGAAATATACCGACACTATGCTTGAAGCCGCTGATATTTACGGACGCAAACTTAAAGACCCTTACGGCCAGCTTAGCGCGTGGGAAAGCATTGTTTTAACCTTCCCCGCAAGCGAGAAAGCGCCGCAGGCTTTGTTTGACGCCGCTATATTAGCGGAAAAACTGGGAGATACTCAAAAGGCAAAGGTAAGCTATCAAAAGCTGATTGTGGATTATGCAGCGGACCCGCTTGCCGTTAAAGCGCAGCGCCGCATAAACGCCATTGCCGCCAAAGAAGCCAAGGAAGAAGCCCTTGCCGCAGACGCAGGCGTTAAGCAGGTTATAGCGCCCGTTGCCGCAACACAATCTGCGCAAGCAGCGCAGCCCGCACAGGCGGCTCCCGTTCAGGCGCAGCAGGTTAAAGCGGCAGGCAATACCCCCGTTATAGAAGACGACGGGCAGGAAGCGGACGACGCTTTTTTTGACGTGGAAGATATAGACGCCGCGCCCGCAAAAGCGCAGCCTGCGGTAAAGCCCGCTCCCGTTAAAAAAGCCCTACCCGCGAAGAAAGCAAAATAAGTTTTTAAGTATTAAATTAATATCGCCGCTTTAAGTTTTAAGCGGCGGTATTTTTTTGTTTTTTTGCCTCCGCGCTTTTTGCGGGCCTTTTGCCAAAATGGTATTATATAAGAGTCTATTTACAATTACGGAGAACGGTATGTCAAAAATTGACTTGGTTACAAGAGAGCTGATGCTGGACAGTCTTAAGCATTACGCAAAAAACAACATTCCCTTTGATTTTATACGCGAACACGACGCAAAAAACGAATTTCCCGCAGAACTTATTAAAGATATGTACAAAAAGGACGTATTGGGTATTAACCTTTTGTTAATACCGGAAGAATACGGCGGCCTTGGCGGCAGCACAACCGATATTTACAGAATTTGCGAAGCTTTAGCCCGCGTTGACCTTGGTATAGCCACCTCCGTTTTTGCAACATTTTTGGGCAGCGACCCGCTTTCCGTAGGCGGTACAAAAGAGCAGAAAGATTACTGGTTTAACAAGATGGCTAAAGAAAGCCTTATGGTTGCTTACGGCGCGACGGAAGCCGACGCGGGAAGCGACCTTGTTTCCTTAAGAACGCGCGCCGAACACGTTATAGAAAACGGCGTTATTAAGGGTTATAAAATAACGGGCAGCAAGATGTGGATTTCCAGCGGCGGCGTGGCGGACCTTTATACTGTTTTAGCCCTTGCCCCCGGCGGCCCCAGCTGGTTTATGGTGGAAAAAGGCACCCCCGGTTTTACTCAGGACCCGCACGAAGACAAGCACGGTATAAGACTTTCCAATACCGCAGGTCTTTCTTTTGATGAGGCTTATGTTCCCGCTTCCCACCTTATCGGTTTAGAGGAAGGCAAAGGCCTTTTACAGGCGCAGGCTGTGTTCGGCTATACAAGACTTATGGTTGCCGCTTTCGGCCTTGGCGCGGGCGAAGAAGCCGTGGAAACCGCTGTAGATTACGCCAATCAGCGTATACAGGCGGGCGGCCCGCTTTCCGAAAAGCAGGGTTATATGCACAAACTTATTACCCCGCACTATATTAAATTTGAAGCGGCAAGGGCTTTTATAGACGAAACCGCAAAAAAACTTGACGTTAATAATCACGGACAGGCCACAGAAGGCTCCATAGCAAAATACTTTGCCAGCGAAGCGGGTAATGCCGCCGCGGAAGACGCCATACAGGCGATGGGCGGCTTTGGCTATACCAAAGAATTCCCCGTGGAAAAAATTAAACGCGACGTTAAAATTACCTGCATTTACGAAGGCACAAGCGAAGTTATGGAAATGACAATATACCGCGGACGCTGGCAGGAACACCTTAAATCGCGCGGTATGTTTTACGCCGATATGGCAACGGAAATGGACGCGATACACGCAAAAGACGCGGCCCTTGGCGCGGACGCTTTGGCTTGCGGCCTGCGCGGGCTTGGCAAACTTTTGGAAGAATGCCGCGTTCAGCGTTTAACCAGACATCAGTATGTAACCTTTAAACTGGGCAACCTTATCGCCCGTGCGGAAACCGCCGCCGCGTTTTGCAGAAAACTCGGCAAAGGCGAAATTGTTGAAGGCTGCAAATTTGATATGAACACTCTTAAAGCCATGTGCCGCGTTAACGCTAAAGAAGCGGCTTTTGATATTGCGGCGCAGGGCGCAAAACTTGTGCTTGGCGCGGGCGCGGCCGACAGTGCAAAACTGCTTGCGGATACGGAACTTTCCGTAATACAAAGCAAGATGCACGGCCTGACGGAAGATATGGACACGGTTTCCGCCAAACTCAGAGAACTTTTTAGGAAATAGGAGTTTTTAAAAATATGAATATTATAGTTTGCATAAAACAAGTTCCCGATTCCGCCAGAGTTAAGGTAGACCCTAAAACTTCCACTTTAGTGCGCGCGGGCGTACCCAGTATTTTAAATCCTTACGACCACTTTGCATTGACGGAAGCGCTTAAAATAAAAAAACAGACTGGCGCAACCGTAACAGTACTTTCAATGGGTCCTGCTCAGGCGAAAGTTGTAATACGCCTTGCCTTAGGCCTTGGCGCGGATAAAGGTATTTTACTTTCCGACAGAGCCTTTGCCGGCTCCGACACTTGGGCCACTTCTTATGCGCTTGCCACGGCGATAAAGAAGATAGGCTCTTACGATTTAATTATGTGCGGGCAGATGGCTATTGACGGCGATACGGCCCAAACAGGCCCCGGTATTGCTTACCACTTAGGCATACCGCAAATAACTTTTTGCGACAGCATTTCCGCCGCGGCGGGGGAGGTAACCGTCGGCAAGATTATAGACGGCGGACACCAAACCATAGAGGCGGATTTGCCCGCGCTTGTAACTATGACTATGCCTTTTGATTATCAGGCCGATTACCCTTCTTTCCTCGGCTCTTATCACGCGCAGGACAAGCAGCTTGACACTTGGACCGCGGCCTATATCGGCGCGGAGCCTTCCAAACTCGGTTTAGACGGTTCCCCGACAAGAGTGGACAGAATTTTCCCTCCGCCTGCCCGCCCCAAAGGCGAAATGTTTAACGGCGGCGCGGCGGAACTTTCAGCCAAAGTTATAGAAATTTTAAAGAAGGAGAACGTAATCTAATGATTAAAGTATTACCTAATTGCATTGGCTGCGGCAAATGCGTAACTGTATGCCCCTTCGGAGCGTTAACCTTGGTTGACAGAAAGGCGGTGCCAAATAATGCCTGCACTTTGTGCGGCGCGTGCGTACCTAACTGCCCAGTAAAAGCTTTGCAGCTGCCCGCAAAAACTGCGGAAGTTAAAGATTTATCCGCCTATAAAGATATTTGGGTTTTTGTTGAACTTATAGAAGTTAAAGGCGCGCAAAAAGTGCGCCCCGTAACGCTTGAACTTTTAACAAAAGCGCGCGAACTTGCCGCCCAGCTGGGCCAAAGCGTATGCGCCGTTATTATGGGCGCAAATAATGCCGCTCATTTTGCGGAACTTTCCGCCTATGGCGCAACTAAAATTTACAGCGTCAGCGGCGCGGGTTACGCGCAGTATAATACAGAGGCTTACGGCAGCGCATTGGTACAGCTTATAAATAAATACAAACCTGCGGCCATTTTTTATCCGTCCACTTATTTGGGCAGGGATTTATCGCCCAGAGTAGCGGCGGAAGCATTTACGGGTTTGACGGCGGACTGCACAGGCCTTTCAGTTAAAAACGGTAATATTGTGCAAACAAGGCCTGCCTTCGGCGGTAATATTATGGCGGATATTTTATGCCCCAACCACCGCCCGCAGATGGCTACCGTTCGCCCAAATGTTATGCCCAAAATTGCTTTGCCCGCAGCTGCTCCCGCGCAGGTGTTTGAAGAGGCTATACCCATTGCCGCAAAAGCCGCCAAAGTGCGCGTTTTAAAGACGGAAATGGACCCCGCGCAGGAAATTGAAAAATTAGACGAGGCGGAAATTGTTATATCGGGCGGAAGAGGCCTTAAAACGCAGGAAAATTTTGAGGTTATTAACCAGCTTGCCTGTGTGCTTGGCGGCGCTGTCGGCGCGTCCCGCGCGGCTATTGACGCAGGGTGGAAAGCCAAAGACCATCAGGTGGGCCAAAGCGGCGTTACCGTAAAGCCTAAACTTTATGTGGCTTGCGGTATATCGGGCGCAATTCAGCATACAGTCGGTATGCAGGATTCCGACGTGATTATTGCCATTAACAAGGATGCCCGCGCTCCTATTTTTAACTTTGCCAAGTATGGGATTGTGGGCGATGTGCAGCAGATATTGCCCAAGGTTTTAGACGCCGTCAAAGAAAGCAAGAAATAAGAAGCATTTGTTCTGTAATTTGTTCTGTGCCGACTTATGCCGCTAGCAATTAGGCGTAAGTCGGCTTCTTTTTTATTTTTTGCTCACTTGGGTACCGAGAGTCGCTCCGCTCCCATTCTTCTTTGTACACCGCGTTCACAATAAGATAAAAAATAAGCTCAACCCCGCCTAATCACGCTGCCAGTCTACAACTTTGTTCCGTGACAAACGGCATTAATAAAATCACGCGTGTTAGCCTGCAAATTTGTTCTGCATAATAAAATCAAAATTTGCTTAAAATCTGAAAATCCACGCGCGGCGTATGCCCAATTTGTTCCGCACCCATACGGCATTAATAAAATCACGCTGCTAATCTACAAATTTGTTCCGTGATGAACGGCATTAACCGAATAATAAAGATTGCTTGTGGGTTTTTCAAGACGGTTTTTCTCTTTAAACTAATTTCCATATTCATATTCCCGCCATTTATTTTTTACTTTTGATTAATTATTAGCTGGTACAAAAATTGCGCCAACACTTCCGCACGGCAGGCTGCCTATAGCATAAGCCAAGATAAATCTGACTTAATTATTCCTAAAATTTTGATTAAAAAACACTTCTCTCAATGGCAATAATTTGTTATTTTATGTTAAAACATTAAAAATTTTCTAAAATGTAAATGTATATACTTATATGTAGCCAGCTTAAAGGGCTGCTTTATTCTAAAAACAGGAAGGATAATTTATGTCAAGGAAACCGTTTATAGCAGGTAACTGGAAGATGCACAATACCGTAGCACAATCTAAAGAACTTGCCCAGGCGCTTAAGAAAGCTCTTAATAAAAATAATGCCGATATTATGATTGCCCCCAGCTTTACCAGTCTTTATGCAGTAGCTGAAGTTTTAAAAGGCAGCGATATTATTTTGTCCGCGCAGGATTGCCACTTTGAAGAAAAGGGCGCATTTACATCTCAAGTTTCTCCGTCTCAGGTTTTAGATACGGGCGCAACTTATGTCATTATCGGACACAGCGAAAGAAGAAGCTTATTTGGCGACACCAACGAAATCTTAAACAAAAAAGTTAAAGCAGCTTTAGCGCGCGGTCTTAAAGTTGTTTACTGCGTCGGCGAAACTCTTATCGAACGCGAAACGGAAAAAACTTACGCCGTAATCCAGGACCAGATTGAAGACGGTCTTAAAGGTTTTACCGCAGAAGATTTAAAAGATTTAGTTATCGCTTACGAACCCGTCTGGGCTATCGGCACGGGCAAAACAGCCACTCCCGAACAAGCGCAGGAAGTTCATAAAGAAATCAGAACTTTACTTTCCCAGAAGTACAGCGAAGACTTTGCCTCTAAAGTAAGAATTCTCTACGGCGGCAGCGTAAAGGCCGATAATGTGGATTTCATTATGGCCCAGCCCGATGTTGACGGCGTTTTGGTTGGCGGGCAATCTTTGGAAGCAGAAAAATTTATCAGAATTATTGACTATAATTAAACTATGAACATAGCAAAATATATAGACCATACAATCCTTAAAGCCTTTGCAACCAAGCAAGATATAGAAAAACTTTGCGCGGAAGCCAAAGAATATAATTTTGCTTCGGTTTGCGTAAACCCCGTGTGGGTTTCTTACGCGGCGCAGCTTTTAAAAGGCAGCGGCGTTGACGTTTGCACGGTAATCGGTTTTCCCTTAGGCGCTAACGACAGTGCGATAAAAGCGCAGGAAGCCGCCCTTGCCGTAAAGCAGGGCGCAGGCGAAGTTGATATGGTTATCAACATAGGCGCGCTTAAAGGCGGGGATTTGTCCGCCGTTAAAGCCGATATAGCCGCCGTACGCGCGGCAAGCAAAGGGGTTGTGTTAAAAGTTATTATAGAAACCTCTTATCTTACCGACGAAGAAAAAATTGCGGTTTGCAAAATTTGCGCGGAAGTCGGCGCGGATTTTGTTAAAACTTCAACAGGATTTTCCGATAAAGGCGCGACAGAACACGACGTTAAACTTATGGCGCAGGCAAGCGGCATAAAAGTTAAAGCGTCGGGCGGAATCAAAACAAAAGAAGACGCCTTAAAGATGATAGAAGCAGGCGCAAGCCGCCTGGGGACAAGTTCCGGCATTAAAATAGTTACGGACTAAATAATGATTACACGCTGGGAGATAAGGGAGAATACTGTAACTTCCGGCTCCGTCTACATACTTGCTGTGGTAGGCGGTGCCGAGGACGTTGCCTTTATTGAAAAAGAACTTTACTTCTTTTGCAAACTTGTAAATGTTACTCTTCCTCCCTTTACCCACATTTTTGAGCTTACCAATATTTCCGACGATGATATGTTGGAAAAGATTCGCGTTAAAATTGAAGAGTGTATAAACGAAACCGCAAATAATGCTACTGCCGTTTTTTCTGCCGACCATCTCGGAAAAGATTTAAACTTAGATGTTATATCGCCTGAAACGCAGGTCTTCCCTATGGAATTTACAAAGCCTGCCGCCCAGACAAAAGCCGTTAAACCCGCAGCTCAGGAAGCGGCGCCTAAACCTGCTCCCGTCCGTCCGCAGCCCGCGCCGAAACACGATATCTTTTCTGCCGCGCCTGGGCCTTCCCTCCATATAGCCGAAGCTACACGCTATCAGGAGGAGCCTCCCACTGTTAAAACCGACTCCAGACTTTCGCTTGCAAAAGACGGGCTTTCTTTTGATAAAGAAACCGACGCTTTTGAAGGCGGCATACAGTTGGAAAACGAATTGGACGTCGGCGACGGAACATTTATCAGTCTTGATACCGCAAGCGCAAAGAAGCTTCAGGAAACCACTGATTTTGACCCTAACGCAGGGCTTTCGGGTTTGCTTAAAGGGGGCAAGCTGGAGCCTTTAAACGCCCAGTCTTCTTCCGACCCGCGCAATGTAAGTTCCGACGGGGTAAGCGTAGTGCCTCATATTCCGCAGACCTCTTCTGGCGGGAGTATTTTAAATAAAATTTTCAAAAAGTTTTCCGGTTCCGGTAAGAAAGGGCCTGATACGGAAGTAACAGCCGCGTCCGCTTTGTCTTCAACGCCAAACGCGCCGTCGCGGTCCGTTCCTGCCGCCTCAAAAGCGTCGGCAAAAACTCTTTCCGCCGAGGATAAATCCAAATCCCGCACAAGCATTACGCAAGCCGCAGCGGAAGTGTTTAGGGAAAAGAAACCCGCAATGCCTAACGCGGCGCCGCATAATATTGTTGTAACTCCCGATGAGCCTACTCCCGATGTGTTTAAGAAAACAGAGGTGCGGCGTAATAATTCTTCCCAAGCGCAAAAGAATATGCAGGGTCCTCTGCAGGAGCAAATTTTTTCTGAAGCGGGGGATAATTTATCGGGCAATATTCCCGTTGATGATATTTTTGCGGCTGAAACTATCTGCGATTTTTACGCCAACAGCGAAGAGTTTTCCGCAACTAAGCCGTCCGCCGTTCCCAAAAAAGAAGTTGACGCTATTTTATCGGCAAAACCGACCGCCGCAAGCGGTATTGACGACGATTTTACAAATGTTCCCAACCTTTTGGGCCCTGCGGTTAAGGTGCCGGCTAATGTTAAGCGTCAGGAACCTAAGGCAGAAGAAACGGACGCAAGCCCGCTAGGCGATCTTCTGCACAGGGCAGAACCTGCCGCGGCAGAAAAAAATAAACAGCAGGAAGTTAAACCCTCTCCCGCGCCTAAAACGCGCTCTGTGATTGAAAAGGAAGTTGAAACAATAAAAACTTCCGATACCGATAATATCGTTTTAGCCTCAGGCGATTCAAACGAGCAATTTAAAATTACTCCCACGGCAGATACGCTTCCTGACAGAGAACCTGTTCGCGCCGCATTAAAGCAAACTGCGGGGGAAGAGCCTGTTTATGAAGCTCCGTCGGAAGGTTTTTTTGGTACGGAAACCCCGTCCGCTCCCCGTAATATTCCCTTAAAAGAAGCTACAAACGTTGCTGATTTACACGGTTTTACCGGGGTATTGGGTAATACTGCGGAAAAAAAGCCAATCGCTCCGCCGCCTGCCGTGCCAAAACCGCAAAGCCCTGTTATTAAAAAGCCCGCGCCCGAGGTAAAAAATACTGTTGTTGCGCCGCCGGTCCCACAGGCGCCTAAACCGCCGCTCCCGTTTTTCAAAGGGCCGCAAAAGCCGTCTGCAGTCCCTTTAACGCCGCAAAAGACTGAGGACTCTTCTCTCAGGCCGCCGCTTCCGCCTGCGGGTCCCTCTCAACAAATGCATAAAAATATGGTTGAATTAAATAAAGCTTCGCAGCCGCAGCCGCGGCCCGCGTTGCGCAAAACAGGGACGGTTGCGCCTCCTCCGCCCCCGCCTATAATTCAAAAACCAAAAACGGAGCAAAGAACTACGGAAAAACAAACAGAAGCAAAACAGATATCACGGGGGAACGAAAAGAATATGACACAAGACGATTTGAATAAAATAAAAAATATAGCCAAGCCTGAGCCCAATGAGGAAGAACAGGCCTCCCCCGCTGCCAAAGTGCTGCCTCCTTCGGCTTCTAATCCGCCAAATTTTAAAGCGCCTCAGCAGGGCTTGCCGCAGGCGCCGTCCCAAAATTCCGCGCCAAGAAGTATGCCTCCTCCGACGGCTGCGCGCCCGAATATTCCGCAAATTCCGCGCCCCGCGCCAATAGTGCGTCCGTCCGCCGCTCCCGCGGCAAGGCCGCCTCAGGCTGTCCCCCAAGCGGCTCAGCCGACTATAAGGCGTCCTATTGCAAATCCCGCGCTGCAGCGTCCCGCGCCTGCCCCTGCCCATCAGCAGGCCGTAAAGAAGGAAGATCTTGCGGATAAAACAAAAACGGTGGACCATACAATACAAATTCCCATAGGGCAGATTTACAAAAAAAATAATTGGCCTTTGGAAGTACCTTTGGTGCCAACCTTTACTTTTGAAAATATGGACTTAGCCTCCAACCGCTTCCCGCACGCCGCCGCAATGTCTGTTATAGAAAACATCGGCACCATGTACAATCCTTTTGTCCTTTACGGGGAAGGCGGCAGCGGTAAAACCCACTTTTTAAACGCGATGGGTTATGAGCTGTCCAAAAAAGTATCGCAGGAAAAAATATTTATAACCAACGGCGTGCGCTTTGCGCGCGGCATACAAAGATATGTTGAAGAAGGGAAGAGGGATACGCTGGACGAATTTTTCAAAAACGCGGAAGTGCTTATAGTAGATGATATCCACTTAACCGCCGTTAACGAGCATAACAGGGAGTTTATTTCCAAACTGCTCAACAGATTTTTAAAAGAGAAAAAGCAGATAATAATTTCTTCCAAATATCCGCCCGAAAGTCTTGCGCGTTTTGAAGATCTTGTCAATTTCCGTCTGGACCAGGGCTGGGTGTCGGAACTTAAACAGCCGCGCCCGCAGCACTTTGCCAGAATATACAACAAAATGGTGCAGGATTCCGAAATGGGATTGACGGAAGCGCAGGCGCAGTCTTTCTTCGGCTCAAGCGGATATACTTTGGGCGAAATTTCCCGCTACATAAGAAACGCGAAAGTTTTATACAGAAAGATAAAAGACAGCAACGGCCCCGCCAGAGGTTACGACGAAATACTTTCCTATATGCTTGCCGTTTCCGGCGAGGACCAAAAGAGCCAGATAGTAATAAAATCTTTTGAAGATATTGTTTCTCTCCAGCGCGGCGAAAATATGGACTGGGGCAGTTTCGGTTTCTTCTTCCCGCAGGACCAGGCCGATAAATTTAAATGGATAGCCTATGCCACAATGCAACGGGCAAAAGAACTGGGTATTAAAGGCGGTTTTAACTTTGCTTTAAAATCGGCTTACTCAACGGAGCATATAATATCCTCCGCGTTTAAAATAGCCAATATCTGCGATAATAAAAACCTTAAAGGCGCAATTATTTTAGGGCCCAGCAGCATTTCCTGCACGCCTGCCATAAGGGATAATTTTTACGACATTTTAAGCCATATGCTTGAGATTATGATGATACGCTGCGGCATCATTAACGCGGAAGGCATTAAGCTGCCCAGCTCGTACGTTAAAGTTTTGGGCGACGTGCTTAAATAAGAGGATAATCTGATGAAAAAACTGTTTCTTTTAGCTTTAACCCTGTCTGTCGTCTGCGGCTGCCAAAGGTTTAACATCGGCCCTAAAGGCGAAGGTGAATATGTTATAGGTTCCGCCACGGTGGGTTACAGGGCTGACGCAATTTCCGCGATGAAGAAAGAAGCCTTCCGCAAGGCGCAGTATGACGCGCTTGAAAGAGCGGTGCGCGTATTTTTATCCTCCAGCACTTTAATGGAATACCCCGAAGCTGTAAAAAAAGAAATTCTTGCCAAGCAGGATAATTACATAAGAAACGCGTATGTAAAAACAGCCTACCGCAAAGGCGAAAGTTATTATATGGAAGTCCGCACAATGGTGCTTGTAAGCGATTTATCCTTAAAGATGAAAACCATTCAGGACAGTTCTTACATAAAGAAAACAAATATTCTTGTCGCCTCGCGCGAAAGCGTTGGCGGGCAGGTTACCATGGACCAGCGCTGCCGCCAGGGCATATACAAAAAACTTAAAGGTTATCCTTACGCTCTTTTTGACGGCGGTAACTTAAGCCAAAACAATTTAGACGATAATACAAGCATAGTGGATAAAGCAAAAAAAGATGGCGCCAGATTTGTTATTATAGCCGACGCCTCCGCCGACCCGCTTGAAGGCGCAACCCAGTTTGCTTCCAATTTTACCACGATGAGGGCAAAAGTAAATCTTAAAGTTGTCGCCGCCAGCAACTACCAGCTTATAGCGGAAGCGGCGGAAAGCTTCAGCGGGCTTGACCCAGTGCAGGATATAGCCGTTCAAAAGGCGCTTACGGGCGCGTGCGAAAACGCCGCAGGGCAGGTTGCGGAGCAGATTATGAACGCCGTAAACTCCGCCAAAACATTTACATTTACCGTAAACGACGTAAAAACCATTGAACGTTTGGAAAGACTCCAAACCATTTTGCGCACCTTGCCGGAGGTGGAGGAATTCAGCCTTACAAAATATAATAATTCCAACGCCACTTTTGACGTTCAGGCAAATGTAAAATCCTCAGAGGAGTTTTCCGCCAAGATAATCCGCAAATATTACGCCAACTTCGGCATACAGGCCGTCGGCGCGGATTATGTGGAAATGCAGTTTCTGTAATTATGCTTGCTAATATCACCTCCGGCTGTATAAAGGGTATAGAAGGTTTTGTCGTCTCCGTAGAGGTTGATATTTCCGCGGGGCTGCCTACTTTTACTCTTGTGGGCTTGCCCGACCAGGAAGTTAAAGAAGCTAAAGACCGTGTACTTGCCGCCGTCAGAAACAGCGGCTTTGACGTTCCCCTTAAAAAAATTACCATAAATTTAGTGCCCGCGGAAATTAAAAAAGGCGGCACTCATTTTGATTTACCCATAGCCTTAGGCATACTTGCCGCAAGCGAACAGCTTAGCGCGCACGCCAGAGAGAAACTTAAAGATATAGTGTTTATAGGCGAGCTCGGCCTTAACGGCAAGGTACATTCCTGCGCGGGCGTTTTGCCTATGCTTATCTCGCTTAAAAAATTGGGCAGGGAGCAGTCTGTCATTCCCGCCTCCAACCTTAACGAAGCCGCCTTTGCGCGTGCCAACGGTTTCGGCGCAAAGAATTTAAAAGAAGTTGTTACTATGCTGGAAGAAGAAGCCGCCTTTCCCGCTTTTTCGCAAAGCGCGCAGGAAGAATGGTCGGCGGAAGATAATTTAGGGGAAGATTTCAGCGAGGTTAAGGGCCAGCCGCTTGCCAAACGCGCCTTGGAAATCGCCGCCGCGGGCGGGCATAATGTACTTTTAATCGGGCCTCCCGGCACGGGTAAAAGTATGCTTGCAAAACGCTTCCCGGGGATATTGCCGCCGCTTACGCACGGCGAGGCTTTGGATATTATGCAGATATATTCCGTCTGCCGCCTGCTGGGCAAAAATAAAACCGCTTTTAAAAGACCGTTCAGGGACCCGCACCACACAATTTCCAATATCGCGCTTGTAGGCGGCGGGCAAACGCCTAAACCCGGCGAAGTTTCTTTAGCGCATAACGGTGTTTTATTTTTAGACGAATTTGCGGAATTCAGCCGTAACTCGCTTGAAGTTTTAAGGGAGCCGCTTGAAACTTGTAAAGTAACAATATCGCGCGCGAAGGATACTTTTACCTTTCCCGCAAAATTTACTTTAATAGCGGCTATGAACCCCTGCCCGTGCGGCTACCACGGACATAACACAAAAATATGCAATTGTACGCCATTGCAAATAAGCCGCTATAAAGCTAAAATATCAGGCCCGCTTTTAGACAGAATTGACCTTACCGTAAACCTTAACCCCGTTGATTATAAAGACTGGCAAAAGAAAACGGAGGGCGAAACCAGCGCGCAGATAAGGCAGCGCGTAAGCGCGGCGCGCGAATTGCAAAAGGAACGTTTTAAAGAAAGTTCCACCACGGCAAACGCTTTTATGACAGTAAGTGAGATTAAACGCTTTTGCGCCCTGCCGCAGGGCGGCGGGGAAATTTTGGAACTGGCTATGAAAAAGCTGGGCCTTTCCGCCCGCAGTCTGGATAAAATATTAAAAACGGCCCGCACCATTGCGGATTTGGCGGGCAGCGCGGAAATTAAAAAAGAACATATAATAGAAGTTATGCAATACCGCCCGCTGGACAGGAAAGGCGTAAGCGATATTTAAGATTTAAGGAAAATAAATGGCCTTAACCGAGCAGGAAAAACTGGCTTTAATAAAGATAAACTCCTTCAGCTATTTGCGCGCGGATTGGGCAAACAGACTGTTGGAGATTTTCGGCTCGGCGGAAAATATTTTAAAGCAGGACGCACGCGCCTTAAGCGAAGAGGGCAAAATATCGCTTGAAACCGCGGAAAGATTTTTAAAAAATACCTCCGCTTTAGACGCGCAGGCGGAAATGGATAAAACACTTAAAGCGGGCGGTAAAATAATATTTAAAGGACAGCCTGATTATCCGCAGAGTTTACTTTCTATTAAAGAGCCGCCGCTCGCGCTTTATGTGCGCGGCACCTTAAACGCGGAAGAAGTGCCGACGGTAGGCATGGTGGGAACGCGTAAAATTACGCCTTACGGCAGACGCGCCTGCAGCCGCCTGGCGGAAGATTTGGCGCAATGCGGAGTAATTTTGGTAAGCGGCCTTGCCCGCGGGATAGACAGCATTGTCCACGCGCAGGCCGTAAAAAACGCTAAACCCACTTGGGCTTTGGTAGGCACGGGCATAGGCCGCTGCTACCCCGCCGAAAACAGGGATTTGGCAAGAGCCATAATTGATAACGGCGGCGCCGTAATATCGGAACTTCCTTTTGACGCGCCCCCGCTGGCCCAGCATTTCCCGCGCCGTAACAGGCTTATAGCGGGTCTTTCCCGCCTTGTTGTGGTGGTGGAGGGGGAAAGCAAGTCAGGCGCGCTTATAACCGCAAAAATGGCTTTGGAGCAGGGGCTTGACGTATTGGCGGTCCCCGGCCCTATAGACAGCCCGCAGAGCGACGGCACCAACAGGCTTATCAAGCAGGGCGCGGCCATGGTATTGGACGCAAGGGATATTATAGACGCAATGCCGCTTAATTTAAAACTTGGCCTTAACACCAAAAAACTTTATAATGAAGAGAAGCCCCAAACCGATAATTTTACCGAGCCTGAACTTTTGCTTTTAAATCTTATCGGCGAGGGCAGCAAAACTATAGATGACCTTGCCCTTCAAACGGACATGGAAATAAGCGAAATTGCGGGAATACTTTTTAATTTAGAAATTAACTCCGTCGTTTACTGTGCAGACGGAAAATATTCAAAAAATAAATTTTAGGGATTGCAGTACCAAAGGAAAATAAAACAATGGCAACTAAACCGACAAAAACAGAAACAAAACCGACCTCAAACGGAAAGGCTTTGATAATAGTGGAATCACCCACAAAGCAAAAAACCATAAGTAAAATTTTAGGGTCTTCTTATATCGTAAGAAGTTCCTTCGGACACGTGCGCGATTTGCCTTCCAAAGAAATCGGCGTAGACGAAAAAAATAATTTTAAACCGACATATGTGGCCAGCGGCAAGCCCAAGATTATAGCGGAACTTAAGGACTCTTTAAAAAAGTCTGATACCGTCTATCTTGCTACTGACCCTGACCGCGAAGGGGAAGCTATCGCTTGGCATTTATTTGAACTTTTAAAATTAAAGCCCGAAAGTACCCGCCGCATTTACTTCCACGAAATTACGCCAAGCGCCGTCAAAGAATCCTTTGACCACGCCAGAGGCATAGATTATAATTTGGTTGACGCCCAGCAGGCCAGACGCGTGTTGGACAGACTGGTAGGTTATAAACTTTCCCCGCTTTTGTGGCGCAAAATTACCAGCGGACTCAGCGCGGGCCGTGTGCAGTCCGTCGCCGTGCGTCTTCTTACCGAGCGCGCAAAAGAAATTGCCGATTTTAAAGAAGAATCTTACTGGACCATACAGGCCAAAGTGCAAAAGCAAGGCGCCAAGCCCGATTTTACCGCCCGCGTCTTAAAGTGGGAAGGTAAAAATGTAGAGCAAACCACCACCTACAAACTTTTTGCGGAAGATTACAAAGTAAAGACAACGGTTTTTAAAGATAATGAAAGTCTTGCCCCCGCCAACGCGGTATTAAGGGCAGGCCCGCTTGTCGTGGAAAAAATTGAAAAGAAAGAAGTAAAGCAAAAACCCAAACCGCCTTTTATCACCAGCTCCATGCAGCAGGACGCTTATAATAAAATAGGTTTCTCTTCCCAAAAAACTATGATGACCGCGCAGGGCCTTTACGAAGGTATAGAAATCGGCGGGGAAACAATCGGTTTAATAACCTATATGAGAACGGACTCCTTTAACGTTTCTAAACAGTTACAGGAACAGACGAATAAATTTATTAAGGAAAAATACGGCCCCGCTTTTGCCCCCGCCTCCGCGCCTGTTTATAAAGGCAAGGTAAAAGGCGCGCAGGAAGCGCACGAAGCTATCCACCCTACCGACGTGTACCGCACGCCGCAAAGCTTAAAGCAGTATTTAACTTCAGACCAGTATAAACTTTACGAGCTTATCTGGTTAAGGTTCGTTGCTTCGCAAATGGCGGACGCGGTATTTAATACTGTTTCCGTTGATATTTCAGCAGGCGGCGCGGACAAATGTATGTTGCGCGCAAACGGCAGAACGGTAAAATTTAACGGTTATCTTTCCGTCTATCAGGAAGAGCAGGACGAAAATGACGACCAGGAAGATAAAGAAGACGCATTGCTGCCCGTGTTGGAGCAGGGCGACGCCCTTAAACTTTTGGAAGTTATTACAAAGGACCACAAAACCGCGCCACCGCCAAACTATAATGAAGCCAGCCTTATCAAAACTTTGGAAAAGCACGGCATCGGCAGACCGTCCACCTACGCGCCCACAATCAAAACTATTATTGACAGAAAATATATAGAAAAGCAGGCCAAAACCAATAAGCTTTTGGCTACCGATTTGGGTATAACCGTAACGGAGCAGCTAAAGGAATTCTTTAAGGATATTATGGACCTTTCTTACACGGCAGGCGTGGAAGAAAAGCTGGACGATATAGCCGAAGGCAGCAAGCAATGGGTTAAAGTAATACAGGAATTCTATGACGGCTTTACCAAAGATTTGGACAATGCCGCCAAGAATATGAAAAAGCCCGTGCCGACGGTAGCTAAGGACGAAAAATGTCCTATCTGCGGTTCGCCCATGCTTATCAAACACAGTAAATACGGCGAGTATTTAAGCTGTTCAAAATACCCCGAATGCAAGGGTAAAAAGAATTTAAGCGGCGCAGCATCCGTTCCCCCGCAAGCCACAACAGAAGTTTGCGAAAAGTGCGGCGCGCCGATGGTTATCAGGACGGGCAGAAGAGGCAAATTTATGGCCTGCTCCGCCTATCCGAACTGTAAAAATACTTATTCCATAGACGCAGAGGGCAAAAAGGTAGCTTCAACAGGGCCTTTGGACTCCGGCCGCAAATGCGAAAAATGCGGCAAGCCTCTTGTATTAAGACACAGCGCAAAGGGCAGCTTTTTAGGTTGCAGCGGCTACCCCAAATGCAAAAATATCGTCAATGTTACGCCCGACGAAATAGAGGCTATTAAAAAGAATAACGAAGCAAAATAAAATTGAATGCTAAAGCAGATAGAAAACTTTAAGCTGCATTTACGCGGCAGAAATTTATCCCCCAATACTTTGCGCGCTTACACGGGCGATTTGGGGGAGTTTGCCGCTTATATGTCGCTTAGAAATTTGCTTTCCGTAAAAGATTTTACCTTGCATAATATCCGCGGCTACCTTGCCTTGGAGCAAGCCAAAGAAATAGCCAGAAGCAGTATGCTGCGCAAGATAAGCGCGCTTAGAAGTTTTGCCAAATATCTTTCCAACCGCGGTATGATAAACTCTAATCCGTTTAAGCTTTTTTCCGCGCCTAAGCGCGAAAAGCTTTTGCCTAAATTTATGACGGAAGACGAAGCCGCCCGCCTTATGGATACGCAGGTAAGTTCACGCTACGCCCAGCGCAATAAAGCTATTTTGGAACTTATGTACTCCAGCGGTTTAAGGCGCAGCGAAACGGTGGGCCTTAACGTGGGTGATATAAACTTCAGCGAAGGCTACGCAAAGGTTTTGGGTAAAGGCAATAAAGAAAGACTTGTGCCTGTTACCGATATAGCTTTAGAAGCTATCAGCAACTACCTTGCCACCCGCGCGGGCGTTACGCCTTCCAGCCCTTTATTCTTGGGCAGCCGCGGCACGCGCATCAGCGGAGAGGGTTTGGCCCAGCTTGTCAAAAAAAGCGCGGTTAAAACAAATTTAGTCCGCAAAATTACGCCGCACAGTATAAGGCACTCTTTTGCCACGCATCTTTTAAATAACGGCTGCGACTTAAAAACTTTGCAGGAAATGCTGGGCCACAAAAGCTTGGGCGCTACGCAGGTTTATACGCACGTTTCTCTTGAAAGACTTAAAAAAGTCTACAATGCCGCGCACCCTAAAAGCGGGGGGAATAAATGATTTCTTTAGGTATTGATATCGGCGGAACTTTTATTAAATTTTTTGCCATTAACGAAAAAGGCAAAATTCTTAAAACGCACAGCGCGCCCACAAGCACCGCTTTAAGCGCGGAAGAATTTTTAGACTGGCTTGCCAAAACCGTTAACGACTGGAAGGTTTCCCTTAAAATAAAAAACGCTAAAGACCTTGTTTTAGGCGTCGGCACCGCCGGCGATACCGATAATGCAAAAGGCGTTTTGCGCTTTGCCCCCAATTTGCCATGGCGTGATTTGCCCATAGGCCGCGGCCTTACCAAAAGGACTGGCTGCAAGTGTTTTGTATCAAACGACGCCAATATGGCGGCGTGGGGCGTTTACGCCAAAGAACTTAAAAAGAAATATAAAAGCATAATCGTAGTAACGCTTGGCACGGGCGTGGGCGGAGGCGTTGTTATAGACGGCAAGCTTGTGCAGGGCGCAACTGGTTCCGCAGGAGAGTTGGGGCATATCTGCATAGATTTTTCAGACGGCGCGCCGCTTTGCGCCTGCGGTCAGCGCGGCTGCCTTGAAGCCTTTGCGGGAACAAAAGGCATACGCCGTTTGGCGCAGACCTCGGCAGCAAAATATCCTCAAAGCGAACTTGCGGCTCTTCTGAGGAGCGAGGAATTTTCCGTCAGTCTTATCTCCAAAGCCGCAGCAAAAAATGATGAAGCCGCGCTTAAACTCTGGCGCGATATCGGCGCACGTCTTGGCGGCGGCATTGCCAATATGGCTTTAATTTTAAACCCCGACGCCGTTGTGCTTACGGGCGGCGTTTCCAGAGGCGCGCAATATTTTTTACCCGCAGTAAAAGAAGTCTTTGCCCGTCAGACTATAAAAACACCGTTTAAACATATAAAGGTTTTAATCTCTAAAGAAGGCAATATAGGCGGCATAGGCGCGGCTATGTATGCCTTAGATAAAATAAATGAAAAATAGTTTTTACGCAATATTACTGGCCTGCGTTTTATGTGTAAACGCGGCCGCAGAAGAATATGAACTGCCCGGCCCCACCAAAGAGCAGTTTATATACTTTACCGCCGACGAAGTTACCTACGACCAAAACGGCGGCGTTGCCGCGCTTAAAGGCAATGTAGAAATTGTTATAAACGACGGCGCCTCCCCCAAAATTATCAAAGGCGAAGATATACAAATACTTACCGAAAATAAATTGCTTATATCCAAAGGCAAAACAATTATAGACGGTATGGGCGGTACTTTTGAAGCTTATGATATTAATTTTGATATTCCTTCGCGCGCTTTGATAATGAAGAATGTTACCGCGGATTATTCCCCCGTGCGCATAATAAACGCGCAGGAAATGTCTGTTAAAGACGGTAAATATACTCTTGTTAAAGCCGATATGACCTGCTGCAATCTTGAAAAGCCGCACTATACTTTACGTCTTGGAAAAGCGGTTTTTAAACCGGGGGATGTTATTTACGGCACAAACGCCGTGGTAAAATTCGGCAAGGTGCCTGTGTTTTATTTGCCCTTTGTTTACCGCTCGCTTAATACGGAAAGAATTCTTACGACGTACTTTGATTTTACGCAAAGCGATAACACGGGTTTGGGCTTGCTTACGTCCACCGTCTTTTCACTCGGCGGATTTAGCGCGGCGGCTAATTTGGACTATTACACAAAAGCAGGCATCGGGTACGGAACAGCTGTTTCTTACAATAATCCGCAAAAATTCCGCGGCTCTTTGCAGTATTACACGATTGACGATAAAGTTAAGGACAAAAACCGCTGGGGCGTTGACGGCGGATATTGGTGGGAAGTTTATGACTCTTCCGACAGTCTTGCAAAGAAAGACGGGGCCTTATACTTCAGCCAGTTTGAAACAAGAAATGTGTCCGACGCTGATTTTAACGACGATTTCTTCCGCTCCAATCCTTATGTCGTTTCGCCAGATAAATTAACGCGCGCCTCTGTTGTGCGTCAAAGTTCGGCTACTACTTTAAGAGCAAGCTACAGCAACCGCAGCCAGTTAAACGCCGACGATAAAACCTATTCCAACTCGCAGGAAGTTCTGCCCAAGCTGGAACTTATTTTTCACCCGTTCGGCATAAAAAATACGGGGCTTGTAAACAATGTTAAGTTTGATTTTAACAGCAGCAGAATAGGCGACTACGATTTTGTGCAGTACGGACACGGAAACTGGACAACCTCTAAAGATTTTAAACTCCACCGCAATTTTACCTTAACACCCACGGCGTTTTACGACCAGGAAATTATTTTTAAAGACCCTACAAATAATGACGAAGACACCCTTGTCGGACGCTTCGGCGGGCAGCTTAATTTGCGTTCGGACTTTATAACGGGTATGCTTGATATGGGGTATAAATATACGCGCAGGACGGTAAGCGGTTCTTTAACCAGCAGCAGCCAGAATACAAATAACTCCGACGCGGAAGAAGAATATAATTTATTTTACATTCAAAATTATTATATGCCCACGCAGAATACTTACTTTAAACTTGCCACCGGTTACGACGCAAGCAATTCTAAAGAAGAATGGGATTTTAAATACAGGGCGGAGCCTGTTACGGCGGAAGTAGGTTATTTTTCTCCGCTCACGGGAACAAGCTTTTTCCTGCAAAATTTATACGATGTCTATAACGGCAACCAAGCCTTTGTGTTAGACAGCACATTTAAAAGTTTAAACGGCAGTTACGCCAATTTAGGCGTGGCCAATTACAGCACGGACAGAAGCAGCTTTTTGGTAACGTCAAAGTTTATGCTTGCCCCCAAAGGTTTTACTTGGCGCGCGGATATGGGTTTGGATTTTGAGATTGACGGCTCCTCCTCCCTCAGCGCGTATTCAAAGCACATAAAAGTTTATAAAGATTTCCACGACGTAACGCTTATGGTGGGCGTGCGCGACAGAAACCAAAATCTTTCCTTCACGCTCAGGATAAATATCCTTTGCGGCGCGGGCCCCGCGCAAAGCAAAGCGCAGAAGGAAATAAACCAGTACCGCTACCCTTGGCGCGACGACAGAATGATAAGGGACAATTTTTAATTTAAAGCAGCAAAGAGGCGATTATGAAGAAGACAACTGTACCTTACGGCAGCATAGAAGTGATTTGCGGATGTATGTTTTCGGGCAAAAGTACGGAGCTTATTAAACGTGTGGAAGAGTGTATTAAAAACGGTCAAAAGGTGCAGGTGTTTAACTCCAGTCTTGATAAACGCTACACAAATAAGGGCATTGCTACCCACGACTTAAAAAAGATTTCCGCCACGCATATAACCAAGGCGCAGGACGCTTTGGAATTAATTAAAAAGAACACCGATGTTGTAGCCTTAGACGAAGTTAACTTTTTTACGCGCGATATCGCCCCCGTCGCCATTGCCCTTGCCAAGTTGGGCAAGCGCGTAATTTGCTGCGGTTTGGATTTAGATTTTAAAGCTGTTCCTTTTGAAAGTACCGCCCAGCTTTTAGCCGTAGCCGATAAAGTTACCAAGCTTAAGGCGCGCTGTAATGCCTGCAATGCGCCTGCCACGCGCACGCACAGGACTGTTGCCATTAAGTCCAGAATATATGTCGGCGGGGCTGATGATTATGAGCCTTTGTGTGCGGATTGTTTTAATGGGGCGCGGGTTCAAGAGGAAGCTGCCGAAGCCGTACCTGCTTAAAAATAATATTTGTTCTGTGCCGACTTATGCCGCTAACAATTAGGCGTAAGTCGGCTTCTTTTTTATTTTTTGCTCACTTGGGTACC
>CAZBCE010000007.1:0-34161 GCA_964490555.1 uncultured Elusimicrobium sp. | reverse complement strand
GACCTTGCCAAGGTTGAGACGAGGGTTCGATTCCCTTCGCCCGCTCCATTTAGCGTGTTGCTTACAATAAGCAACACGTTTTTTGTTTTTATGGGATACCCATTTTTATGCCAAATAAAAAACCCGCCTTGCGGCGGGCATTAAAACAAAACAAATCTTAGTTTAGTCTTTTTTTAGCAAGGCAATAAATTCTTCTTCGGTCAATATTTTTACGCCCAGTTCCTGCGCTTTTGTAAGCTTGCTGCCCGCCTCCGCGCCTGCCACTACGGCATAGGTTTTGGAAGATACGGAGCCGGAAACTTTCCCCCCGTTTACTTTAACAAGGTTTTGCGCTTCTTCCCTTGTCATTTTTACAAGCTCACCCGTAAACACAAAGGTTTTGCCCTGCAATATCGCGCTGTCGGCTTTCTTTTCTGCCGTAAAGATAAGGCCCGCTGTTTTAAATTTATCCAGTTCCGCTTTAACGGCATCGGCATTAAAAAAGCTGTAAACGCTTTGCGCCACTTTTGGCCCTACTTCCTGTATTTTTTGCAGCTCTTCCAAAGAAGCTTTTTGTAAGTTTTCTATATTGCCGAAATGTTCTGCCAAAGTTTCCGCAGTCTTCGCGCCTATATGGCGTATTCCAAGACTGAAAATAAATTTGGAAAGCGGACGGGTTTTGCTTGCCGCAATGGCTTTTAAAAGATTATCTGTTTTCTTCTCGCTGAACAAATCCAGCGGCATTAAGTCAAATTCGGTTAAACGATAAATATCGGACAAAGTTTTTATGGAAGCGCGCTCCACCAACTGCGCTACGGCGGCCTCGCCAAGGCCTTCAATATCCATAGCCTCACGCGCCGCAAAATGTTCTATGCTGGCTTTTATTTGGGCGGGGCAGCTTGGGTTTGGGCAGCGGTATGCAACTGCTTCTTCGTCTTTATAAACCGCGCTGCCGCAAACGGGGCAGACAGCGGGCGGGGTAATAACTGCGCCGCCGTTATCTTGGACTACTTTTAAAACTTTGGGTATCACTTCTCCCGCGCGCTCTATGATAACTTCGTCGCCTTCTTTAACGCCAAGGCGCGCGATTTCATCAAAATTATGCAGCGTGGCAGAAGATATCATAACCCCCGCGCATTTTACGGGCGCAAGATCCGCCACGGGTGTTATAATACCTGTTCTTCCGACGGAAAATATTATTTTATTTACTTTTGTTCTCGCCTGCTCCGCGGGGTATTTAAAAGCTACGGCCCAGCGCGGACTTTTGGCGGTTATGCCCAAAATGCGCTGTAAATCAAAAGAGTTTACCTTAACAACTAAGCCGTCGGCGTCATATTTAAGCGCGTGTAAATTTTCTTTAAAATCATTGTAAAACTTTATAATGTCTTCAATATTTGTAAAAACTTTCCGCACGGGAGAGGTCGGCAAGCCCAATTCCCTGCACTTATCCATAAACTGCGTAAAACTGTTTACGCCTATTTCGCCAAAGCCGTAAGAATGGGCAAAAAATTTTAACGGCCTTTCGGCTGTAATTTTGGGGTCTTTTTGGCGGATAGAACCCGCCGCCGCATTTCTTGTATTGGCAAAGGGCGGTAAATCAGCCTCAAGCTGTTTTAGGTTTAATTTTTCAAGGTCTTGCTTTTCAAGGTAAATTTCCCCGCGTATTTCCACCGTGCCGCTCAGGTTTTGTTGCAGGCGCAGCGGTATGCAGTTTATTGTGCGGATATTTGCGGTAACGTCTTCTCCCGTTTTGCCGTCGCCGCGCGTTGCGGCTTTTGTTAAAACGGAATCGGTGTAGGTTAGGGAAATGGAAACGCCGTCAATTTTACTTTCAACGGCCATTTCAAAATTATTGCGGTTAAGGTTTTTTGCGGTACGCTCGTGCCATGCGCGGATATCTTCCTCGTTATAGGTATTATCCAAAGACATCATCGGCGTAAGGTGCGGCGCGGGCGCGAAAGAGGAGGAGGCTATGCCCCCTATCCTCTGCGTCGGAGAATCTAAAGTTATATATTGCGGATTTTCTGCTTCAAGCTGTTTAAGTTTGGAGTAAAGCTTATCGTATTCGTAATCGGAAATTTCGGGCGCGTCAAGATTGTAATACAGGTTGTTGTGGCGCCGTATAAGGGTTTTAAGGTCTTCAATTTCCTTAAGCTTGTCCATTTTTACGCTCGTTTTTTATCTGGTCCAAAAGCCCGTTTATAAACTTGCCCGAATTTTCCGTAGAATACTTTTTGGCTAATTCTATGGCTTCGTCAATAATTGCGGGTACGGGGGCTTTGTCGGCGCTGAAAACGATTTCGTAAGTCGCCATGCGTAAAATGGCTCTGTCCACGGCGGACATACGCTCAACGGACCAGTTTTTTGCTTTTGCGGTAATAATATCGTCTATTTCCTTTGTGTTGCCGTTTGTTCCGGTAACCAAATCTTTACAGAAGGTAAAGGTGTCTTCGTCTAAATTTTCGTAAAAACCGTTGACGAAAAGACAAGAGTCTTCCGCGTTCAGTTTTCCCGTGTCGGTAAAATACAAAGTCTGTAAGGCATACTCTCTTGCGAGTCTTCTTTTGCTCATAATATCCCTGAAATAGTTTAGTAAGTGGTTTGAAAATTAGGTTTTATTAATTCTATCAAATATAAACGCGGGGAAGAAGAACTTTATGTTTTCGCCCCGTTTACGGCGCAAAAATGCTACACTTTATGAATACAAGAGCAAAATATAATCATTGCCGGCATAACAAAATATAATGCCATTATGGTATAATATTAGTGTTAGTCTGGTAATTATTAATTTTAGTAAAAGAGATTGATGATAAAACAAACAAACAAAAGCAGTAAGGACTTCTTAAGAAAGAACGAACAAATTCGCGTTCCGCAAGTCAGACTCATCGACAGCGACGGGACAATGTTAGGGCTGGTAAATATTCAGGAGGCCCTGATAAAAGCGAGAGAACAAGAGCTTGACCTGGTGGAAATTTCACCAACCGCCCAGCCTCCTGTTTGCAAGATTTTGGAATACTCCAAATATATCTACGAACAGGGAAAAAAGAATAAAGATGCTAAGAAGAAACAAAAAACGGTAGCTTTAAAAGAGATACGTTTAAAATCCAGAATAGCATCCCACGACCTGGAAGTTAAGGTTAAGCAAATTGAAGGATTTCTTAATAAGAAAGACATGGTAAGAGTGTCCGTGGTGTTCTACGGCCGCGAAAACCAGCACAAAGACATCGGGCTTACAATGCTGAACGATATGAAGGCAAAATTCGCAGCTATAAGCGATGTCGACGGCAATATACAAACACAGGGCAACAGAGTTTCAATAACTTTTGTCCCCAAAGTTTAACGGATAAGGATAGGTAATATGCCAAAGCTTAAAAACCATACCGGCGCAAAAAAAAGATTTAGAATTACAGCCACCGGTAAATACAAAAACAGAAAGGCCGGCAGGAGGCACTTACTCGCCCCTGAAAAGGCCAGCATTAAAAGAGAAAGGAGAGAAGCGGGTATTATAGAACGCAATTCTCCGGAAGGGAAGGCTCTTAGAAAATATCTTCCTATGAAATAAAGTTGGAGTGGTAAAAAATGAGAATAAAATTTAGCGTCGCAAGACATGCCAGAAAGAAAAAAGTTCTTAACAGAGCAAGCGGTTATTACGGAGATAAATCCCGCCGCTTGAGAATGGCCACCCAACAGGTGGACAAATCCTTAGTACACGCCTATACAGACAGAAAAGACAAAAAAGGCACGTACCGCTCTTTATGGATTGTCAGGATTAACGCTGCTGTAAGAGAAGAAGGTTTAAATTACTCTTCTTTCATCAGCGGCCTTACGAAAGCCAACATTACCCTTAACAGAAAAATGTTATCGGAAATGGCAATCAAAGATCCTGTTTCCTTCAAGCAGCTTGTGGACATAGCCAAAAACGCAATAGCAAAATAAATTTTGTTAAAGCAAAAAAAGACGCTCTCTCTAAAGGGAGCGTCTTTTTGTTTGCCGTAAAATACTTGTAAGCCATATTTGCTTTTGTTTGCTATAATTCTTTTGTAATAACAATAGGATTTTTTATGATAAAAAAGTATTTCCCTGTTTTAGTCCTTTCCGTTCTTTGCCTTTCCGCCTGCTCCAAAAAGGAAGGCGTTGATATGCAAACGGAAGACACTTCCCCCGTTATGGCGGTTGTAAACGAAACGCCTGCAACGGAATCGCAAGAACCTATGCGCGACCCCTTAAAAAACATACTTACTGACACTTCCGCGGGTATTCAAAATAATGCAAGTGCGTCCGCGATACCCCAACAACAAAATCTTGCGGGCGATATTCCTCCTGCCGATGTTTTGCAAGCTGCACCCGCAGCGAAAGATGCTCATTTCGCCAATCCTATGGACAGAGTTGTTACCAACGGAAATGCGGTAGCAATGGCTCCCGATAATAGTAATGTTACCCGCGCGCCCGCTGGCGGCTATTCCGCAACAGCAACGGCCCCAACGCTTAAAGATGCTGCGGCAGGGTACGGAAGGCCTGTGCAAACTAACCGTTAAATTTTCTTAAGGGTTTCTTCCAGCTCGTCTTCGCTCATATCGTCGCGTATGCCAAAGCGGGTTAAGCAAAAGTCGTAGCGGATAGGGTCTTGCGGGCAAAACGCGGCAAAAGCGCGTGATATTTCCTGCGCGGTCTTCATATCGGCCTGATTACGCTTTGTAAGCCCCAGCATTCTTGCCACGCGGTGCATATGCACGTCTAAAGGCACAATAAGGCACGCGGCGGGGATTTTACTCCAGCAGCCTGGGTCAACTTCGTCTTTCCTTATACACCAGCGTAAACATAAATTTAAGCGTTTTAAAGCGCTGCTTTTTGCGGGATTGGGGATAAGCGTATCCACTTTTCCGTGGCTGCGTATTTCCGCCGCAAAGGCGCGCAGCGCGGCAATGTAATCTTTAGTCTTTTCGTACTCTTCGGCAAATAAATTTTCAAGCGTGCCGTATTTTTTTAGCACCGCCTTTATGGCAAGCAGAAAAGTTACAAGTTCTTCCTGCGTGGTAAAGCGGTATTTAAAACCCGCGAAATATTTATTAAGTGCGGCTTTATCCGTATTAAGCAAAAAGTCTTTTGGGGAGGGGCCTAAAATTGCTAAAATTTTATCTACGGTCTTTATTATTTGTTTTACATTGCCGTAAGCAAAGCAGGCGGCTATAAGCGCCGCAACTTCCTTATCCGCGTTGTTTTTATAAAGGTGTACAAATTGCAGCGGGTCGGGAGAGATTAAATTATATTTATTATATTTGACGTATAAGGCTTCCAACTGTTGTTTAGTTATCATAATTTTATTTTATCAATTTGTTAACATAGAGAATATGACGCTTAAAGAACTTTTACAAAATTACCGTAAGGATTTGTCCGAAACCGAAGTTAAAGGAATAACCCAAAACTCCAAAGAAGCGGGGCAGGGCTATGTCTTTTTTGCCATAAAGGGGTATACCGTTGACGGGCATGACTTTATTGATACCGTTATAGAGCGCGGCGCAATAGCCGTTATTACGGAACAGGAGTTGGAAAAGGTTTACCCTGTTCCCGTCATCAAAGTTGCTGATATGAACGCCGCCCTTGCCGATATCGCCTGCCGCTTTTACGGCAATCCGGCGGAAAATCTTAATGTAATCGGCATAACTGGAACAAAGGGCAAAACCAGTATTTCTTATTTAATAGAAAGCGTTTTATTTGCCGCCAAACGCACGCCTGCCGTCTTCGGTACAATTAACTACCGCATTAACGGGCAGAAGATAAGCAAAGCGCCAAACACCACGCCCGAAGCGCTTGTTCTGCAAAAGATGATAGCGCAGAGCGCGGCGGAAGGCTGCGACAATTTGGTTATGGAAGTTTCTTCCCACGCCTTAGAACTTAAACGCGTGGAAGGCATTAATTTTAATATAGCAGTATTTACCAATCTCCAGCGCGACCATTTGGACTTCCATACAAATTTTGACAATTACTTTGCCGCCAAGCGTAAATTATTTGAAAATCTTTTAAGCCCGCAAAACACCAAGCAAAAACGCGCCGCCGTTATAAATGTTGACGACCCTTACGGCCAGCAGCTGGCGGAAATGCTTAAAAATAAAATTAAAGTTGTTACATACAGCCTTGGGCGTCCCGCCGATTTTGTGGCAAAAGATATTGTAACTTCCCTAAACGGCGTCAGTTTTAAAGTTAACGGGGAACCCGCCCGCATAAATCTGCTGGGCGAACATAATGTTTATAATGCGCTTGCCGCCATTGCCGTTGCCTCCAGAATGGGCATACATATAAACACGGCTATAAAGGGTTTGGAAAATCTTCAAGGCGTTCCTGGGCGTATGGAGCGCGTGGACCTTGGCCAAAATTTTTATACTTTTGTGGACTTCGCGTACACCAACGAAGCTTTAATCCGCGCTTACGATGCCGTCGCTCCGTTTAAAAAAGGCCGTATAATAACGGTGTTCGGCTGCGGCGGGCAGCGCGATACAACAAAGCGTCCTCTTATGGGCGCAACAGCGGCGCGCAACAGCGATTTGGTTTTGATAACAAAAGATAATCCGCGCAAAGAAGAATCAAACAGAATTTTTATGGATATATTAGGCGGTATGAACGGCTTTGATAATTTTAAAATTATCCCAAGCCGAGCGGAAGCAATAGACGCCGCCATAGCGGAAGCTAAAGAAAACGATATAGTTATAATTGCGGGAAAAGGGCATGAAGATTACCAAATACTACCCTCCGGCACAATCCACTTTTCCGACAGGGAAGAGGCGGAAAAAGGAATAAAAAAATATGTACACACACTTAAAGTTTAAAAATAAAAAAGCCTGCGTATTGGGTATGGGTAAAAGCGGTATTTCCTGCGCGCGTTTGTTAAAAAGACAGGGCGTAAAAGTGCTTCTTAGCGAGGAAAATGTTTTGCCCGTAGCCACAGGTCTTGAGGGTATAGAAGTTGAAGTAGGCGGGCATTCCCAGGCGGTTTACGACAGCGATTTTGTAGTAAAAAGCCCAGGTATATCACACAGCCACCCCGTTATAAAAAAACTTAAAAAACTCGGCAAACCGATTTTCAGCGAAGTTGAAATCGCCATGGCTTACACGCCCAAAGACTGTCAGGTTTTTGCCATAACAGGCACCAACGGCAAGACCACCACCACAATGATGCTTAGCGAAATTATGAAAGCCCACGCAAAAGAAGAAGGTTTGAACCGCAAGGTTTACACCGTCGGCAATATAGGCAAGCCGTTTTCTTCCGTCGCCGATAAAATAGAAGAGGGCAGCATTATTGTTATAGAAGTTTCCAGCTATCAGCTGGAAGACAGTTCTTACTTCCGCCCGTTCGCCTCCGCCATATTAAATATTACGCCCGACCACCTTGAACACCACGGCGGCCTTAAAAAATATATAGAAGCAAAAGCAAAGATTTTTGAAAATCAAACCGCCCGCCAGTCGCTTATCATCAACGGCAGCGACAAGCATTGCCTTAAGCTTATAGACAAGGCAAAATGTAAAGTATTCAGTTTTTCTTCCACGCCGCACCATCAGGTAAGAATAGATGTTTTTTACGACGGGGACGAAATGATTTTTGCAGACGGCTACCGCATTAAACCGCCCAAACTTTTAATAGGCATACATAATGTGGAAAACGCTATGGCGGCCTCTCTTATGGCTTTTGCCGCAGGCGTAAGCCAAAGCGCGGTGCAAGAGGGTTTTGATACCTTTAATTGCGTTGAACACCGCATAGAACACTTTGCGGACTATAAAGGCATTAAGTGTTATAACGACTCAAAAGCCACCAATGTGGACTCCACCGTTACCGCGCTTAAAGCCCTGCAAAGCGCAAACAGAATTTGGCTTATCTTAGGCGGCAGAGATAAAGGCGCGCCGTATAAACCGCTTTTACCTTTCCTTAACAATTTTTGCAAACATGCCGTTTTGATAGGGGAAGCTTCCCCGTTAATAAAGCAGGCGCTTTCGGGCCGCTTTCCCGCTACGGAAAAGGGTGATTTAAAATCTGCCGTGGAATATATTTTATCTTCCGCTCAGGCGGGCGATATTATGCTGCTTTCTCCAGCGTGCGCGTCCTTTGACCAGTTTAAGGATTTTGAAGACAGAGGCAAACAGTTTAAACAAATTGTTGCCGATTATATCAAAGCGCGGAAGGAAGGATAATATGAAAAGTGATAAACCTAATTATTTGGCAAGGAAAAGCTGTTTAGTTTGCGGGAATGAAAAACTTTTATGCGACTTTCATATTAAAGATTTTGATACGGGATTAGGTTCTTTTAAACTGTTGCGTTGTCCTGTCTGCGGCATGATGTATACTTCTCCATATCCCGAAGAAGCTTCTCTTCATCTTTTATACCAAAACCGTGGCTCGGGTAATTTTGATGAAGGCAATAATGTTTTCTTTGAATTTCTAAAAGATTTTATGGCAAAGCAGAACCTTAAGCAATATTTAAAACGGTTTAATACTACTGTAAATTCTTTCGTTGATGTAGGCACAGGAAATGCAAGATTTCCATGTGTGTTTATGGATTTGTGCCCAAGTGCGCAAATAACTGCGGTGGATTTTCCATTTTCCCCACCATTGCGTATTGGTAGGGGGGGGGCATAAGAAGATAGAGTACATACAAACTCAGGTCTTTCTTCAAGAAAACGAGAAATACGATTTAATTTTTTTGCGTCATGTTCTGGAGCATGTTCATAATCCTGTTGATTTTATAAATAAGCTTAGTGGCAAATTGAACAAAGGAGGGATGATGGTAATAGAAGTTCCTGACATATCCCATCCAGTATCAAAACTTTTTAAAAAATATTCACCTTCTTTTTATCCACCATATCACCTTACACATTTTAGCACGGATAACATTAAATGTTTTATGGATAAAGCTGCAGTAAATTATGATATTGCAGGTGCGGAGATGCCTTTGATGTCTAATCTTCTTGCCAATCTTTTTGGTTGTAAATTAAACAACATCTTTCGTCTGTTTGGAGTGTTCTTGCATCCGATACAGTTATTTTTAAGTTTTATAAGTGGGAAAAAAACCGTTGTTGTCGCAGTAATACGAAAATAACAGTTCGGTGTCTTTAATAAAATTTATTTATGTCCAACGCAACATGAGTTTTCGTTTATATTTTTCGCTTTAATCTGCGCCAAAATCTCTTTTGCAAAGTCCGTTATTGTCGGGTCGCGCGCGCCCATAACCATAACAACATCACCCGGTTTGGCGCTGGCGGCAATATCTGCGGCAATTTCTTTTCTTGTTTCAAGCGTTCTAACGTCAATGCCGTTGGCTTTAAGCGGGTCGGAAATCATTTTGCTGCTTATATCCGTGGGAACTGTGCCGCCCGCATAATAAACTTCCGCCAGCCACAAAGTGTCGCCTTTTTTAATATTCTCCGTAAACTCTTCCACAAATTCTTTATGCAAAAGCTGCACGGAGGTATAAGCATGCGGCTGGAAGTAAGCCAACACCCTTTTGCCCCTTAAATGCGCGGCCTTAAGCGTTGCGGAAAGCTTGTGCGGGTTGTGGGCAAAATCGTCAATAACTTCTATTCCGTTTTCAATGCCGATAGTATTAAAGCGTCTGTAAACGCCTTTAAAAGTTTCCAAAGCTTCAGCGGTTTTTTGCATGTCCACGGACATCTCCGCCGCTACGGCAATGGCGGCAAGCGCGTCTTTTACATAATGTTCACCTGGCAGATGTAAGGTAAATTTTTGTCCGAGCGCGGTAAAGGTGGACCCAAAACCGTCTAAATGTAAATCCTGCGCGTGAACATTGCCTTCGGTTAAGCCGAAAGTTTTGCACGGCCCCGCAAGTTCCTTAAGATTATCTTCCTGCGCGTTAATTATAAACTTGTCGCAGTTAATGCTGAACTTTTTAAAAAACCCTTTAAGCACATCAATTTCTTTATGGTCTTTTGCAAGGTTTAACATAAGCCCTATTTTGGGGTGATAGTTAACTAATGTCCCGTCGCTTTCGTCGGCCTCTATAACCAAAATATCGCTTTTGCCTTTATACACATTGCCAAAGTAACCTTCCGCCTGTAAAGAAAGCAAAACAGCGCCCGTTATTAAAGAAGGTTCTTTGCCCGCGTGCCTTAAAATTTCAAACAACATTGCGGTGGTGGTGCTTTTGCCGCTGGTGCCCGATATTGCCACCGTCCAGGATTCTTTAACGTGTTTGGCAAGTAAATCGGAGCGGTGCAGTATTGGTATTGCGTATTTTTTTGCTACCTGTATTTCTATATTATCAGGCTCTATTGCGGAAGTTAAAACAACAACGTCTGTGTTATTTCTTATGCCGCTGCCGTCCTGCGGGTAAATTTTTACTCCCAGTTTTATAAGGCTGTCCCACACGGGCAGTTTTGTAAAACCGTTATTTATAAGACGGTCGGACCCTGTAACTTCGTCCCCCGCCATAGCGTGAATTTGGGCCAGCGCGCTCATTCCCACGCCGCCTATACCTACAAAGTGTATTTTCATTTGTTTAAGCTCTCTGTGAAGTCCGTCATATCATAAAACCCTGCTTCCTGCTTTGCCAGCCACGCCGCAACTTTAACGGCGGACTGCGCAAATAGTTTTCTGTCCAAGGCTTTATGTGTTAAAATTATTTCCTCGTCTAAGGAAGGGGAAGTAAGTTTTAAAATGTGCGTACCGGGTACGGTACCTGTTCTTTCGTACGTAATTTTATCCTGCTCAAAATTAATCGCGGCGGCCAAACTTTTTGCCGTGCCGCTGGGCGCGTCTTTCTTTTGCGCATGGTGTATCTCGTGCATATCTTTGTTGTAACCTTCGTAAAGCGCGGCGGCCTGCCGTATAAGTTTAGTAAACAAAAACACGCCTATGCTTACATTTGGGGAATAAAAAACCGGTATCTCTTTTTCCTGCTTTAAAGTGTTAACAAAATCTGCGGGTAAAGCTGTTGTCCCAGTCAGAAAAGCGGCTTTCTTTTGCTTGGCAAGCGCAAAGGCTTCTTTCGCGCCGTCGGGCAGGGAAAAATCTATAATTAAATCAAAATCCCCTCCCGTCATAACGCCGCTGTCGCGCTGAGCGGTAACCTGCAATCCTAAAGAAGGATTTTCTTCTATAATCTTCTTTATAAACTGCCCCATTTTTCCGCTTGCGCCGTTAATTAAAACCTTTGTCATTATAATTTATGCTCCAGCAAATATTCGGCAATTTGTCTGCCGTTTAAAGCCGCGCCTTTAAGCAAATTATCAAAGGTAATCCACATATGGATAATATTTTTATCTTCAATATCCTGCCTTATGCGGCAAACATAAACCGGGTCTTTACCTGCGGCTTCTTTGGGCGTATAAACATTACCGTCGCACACAACGCCTTTTTGCGTGGCTATTAAAGCGGGCAGTGTTGCCATATCAAAATCTTCTTTTGCTCTTACCGTCGCACCTAAGCTGTGGCTTACCAAAACAGGTACGCGCACGGTGTGCGGGCGAACTTTAATTTTAGGCAGTTCCAAAATTTTTCTTGTTTCGTTGACGCCTTTAAGTTCTTCCGACGTATAACCGCTTTCTTTAATTGTGCCTACAACAGGCACGCAGTTGGCTTGATATTTGCTGCCTTCCGTCTCAAATTCTTCTATAAGTTTTTTGCCGCCGCCGCTGATAGCCTGATAGGAACAGAAGAAAGCTTCTTCCAAAGTATATCTGTTCTTTAAAGGGTTTAAGGCCATAACAAGCCCTGTCGTCGTGCAATTAGGGCTGGCGATAAGCCAAGTGTCTTTGGTAATGGCGTGCGCGTTAATCTCGGGTATTACAAGGGGCACATCTTCCTGCATGCGGAACTTTGCGGACATATCAATAACATATTTAACCTTGCCTTTAAGTTTTGCTGCAAGCTCAAAGCTTATATCATCGTCCGTGCATAAAATTGCAATATCAGTAGCTTCGGGCATATCATTTCTGCCGAAGTGTTTCACATTAACTTTGGTTGACATTCTGTCCAATTCCTTCAACATCAGGCGGCCAACCGCGCCGTTTACGCCGTATACACCGATAGTCTTCATTTAATTACCGTCCCAACCTCTCCGGTTTTGTAATAGATAATTCTTATTTCTATATGTTTTTCTTTCGCCAGTTTAATAGCGTCGGGGTGAAGCACATTTGCGCCTTCCAGCGCGAGTTTGTACATCACGTCAAAATCAAGTAAATTCAGTTTTTGCGCGTCGGCAGATTTATTGGGGTCTTTATTATAAACACCGTCAACGTCTTTAATCATTTCCACGTGGTCCGCGCCAAGCTGGTCCGCTATAAACACGGCGGAAACGTCGGAGCCGCCGCGCTTTAATGTGGTAATTTCTTTATGTTCGCCTATGCCCTGAAAGCCCGCAATAATGGGGATATGCTTTTGCTCAATTTCCTTTGCCAGCCTGTCGCTTTTAAGCGCCATAATATCCGCGCCCGCGTGCTGCGAAGTGGTTATAAGCCCAATCTGGGAGCCTGTTAAAGAAACGGCAGGCAGCCCAGCGTCGTTTAAAGCTATGGCAAGCAAAGCCACGCTTATGCGCTCGCCCGTCGTTATAAGCATATCAAGTTCGCGTTTATTAGGGTTTGTGCTAAGGCTGTAGGCATTATCCAGCAGAATATCCGTCATATTGCCGTTGGCGGAGGCTACTATAACGGGCAATGTGCCGCTTTCGTAACGTTGTTTAATAAGTTTCACGGCGAGCATAATTTTTTCTTTATTGGCAAGGGTATTGCCGCCGAACTTCAGTACGGATATGTTCTTCATATAAGTAAGGTCCTGTCTGTCGCCGCAAGAATAGCGTCAAGCTTCTCCTGCGTTTCTTTTGCAATCGGCCCCAGCGGTAAACGAACTTCGCTTGAGCATAAATTAAGTTTTTCCAAAACATATTTGCTGCAAGTCGGGTTAACTTCAAAAAAGCTTCCCGCTATTAAAGGATAGGCGCTTTTAAAAACCTGCATAGCCTCGTCGGTTTTGCCCGACGTAAAAAGCTTGTGCATTTTAACAAACGCGGGGGAAAGCGTATTGCCCGCGGCCGATATTATGGCTTTGCTGCCAAGACCTAAAAATACGGGCCATAAATCGTCATTGCCGCAAACATATTCCAATCTGCCGCCGCCAAATTTTACCGCCATTTCCGTTATATGCACAATATCGTAATCGGATTCTTTTACGGCTTTTATCTGCGGCACTTCTTTAAGTAAACTGTCAAAAAATTTAACGGATAATTTTTGGCCCGTTCTGCCGGGGATATGATAAACCATTATCGGCAAACCCGCTTTTGCCGCAAGTTGGTAATGCGCAATCATACCGCTTAAATTGGGCTTATTATAATAAGGCGTTACAACCAAAAGCATATCGGGGGAATATTTAACGGCGGTTTCTATATTTTTTAAAGTGGTTTCCGTGCTGTTGCTGCCAACGCCCACAATTACTTTTGCTTTTTTATTTATTACGGCGGTGGCGAACTTAAGTATTTCTTCTTTTTCCGCGCTTGTAAGGGCGGGGGTTTCTGCCGTTGTGCCTAAAATTACAAAACCGCTTACGCCTGCGGCAAGGTGCTTTTGTATTAAAACTTCCAAAGCTTTAAAATCAATTTTATTATCTTTAAACGGCGTTACTAAGGCCGGTAAAATTCCGTTAAGCATAAGCCCTCCCTTTTAAAAAATAATTGTACCATTTTATTGCTATAATTTATTTACGCCCCTAAGGGGCCGCGGAGGGGTTTAAAATGGAAGAAAATCAAACTTCTAACCAAGAAGAAAGCACAATACAACCGCAGGAAATTGAAAAAGAAATTGAAGCTGTCGCAAACGGCATCAAACAGGGGCCCGCTTCTGTTTCTTTAAAAGGCTGGCTTATGCTGCTTACGGCTGTGTTTACTTTATCAATGTTCAGCGGATTTTATCTTATTTTTACGGGCGGGCTAAAGCAGGCTGTTAAGATAGAACCCGCAGAAGAGTCTTCAAGCAAATTTTCCTCTTCCTTTTTAAAACTTTCCTCTAAACAGGAAGGCGTTGCGGTAATCAAAATACGCGGCGTTATAGAAGAAGGGGCGGAGTCTGGTTTTACCTCCAAACAAAGCGCGTCTGCCATAGCAAAACGCATAAGAGCCTTGGCGGAAAAGAAAGAAATTAAAGCCCTTCTTTTAGATATTAATTCCCCTGGCGGCACGGTAGCCTCCGTGCAGGATATTTACGACTCAATTTTATATTTTAAATCCAAAGGCAAGCCCGTTGTGGCTTTGTTCAGGGACGTTGCGGCCAGCGGCGGTTTTTACGTTGCCATGGCGGCCGATAAAATTATTGCCCAGCCCGGTACAATAACAGGCTCCATAGGCGTAATTATGCAGGGCGCAAACCTTGAAGGACTTATGGAAAAAATCGGCGTAAAAATGCTGCCCATTAAATCGGGCAAGCATAAAGACATCGGTTCAGCTTTCCGCCCTATGACGGAAGAAGAAATTGCCCTCCTGCAGGATATGATTGACGACACCTATTCCCAATTCTTCGGCGTAGTAAAAGCCGCAAGACCCAAAATAACGGAAGCCGATTTAAGAATTTATGCCGACGGCAGAGTGTTTACGGGTTCCAAGGCAAAAGCGCTTGGATTAATTGACGATTTGGGCGGAGAAGAAAAAGCAAAAGAATACATTACACAGATGACAGGCCTTAAAGACCCCAAGCTTATCAGCGTCGGCAGCGGCAGTCTTTTTGATTTGCTTTCCCTCTCTTCGGGCGGGCTTGAAGGCCGCTTAGGGCTTAATAAAATAGAGGAAGTCGCCACGCCCAGAGTTTCTTATCTGTGGACGTATTAAAGGTTAAAAATTATGAAATTTTTTGATAATCTTTCCTCTTTCGCGCAAAATCCGACCGATGTTATAAGCGGCGCAATATCCCGCAGGGAAGTCCGTTTAGGCATTTGGGGATATGTTGCGGGCGCGCTGTGCATAATGCTTATGTCGGGCATTGACGGCGCAAAAACCGTAAGTCTGTTCGGCTTTTTTATGGGTTTTATCGGGTTCCTGTTTTTTAACCTTTGCTTAGGCTTCTTTTTTGCCGCAAGCGCGCATTTATTTTTGGAACTTACCACAGGCAAGGGCAGCGCGGTCGGTCTGTTTATGCTTTTTGGTCTGTCGGAATTTACCAAAGCTTTATTGGTGGCTCTGGCTTTAACTACCGCCGCAGTTCCCGCGCTTAGCGCGTTGCGCTGGCTTGTTGTAATTCTCATTTTAATTTTGCAGCTTATGTTTATTTTGTATATGATGCAGCGCCTTTACGGAATAAGCAAAATAAGAACGCTTAGCGCTATGGCGGTGTCTTTTGTGCCATCGGTAATAAGCTTTTTTGCCGCGGGATTCCTGATTGTCATCTTTATCTTTTGGCTGATATTTAAATGACCGATAAAATACTTTCCGTTAAGGAAATGCAGGCCTTTGAAAGCGCCTATATAAACGCCAAGGTAAGCGCATCCGCGCTTATGGAACGCGCGGGTAAAATGTGCGCGCACAAAATAATAAAAACTTATTTTAACCAAGGTCAAAAAGGCCTTGTTACTATTTTTTGCGGCCCCGGCGGCAACGGCGGGGACGGGCTTGTAATAGCGCGTATTTTAAGACAAAAAAATATTAAATGCACCTGCTTTTTGGTGCCGCCTTCAAACGGCAGACTTAAAGATTTAATCGCTCAAAATAAAAAGCGCGCAATGGACGCCGATGTTAACGTAATCGGCATAGGGGAAGACGCTTCCGACGCTGCAATTTACGCACAAAAATCTTATCTTGTTGTAGACGCGCTTTTAGGTTTGGGCGCGGGAGCGGGATATGCGCCAAGGCCAATCTTTCAGGCTGTTTGCGACGCGGTTAATACAGGTTCAAAAATTATCAGCATAGACGGCCCCAGCGGCATAGAAATGGACGACGGCACAAAATATCTTGAACGTCCCGTTAAAGCGGCGGAAACTTATGTTCTTGGTTTTATGAAGCGCGGCCTTTTGGAACCTTGCGCCGCGGAGTATGTTGGGCAGTTAAGCGTTCTTGATATATTTGCTTAAATCCTGCGATATTTCCACTAAATGTTTTCTTATCTGCGGCTGCTTGCTTTCCAAAAGCGGCAGGAGTGCGGAGCGAACCCAATTTCTCGTATAAATATCTTCAAAATTAGTTTCGTCGTCAATAAAAGTTAAATTATTTGCCTTAATATAATCGGTAACTTCTTTGCGGGTAATGCACAAAAACGGGCGGATAACTTCCAGCGTGCCAAGTTTGCGCGTAACGGGTATGCCCAAAAGTCCCTTTGCTTTTGTTCCGCGCAAAATATTTAAAAGTACTGTTTCCACATGGTCGTCGGCGTGGTGGGCCAAAGCTATTTTTTTACAGCCAAATTTCTTTGCTGCCTCGGACAGTGCGGCGTAACGCGCTTTTCTTGCGGCGTGTTCTGTACTTAAATTTTCTTTTTTAGCCAAAGCTTTTACATTAACTTTTTTAAGGATAAACGGCACGCCCAGTTTTTCCGCCGTTTGTTTGGCAAAGGCAGCGTCTTTATCGGCGGCGGTTCTAAGCCCGTGGTGAACGTGGCAGGCATAAACATTAAAATGTTTTTTAACTGAAAGTTGTTTGATAAAATGAAGCAAAGCCACTGAATCCGCCCCGCCCGAAAGCCCTACCAAAACAGATAATTTAGGCTTAAAAAAAGCGTGGTGCTTTTCAAATTTAATTAAAGTTTGCCAGGTTGCGGCTTTAAAATTGGCGGAGTTCATAATATCTCTTTAAAAAAGTATAATTAGTACATATAAGCCTTGCTTTAAGGTCTTAAATATATGTAAAGTATTATATAAATTTAAAAAGGGGGAGGTATTTTTTATGGGTAATATATTAAAAAAGCGCATTGTGATTGTGGAAGACGAACGCGACATTCTGGAGCTTTTAAATATGATTTTAACCCGCGCGGGATATGAGGTTTACCTCTGTGATAACGGGCGCAACGCGCTTGATCTTATAAAAACCACAAGGCCACACCTTGTCCTTTTGGACATAATGCTGCCTGGTTTTGACGGTAAGGCTATTGCCGCCTCTATGGCGGAGAACGAAGACCTTTCCTCCACTTCCATTATTATAGTTTCAGCTTTGGAAGAGGCGGAAAAAATGTTTATAGGACACCCGCAGGTTAAAGATTTTTGTTTTAAACCTTTCCGCAGCAGCGTCCTTTTGGAAAAAGTTAAAAAGGCGATGGGCGATTTGGATTAAACCGATTTGCGCATTAAAAAAGCCGCTTCTTTTAAGGAGCGGCTTTTTGTTTGTTTTTAAAAATTTAATCTTCGTTATTAAACTTCCATTGCAGATATTTCTTGGAAAAATGTTTTAAAAGTTCGGTGCGGAATTGTGATATATCCGCCGCTTTCCCCGTAATCTGCTTAACGCTTGCCGCCGACAGAGAAGAACTTACCTTATTGTTAAGGTTAACGCCGATGCCGATTATCAGCCACTCCAAATTATCCTGACTGTACGCCGTTTCTATCAGTATCCCCGATATTTTTTTATATTCCCCGTCGTGCAAAGCCAAAACGTCATTGGGCAGTTTTATTTTTGTTTTAAGGCCGTAAAGCCCGCTTAAAGCCATTGCGACCGCCTGACCTGTTTTAATGCTAAGGTCGGCCGTGTTATGCACTTTTTTACCGGGGTTTAAAAGTAAACTTATATAAAGCCCGCCGTCTTTGGCGTCCCATGTCCTTTCGTAACGTCCGCGGCCCGCGCTTTGCCTTTGCGCCTGCACAAGAACGCAGTCTTCCAAGGCGGAAGTTTCGGCCAAAGCTTTCGCCACATCCTGCGTGGAGGCGGTTTCTTCCAGTTCTACAACTCTGTTAATTTTAAAATTAAATTCCATAATTACCTTTTACCTTTTTTAGATTGTTTTGTGTGTACGGACATATCCCTTAGCTCAAATAATCTGTCGCGCAGTTCCGCGGCAAGTTCAAAATCCAAATTATCGGCCGCGTTTATCATTTGTTTTTCCGTCTCCGCAATCATCAGCGGCAGGTTTTTGGCCTGCGGCAGAGTTTCGCTTAAAGTATGTATAAAACTTAATCCCGAAGACTTTGTAGTATTCTCAAATTCTTTCATTTCCACTTCGGCTTTTTGTATGGTTTTGGGCGTTATGCGGTGTTCTTTGTTGTATGCCTGCTGTATGGCTCTTCTTCTGTCCATTTCCGCCATGGCGTATTTTATGGAGGGCGTTTCACGCTGCGCGTAAAGCACCACTTCCCCGTCAACGTTTCTGGCGGCGCGGCCCGATATTTGTATTAAAGTAGTTTCGTTACGCAGGAAGCCTTCATTATCTGCTTCTAAGATGGCGACAAGGCCTACCTGCGGTATATCAATACCTTCTCTAAGCAGGTTTATGCCGACTAAAACGTCAAAAGTCCCGCGCGTGAATTCTTTTAATATTTCTATTCTTTCCAAAGCGTCAATATCGCTGTGCAGATAGCGCGCTTTTATATTCTTTTCCAGTAAATAAGAAGATAAATCTTCCGCTGTTTTTTTGGTTAAAGCAAGCACAAGGCAGCGCTGTTTCTGCGCCACTTTTTGCTGTATTCTTTCCAGCAAATCGTGTATCTGTCCTTCCGCGGGGCGGATAATAACGGGCGGGTCTATAAGCCCTGTGGGGCGGATAATTTGCTCCACAATATTATTTTTGCTTACGCTTAATTCATAAGGCCCGGGGGTGGCGGACACAAAAACAGTATTTGGCAGCAGGCTTTCCCATTCGTCAAATTTAAGCGGCCTGTTATCAAGCGCGCTTGGCAGACGGAAGCCGAAGTCTATCAACATTTGTTTTCTTGCCTTGTCGCCGTTATACATACCGCGTATCTGCGGCACGGCAACGTGCGATTCGTCCACAATAACCATAAAGTCGTCGTAACGCTTAAAATAGTCAAATAAACAATTAGGGCGGCTGCCTGCGGGGCGGCGTTCCAACTGGCGGGAGTAGTTCTCTATACCGGAGCAAAAACCAGTCTGCTCCAGCATTTCCAAGTCGTAAGCCGTGCGTTGTTTTATGCGGTGAGCCTCAAGCGGCTTGCCCGTCTGCTCAAAAAATTTAACTCTTTGCTCGCATTCCGCGCGTATGGAAGACAGTGCGTCCTGCATCTCGTCCCCGTCGGACACAAATTGCTTTGCGGGCGATACCCATACTTCTTCCAAACTGTGCAGAATATCTGCGCTTACGGGGTGTATTTCGTAAATATTTTTAATTTTATTCGCTTCCAGTTCCACGCGCAGCGCGGTTTGACTGTATGGCGGAAAAACGTCCACAAACGCTCCGCGCAGGCGGAAGCGGCCCTGTATAAATTCCGTTTCGTTTCTTTCGTATAAAATCTTAATTAAATGTTTTGTAAATTCAGTTCTGGTAAGAAAGTCGCCCTTCTTTAAAAATATTCTTAATTTTTGAAAGTTCTCGGGCGAGCCTATGTTGTAAATGGAGGAAACGGAAGCCACCACAATGCAGTCGCGCCTGCTTAAAAGGGAGTTGGTAGCCTTAAGGCGCAGCTTTTCTATATGGTCGTTTATGGCGGCGTCTTTTTCTATATAAGAATCGGTTTGGGGGATATAGGCTTCGGGCTGGTAATAGTCGTAGTAGGAAATAAAATATTCAACAGCGTTTTCGGGGAAGAATTGTTTAAACTCACTGTAAAGTTGCGCGGCTAAAACCTTGTTTGGCGACATTATTAAAGCGGGCCTGTTAAGCCGCTCTATAACATTTGCCATGGTAAAAGTTTTACCCGAACCCGTAACCCCAAGCAGAGTTTGGCTCTTTTGACCGTTTAAAATATTCTGTACAAGGCTGTCTATAGCTTTTGGCTGGTCGCCGTCGGGTTTAAATTTTGAGACAAGTTTAAACTTTTCCATATACTAAATTATATTAAAATAAAAAACCGCCCGCTTTTAAGTAAGCGGACGGTTTAAAAAGCTGCTTTAAGTTTTAACCCAAGCCCTGCGTATATATAGGGTTCAAAACGCCCGGTAAAAGCTGAGCCATGCCGTCTACCACAAACTGTACCGCAATCGCGCACAAAATTAAACCCATCGTGCGGGAAACTATCTGCATGCCGTTTGCGCCCAGTATCTTTGCCATCCAGCGCGACGCGTACAAAATAACGCCTATCGCGGTGCAAACAAAAGCTAAAGCAAGTATCATAAAAGCATTCGTAAGTACGCCTTCGGCTCTCTGCGAGTACAAAATAACGGTGGTAATGGTGCCGGGGCCCACAAATATCGGTGTGGCAACGGGCACAATTATATTGCTAAGTTTTTTTGTCGCGCGCACAAAGGGGTGGTCGTTGGTGTTGGTTTGTTCTAAGCCTTCGTTTTCCAATTTGGATTTACCGTGCAGCATACGGATACCTATCATCATAATAAGTATACCGCCCGCTATTCTGAAAGCGGGTATAGTTATACCGAAGGCTTTTAAGAAAGGCTGGCCCGTAAAGTAAAAGAACAATATTATTACAAATATGGTAAAGCCCATAAGCTTAGCAATATTTTTTTGGACTTCAGGATTTTCCGAGTTGACGTGTTCCAAAAAGATAGGTACGTTGCCGATGGGGTTAAGAATTGCGAGGACTGCTATAAAAAAATTTAAGACTAAAGAAAAGTCTATATTCATTTCTGATCCTTCAAACATAAAAAAATGGGCAGTACAGGGATCGAACCTGTGGCCTTCCGCGTGTGAGGCGGACGCGCTACCGCTGCGCCAACTGCCCGTATTTGCTTTAATTTATCAAGAGCGCAAAGCAAGGAAACTTCTTTTATATATTTTATCATATTAGCGGCTTTTATTGCTTTTGCGCTTACTCTTTTAATTTATTATGATAGTGATATGGAAATGTTTGATACCCCTGATACCGACAAGCAAAGCGTTTACACCAGCTTAGCCAACAAATACCGCCCGCAAACCTTTGAAGAGGTCGTCGGGCAGGAAAGCGTCTCTAAAACCATTATGAATGCCGTTAAATCGGGCAGAGTGGCGCACGCCTATCTTTTTTACGGTCCGCGCGGCTGCGGCAAAACCACCACGGCCCGCCTTTTGGCAAAAGCTTTAAATTGTACAGGTAACGGCAATACAAAACCCACGGCAAGCCCGTGCGGCAAATGCCCGCAATGCTTGGAAATTGCATCCTCCTCCGATATGGACGTTTTGGAGCTGGACGCCGCCAGCAACACGCAGGTGGAGCGCGTAAGGGAAGCTATCATAGACACCGTGGCCTTAGCCGCGGGCAGGGACAGATATAAAGTTTTTATTTTAGACGAAGTTCATATGCTTTCCACCTCTTCTTTTAACGCTTTGTTAAAGACGATAGAGGAGCCGCCATCCCACGTTGTTTTTATCTTAGCCACTACGGAATTGCATAAAGTTCCTTTAACAATTTCTTCCCGCTGTCAAACTTTTCGTTTTAAGCCTATAACTGAAGAGCAAATCTCTTCCCACCTTATGGATCTTGCAGGTGCGGAAAATATAGAGCTGGAAGACGAAGCCGCCAAAATTATCGCCAAAGGCGCGGGCGGCGCATTAAGGGACGCGCTTACAATTTTTGACAGAGCAATATCTTTTTCTAACGGTAAAGTTGACAAAGCTTTAGTCAGCGAAATGCTGGGTATTTTACCTAACGATTTAATACAAAACGCCTTGCTGGCCTTGGTAAATAAAGATTCCGCCGCGCTGCATAAAGTATTTGAAACCGTGCAGAGCGAAGGCTTTGACGCGCTTGGCCTTGTTAAAGATTTAAAGAATACATTGGGCGAAGTTTTTTACTTTTCACTAGGTGCGGGCAAAGAACCTTTTGTAGGCGCAAAAGACGCGCTTAAAGATATTTCCCCCGCTTATTTAGCTTCGCTCACGCGCAAACTTTCAAAACTTATAGACGAAGTTAAATATTCCGACACTCCCGCCCTTCTTGCGGAAGTCGGCCTGTTTTCCATTATGGAAAATACGGTAGATATTGATAATTTTATTTCCCGCCTGGAAGCGCTTGAAGCCTCTTTATCTTCCGATAATACGGACGAAAAAAAAACTTTAAATAAAGTTATTCACGCAAAACCAGCCAAAAAAACGGCAATAAAACCTGTTATTGAGGAAGAAAGCCAGCCGCCCGTACCGCAGGAAGAAGATTTTTACCCTGAACTTGCCAAAAAGATAACCGTTAAGCAAGAAGTTGTAGAGGTTAAGGAAGAGGCAAAAGAAGAGGAAGAGGTTTCTTCCGCCTCCGCGCCCGTTAATATAGAAGACTGCCGCGCAATGTGGGAAAAATTTAAAAAAGGCTTAAGCGCAAATTATCCGTTTTTATACGAGCTTGTTGTTGATTTGCCCATTTGTTTTGACGACGGGAATGTGTGGTCTTTAAAAATAAAAGGCAGCGACGACTTTTTAAAAAGCACTCTTCAGCGCAGAATGAATGATTTTGAATCTTTAGCTTTTAAATTATTCTCCGCAAAAATACATTTTAAAATTATTTCAGACGGCACTGCCGCCAAGGCGGAAGTTAAACCCGCCGCCGCGCCCGCGTTGAAAAAATATTCTGCTCCCGCGGGTATCCGCAAGGTGGAAAACGGCAGCACCTCCGTAACATTTTATCAATCTGCGGTTCCCGCACACAAGGCGGCTGCGCAGCCCGTAAAAACAGCGTCAGCTATACCGCAGGAAGCGCAAACAATATCGCCCATAAGCGCGGAAGAGCCTTTTGTTGCGGGCGATTATTCCGCCGACGTTTTGCCTAAGCCCGCCGCCGTAAAACAGACGGTAACGGCATCGGCCGCAGCGGTAAGTTCCGCCGCAAAACAGATTTTGGATATTTTTGAAGGACAGGTTGTCGAATCTATTTAAAGTATGAAAAGTTACGACAGACTTATTAAAGCGTTTCGCCGTTTGCCGGGCGTAGGGCCCAGACAGGCGGAAAGGTTTTCCCTCCACTTCCTGCGCGCGAGCGAAGGCGAAGTGGCGGAGTTTACCGACGCGCTTTTAAAAATGAGGGAAAATATACACTACTGCCCCCAATGCTTTTCTTACAGCGAAGGCGACCTTTGCGAAATTTGCAGCGACGACACCCGCGACCATTCCCTGCTTTGCGTGGTGGAAGAAGCAAAAGATATTGAATCAATAGAAAAAACAAAAAGCTTTAACGGCCTTTACCACGTTTTGCAGGGGTCAATCTCTCCGATGGACGGCAGAACTGCGGACTCCGTAAAAATAAAAGAACTTATCTTAAGAGTGCAGGACTCCGCCGAACCGGTAAAGGAAGTTATTATTGCAACCAACCCCGATACCGAGGGAGAAACCACAGCCCTTTACATTGCCGATGTTCTGCGCGGTCTTGTGGGCAAAGTAACGCGCATCGGTTACGGTATGCCGCTTGGCGGGCATATAGATTACATAGACGAACTTACCCTATCCCACGCGCTTAAAGGGCGCACCAAACTATAATGCACATTTCCTTTTATAAAAGGCCGCTGTTTTTAATCCTTGTAATATATTCCGTTTTGCTTGCCCTGTTTTTAAAAGTCCCCTCCGCCAAGGAAGGGGATATTTCTTTTTATGCGGACGGCGCGCGCCATAATTTAGAAGCTGTTGTAGTTTCCTATCCCGTCGCCAAAACGGAGGGCAAGGCTTTTGTTGCCAAGGCGATTTCCGCAGACGGGAAACCCGCAAATGGTTATTTTTACGCCGCGTGCAAAAGTTGCGGGGATATATTGCGCGGGCAAAAAATATCTTATACAGGCACGCTTTATCTGCCAGAGGAAGATACTAATGTTGGCAGTTTTAACTGGGCAAAATATTTAGCCCGCAAAAATATTTTTTGCGAAAGTACGATAAAAGAAAATTTAAAGATTACGGATTATTCCCGCTTTTGGGTTTATCTCTCCCGCGCAAGAAGCAGTATATTGGACGTATTTAATAAAAACTTCGGACCTCAGCTCGCCCCCGTGCTGGCGGGCATAACGATAGGCGAAAAGGCCAGTATAGACAAAGACCTTAACGCAGCCTTCCAGGACAGCGGAGCAATGCACCTTTTGGTGGCAAGCGGCAGTAATGTGGGTTTTGTAACTTTGGTGGTTTATTTTTTGTGCGCTCTGTTTGGCGCGGGCAGATTGCCATCTGCCTTTGCGGCTTTGTTTTTGGCGCTGCTTTATACTCTTATAGCGGGCGCAGACGCGCCGCTTGTGCGCGCGTATATAATGACGTTCAGTTCCACGCTGGGCTTTCTGCTCGGTCGTAAAAGCGGGGTTTTGCAGGGCTTTACCGTTGCCGCGCTGGCTATACTTATATTTAACCCGCAGAGTATTTTTAACGCAGGGTTTCAGATGTCCTTTTTGGCGGCTCTTTCCATTATATTCTTAGCGTCTAATTTCAAACTAAGCGTAAAACTGCCCGAGAGTTTAAAATTTATATTAAGAATATTTTTTGTTTCCCTCGCCGCGCAGGCCGCGCTGCTGCCTGTGTTTACCAATTATTTTTACAAGATTTCTTTAAGCGCGGTATTTTCCAATATTATTTTAGTCCCGTTAAGCGGCATTATTATGGCGGGTGGTTTTGTGGTGTGGTTGCTTTCTTTTATTCCCGTGGATTTTATTTTTAAGGCGGGTGTTTTTGTCCTTAAAGAACTTGTTTTTATATTCACTTTTCTTGTGCAGTTTTTTGCGGCTTTACCGTGTTCAAAAATTATAGTTTCCGCCTTAAATCCTTTTAGCGTTGCGGCTTATTATATCGCGCTTTTCGGACTGCTTAATTTACCTTTGGTTAAAAGAAAAATTATTTATCTTGCCGTTCTTTTTGCCGCTTCCGCGGCCTTGTGCGGATACGGGATATATTCTTATTCAAGCGGGCAGTATGTTATAAAGGGAAGATATAATTTTTCCGTATTAATAAAAGAAAAAGGACAAACAAAAGTTATCGGTGGCGGTGCTGATGCAAAAACGCTTTCCCGCGCGGTATTGGCGACGGGCAGCGTCAAAATAGACTGCCTGTTTTTAAACGGGTTAAGCAAAAGCGCGGCCTATGGCCTTAAAGAATTAAAAGATATAAAAATAAAAAATATTTATTTGCCTTACGGCGATATTTCGCCCGAGGCCGCGCAGCTGATACTTGCAAACGGCGCGCAGGTTAAAATGCTTTGGTCGGGGGAAAGCGCGTGCGGCGTTGCCGCCAAAGAACCTTGGTATCAAAAAAAAGACGGGCAAATTTCCGTCGGCGGCGGCAATAATCTTTCCTATCGATATAAAGACATAGAAACAAGCGGCAATCTTAAACAAATTAAAACTTCAAATGATATTATTAATTTTAAAGAGGACGGAGGCGAAAATGAAGAACACAAGTAACGGTTTTAAAACTTTTATGCAGGAGTCCGGCAAAACAGGCGAGGCTTTTATGGAATTTGTCCAAAAATCCGCCGCGGCAAGCGCATTGGATAAAAAGACGGCCGCCATCGCCTATATCTCCGTGCTTGCGGCCTTGGGCGCAGAGGGCGGTTTGCCATTCCACGTTAAACACGCAAAGCAGCTTGGCGTTACAAGGGAAGAAGTTAAAAGCGCAATGCTTGTGGGCCTGCCCGTTGCGGGGCTTAAGGCGGTTGCGTATTTTGATATTGCGCTAAAGGCCTACGACGAAGAATAAATAACTTTATATATAAAACAAAAAACCGCAGTTTTAAAAGACTGCGGCTTTTTTATTTAAATATTTACGCACGGATTATTTCTTTGCCTGATTAGCCACCGCGTCCATAAGTTGTTTTATTTCTTCGGGGTCGCCCAAAAAATAATCTTTTGTAAGGTTAAATTTATCGTCAAACTCAAACACATAAGGCACGGCTGTTGGCAGGTTAAGGCTTACGATGTTTTCTTCAGGGATATTTTTAAGATATTTTATTATTCCGCGCAAGCTGTTGCCGTGCGCGACCACAAGCAACTCGTCAGCTTCTTTAAGCTCGGGGAAGATAACCTGCTTCCAGTACGGTAAAATGCGTTCTATGCAATCCTGCAAAGATTCCGTGGCGGGCAAATCCTGCGGGGCAATTTCGCTGTAACGCGTTTCAAAGCGCGGGTGGCGCGGGTCGTTAAGCGGGAGGGGCGCGGGTGCAACATTGTAACTTCTGCGCCAGATATTAACCTGCTTCTCTCCGTATTTCTCCGCCGTTTGTGTTTTGTTAAGGCCCTGTAAACTGCCGTAATGTTTCTCGTTCAGCCGCCAGGTTTTTTCCACGGGTATCCAATCCAAGTCCATTTTATCCAAAACGCAGTTTAAAGTTTTAACCGCGCGCTTTAAGTAAGAGGTATAAGCTTTTGCAAAAACAAAGCCTTCTTTTTTAAGCAGTTCGCCTGCTTTGTCGGCTTCCGCAATGCCTTGCGGGGTAAGGTCCACGTCGGTCCAACCGGTAAATTTATTTTCAAGATTCCACGCGCTCTGTCCGTGGCGTAAAAGGACTATTCTTTTCATAAACGCTCCTTTGGTACGGCTTCTTAATTTTATTCTAGCATACTGCGCGCAGTAAAAATAAACCCCGCAGCTGCGCGGGGTTTTGTTGCTTTAGATTAAACGGATTAGTGTATCGGCAGGCGCTTTTTTGCGTTCTTATTTTTTTTAGCTTTAATAATATAGGCAATGCTTATTTTGCCGGGCCCGTAAAATATAAAACCCGCCAGCAAAGCCAAAGCCAAAAGACAGCCGACAATATTTATCTTGTTAAAATCGCCCGCAAAAAATATTATGCCGCCCGCAACGGTTACCGCCGCCATAATAAAACTTGCCGCGCGGAAGAGTATCCCCGTTAAAATGCAGAGCGGGCATAAAAACCCCAGCAGTATCAGCAGCAAACCCAACAGGTGCGGATAAGGCAGCGACAAATCAATGGCATTTTGCACAAAGGCGTTAAAATGCAGCGTTTCGCCCGTCGTAAGGAACAGGAAAGCCAGCCCGACGATAACGCGTTGGGCAAAGAGCATAATATCTAAAGAATTTTCTTTTCCGTTTTTCATCATAAAAATTCCATTCCCGCGGAAAGGGAGAAGAAGGATTTTCTTTCCGCCGTATTCCTTGTAAAGTTAAACCATTCCACGGCGGCGTTAAAATCAACCACCAAAATTTTAACTATAACGCCCGCTCTGGCATTGTCCGTACTAAAATCCGTATTTTTTGTTTTAAGGAAATTGTAAGAGGCATAAGGCCTTATAAATTTATAAGTATAGCCCGCGTTTGCGCCCACGGAATAATCCAAATATCCGCTGTAGACGGCGGTAAAGTTTTTAACATCCATCCACGGCGGAACTGTGCCGTTTAACTCTTTGGAGTAAGAAATCGCTTTTGTAAAATTGACGGAAGTGTCAAACCCGCCCGTCTGCTGGGCTATAAAGCCGTAGGCGTCGGTTTCGTTAACTTTATAGTCGGGGTCGTAGAAAGAGTGAAAGGTGTTTTTAACGCCGCCGCCTATTTTAAGTTCGTCGGTGGGCAGCAGGCGAAAGAATAAAGTTTCCGCATTTACGGACGCATTAACATCGTAAAAATAGCTTGAGTAGTCGTTGGCTCTGGGGATATATCCGCCGCTAGCGCCGACTTCAAGCAAATCTATAATCGGCAGTTTAAAGTTTGCGCCCAAAGAGTATTGGGACATAGACTTCATACCGTTCTTTTGATAAACAGAATACCCGGGCGTAAAGCTAAGCCCGGGTATAAAAAACACATCAGTTTGCAAAGATGAACGCAGGACCGAATATCCGTCGCTGCCTGTCACCCCTGAAACGCTTACCTGACCGAAACAAAAAACAATCGGGCTGATAAGCAGGAGTAAAGAAAGTATAAGTTTCTTCATCAACTTATTTCGCGGCTTTTTTATTTTTAAGAGCTGCGATTTTTTTGTCTTCTTCTATAAGAAATTTAGCATAATTTCTGGCTTTTCTGTTTTTCCAGCCTTTCTTGTGGTAAGCATAACCTACAATAAGGGGAGCGGCCAGAGTAACCTCGCTGTAAACCATTTGTTCAAGCGCGGTGGAGACTTTACCCCAAGAGGAAGCTTCCTTAAGGGTGGAGCTGGAAAGAGCTCCGTCTCTGACGTCGGCAACAGTTATCTGTACGGCATATTTGTGCATCGGGGATTCCGCGCCCAAAATTTCAGCCGCGACAACCGTGTCCTGTACAAAGTTTTTCGGCACGCCGCCGGAGAACATCAAAAGACCGCTTTCTTTGGAATGTATTTTGATTTTCGTAAGTTCCAAAAAGTCTTTTGCGCTGTCTATGGAAACGTGAGCCGTAGGATTTTCCGTCTGGTGCGCCACAAAGCCGAAGCCTGCGGAGCAGTCGGAGAACGCGGGAACAAATATAGGTACGCCTTTTTTGTAAGCGTTATAAACAATGCTGTCTTTGCCTAAATTTTTCTTTTCAAGCCATTTACCCATTTCAAGGATAAACTCTCTGGAGGAATAAGGTCTCGGTTCTAAGGTGTCGGCGATAATTTTTATTGTTTCGTCGCAAACTTTAAGTTCGTCTTCGTTGATATAGGTGTCGTAAATTCTGTCTATGTGCAAGTCGCGGAGCATATTGTCGTCGGCATAATGCTGGTCGCCTTTATAGTGTTTATAACCCAAAGCTTCAAAAAAGTCCTGGTCAACAATATTTGCGCCCGTGGATACGATGGCGTCAACCATGTTGTTCTGTATCATATCAACAACTACTTTTTTAAGACCGGCGGAGATAAGCGAACCCGCGAGACATAAAAAGACGCAGCAGTTTTTGTCTTTAACCATGGTGTCATAAATATTGGCGGCGCGGCTTAAGTCTCTGGACGTGTATGCCATACAAGACATATCGTCAACAAGTTTTACTACATTGTGTTTTTTGATATCTATGTGTTTTATCGTTTCTTTCAGGAAACTTTTTTGCGTCTTTTTTTCCATTTTTTCTTTTCTCCTAATTGCTATAATTTCTTATATATAATTATATTAAATAAGTTGTAAAACTTCAGTTATTTTTGCATGGAGGTTTTTATGTACGAAAATATTAAACGTCAGGACGCCCCTGTTTACGAGGCGATTATGCAGGAGGCTCTGCGTCAGCAAAACAGGATAGAACTTATCGCGTCGGAAAATTTTACCTCCAAAGCAGTTATGGAAGCACAAGGTTCCGTTCTTACAAATAAATATGCGGAAGGCTACCCTGCCAAAAGATATTACGGCGGTTGCGAGTATGTAGACAAAGTTGAAACGCTTGCCATAGAACGCGCAAAAGAATTATTTAAAGCGGAAGGCGCCAACGTGCAGCCCCACAGCGGCACACAGGCAAATATAGCCGCGTATCTTGCTTTAATCAACCCCGGCGACACCGTGCTGGGTTTAAACCTTTCCCACGGCGGACATTTAACGCACGGGCACCCTTTAAACTTCAGCGGGAAATATTTTAATATCGTAGCGATGAACGTAAAACCCGATACGGAAGAGATTGATTACGATGAAGCCGCTAAAACCGTGCTTGAAGCAAAACCAAAACTTATTATGGCGGGCGCTTCAAATTATTCCAGAATTTTTGACTGGGAATATTTAAGAAAAATTGCAGACAGCGTTGGCGCATTTCTGGTGTGCGACGTCGCGCATTACGCTGGCCTTATTGCCGCGGGCGAATATCCCTCTCCCGTGCCGTTTGCGGACTTGGTTACAACAACCACACACAAAACTTTACGCGGGCCGCGCGGCGGGCTTATTTTGTGCAAAGAAAAATATTTAAAAGCAGTAAACTCCTCAGTCTTCCCCGGTACGCAGGGCGGCCCTTTAATGCATATAATAGCAGGCAAGGCCGTTTGCTTCGGCGAGGCTTTGCAGCCCGAATTTAAAACCTATCAAAAACAGGTTAAAGCAAACGCAAAAAAACTTGTGGAAGAAATGCAAAAACTCGGCTACCGCATTGTTGCGGGCGGCACGGATTGCCACTTGTTAAGCGTTGATTTAAGAAGCAAAAATATAACCGGCAAACAGGCGGAAGAAGCCCTTGATAAAGCAGGCATAACCTGCAATAAAAACACCATTCCTTACGACCCGCAAAAGCCGATGATAACCAGCGGCATACGCCTTGGCACGCCTGCGGTTACAACCAGAGGCATGAAGGAAGAAGAAATGACAATTATCGCAGGTTTTATAGACGAAGCCGTAAATAATTATACCAACGAAGAAAAGCTGCGCGAGATTGCACTTAAGGTGGAAGAGTTTCTTGCAAAATTTCCTTTATACGGGGAAAGAATATGATTGAAATAGGCATAATAGGCGGCAGCGGTCTTTATAATTTGGAAGAGATGACGAATAAAAAAGAAGTGGCGGTAAAAACGCCTTTCGGCAATCCTTCCGACAAAATTATTACGGGCAAAATAGGCGGCGTAAGCGTCGGCTTTTTGGCGCGCCATAACAGGCACCACATTTATTTGCCGACGGAAGTTCCGTACAGGGCCAATATTTACGCGCTTAAAAAGCTTGGCGCAAGAATAATTTTATCCTTCAGCGCGGTGGGTTCTTTAAAGGAAGAACTCCCGCCCGCTTCTTTAGTGTTCCCCGATAATATTGTGGACAAAACATTTGGCCGCGTTAATACTTTTTTCGGCAACGGGCTTGTGGGCCATGTTTCTTTTGCGTATCCGTTTTGCGAACCCGTGCAGGATATTATGTTTAAGCTTTCCAAAAAACTTAAAATAAAATCTGCCAAGGGCGGCATTTTGGTTTGTATGGAAGGCCCCGCATTTTCCACCAAGGCGGAAAGCGACTTCCACCGTAAAATGGGGTGGAGCCTTATCGGTATGACAAGCTGCCCCGAGGCTAAATTAGCCAGAGAAGCAGGCCTTGCCTACGGTTACGCCGCTATGGTTACGGATTACGACAGCTGGAAAGAAGGGGAAGAAGTTACCGCGGCAAAAGTTAATGCTACAATGAAGCATAACGAAGTCTCGGCAAAAAAACTTATTCTTGCAGCTGTGCCTGAAATAGCAAAACTTAAGCAGGAAGTTTTGGGTGTGGAGCCGATGTACGACAGCGTTGCCGCTCCTCATAAAAAAACAGATAAAAAACAACTTAAAAAGATTGAATTGGTATTAAAATAATGCAACTTACAAAAAAGGCAAAACTTATTATTCTGGGGATATGCACTGCTTTTGCGGTGTCGTATTTTTACATCAACAGAGAATATTTTTTGCCTAAGCCCAAACCTGTGCAGCATATAGGCATAGTTTCACTTTCTCCCGTCGCTACGGAGATACTTGCGGCTTTGGGCACGCAGGACGTTATGGGCGTTTCAAACGATTCCGAATATCCGGAAAAAACAAGAATAATAAAAAGGATGGGCACAAATCTTTCGCCTGATGTTAAGGAAATAATAACCGCCTCTCCCGAAGTTTTGTTTGTGGACCCTTCCGCCCCGTCCGCCGCAACCGACGAGATTGCAAAAAGCGGGGTTCGCGTTATTATAATACCAAAGCCGCAAAATGTGGAAGATATTTATTTTAATATCAATTTTATAGCTTCAAACATAGGCAAAAACAGTTCCGAATTAGTTGCGGAACTTAAGTCGGTTTCGGGCGTAAGAGAGAGGGCCAAAGCAAAAGTGTTTGTGGCTTTAGATGACTCCCTTCTTACGATAGGCTACCTTAACTTTATTAACGATGTTTTGGCTTATGCCGGCCTTAGAAATATTTTTGGGAATATAGGGGAAGACACTTTAAAAGTTTCATGGGAAAATGTTGCGGCGCTTAACCCGGATATTATCATCTCCATAGGCGCAAATACATACGATTACTCTTCTTTGCCCGGCGCGGAAAATGTTAACGCCGTAAAAAATCACAAAGTTTACAGCCTGCCTGATATTGCCGTTCTTTCCAGCCCTTCCCCAAGGACAATAAAAACCATTGCTTACCTTAAAGGTCTTACGGACGATATTGCGGAGCAATAAGTTTTACCGTCGGTGCCGCGTATTATTTTTGACAGCATATTATATGTTTTGGTAAAATATACCTACCGGTAAGTAAATAAATAAGGCAGGCGTACAATGCGTAAAAAGAACGTACAAAATACGGAAAATAAAAGAGAAGAAATAATGCAGCAGGCTTTCCGCCTTATGGCGAAAAAGGGCATTAAGGAAATTTCTATGAGGGAAATTGCCAATGCCTGCGGCGTTACCAAACCCGTTTTATATTACTACTTTAAAGATAAGGAAGACCTTTGCTTCCAGCTTATAACCGCCAAGATGGATAAGGCAAATGAAGATTTATATGCCTATGTAAAAAGCGGCGTTTCTTTTAAAGATATTCTTATATTTATATTTTCAAGTTATGTGTTTTCTTTAGGCAAGAAAAAAGAACAGGACGATTTCCTTTTGCACTTGCACAGTTTTGCAATGTCCAACCCGCGGTTTTTAAAGCGTATGGACGATTTCAGAAAGAACAGTTTTAAGATTTTCAGGGAAATTTTAGACGAGCAATGCAAAAAGGGCCGTATAAAAAAGAATGTCAAAGAAATAGGCTTACATTTTATACTTGCCAATATTGCCCACTTAATTATGCACAGGGATTGTATTGATATCAAATTCGGTCCCGACTTCGAAAAAGATATGGCGCGGATGATATTAAGCGCTCTTCAATATAAGGGAGAAAATAATAAATGAAATATGCAGTTAATGTAATGCTGACCGCAGCGTTCTTTTTAAATGCGGCCGTCTTGCCGACGTGTGCGCTGGAAACAAAACAAAAGAACAGCACAGCCGCGCAGGAACTTTTTAAAACGGAAGAAACGGGGATAGGCGGCTTAATAACGATAGACCAGGCCGTAAACGTCGCGCTTGAACAAAACTCTTCCGTACTTATAGCGCAAAAAACCGCTCAGATTTACGACCAGCAGGTAAGGCAGTACTGGTCTTATGTCTACCCTTCCGTAAAGTTGGAAGGCACTTATACGCGCGCTCTGCGCCCGCAAAGCACAATTACTTCCATGGGCAGCTTTCGCTTCAGCCTTGATAACGCCACCAGCGCGTCGGCGGAAGCCTCTTTGCTGTTGTGGAAGGGCGGCGCGGTAAACGCGGGTATTAATATGGGTAAAATGTATTCCCAAAGCGGATATTTACAGCTTAAGGAAACGCAGAACAATATTAAGAATATGGTAAGCACTCTGTGCTACGGCATTATTTTATCGCACGCCGCAGCGCAGGTGGAGCAGATGAACCTTGATATATCAAAGGGCCATTTAAAAGAAATTGAACTTAAATATAAACAGGGTCTTGCAAGCGACTTGGACGTGCTTAACCAGCAGGTTAAAGTGGCAAACAGCGAGCCCTCCTTAATTAAAGCGCTTAATAATTACGACCTCGGCCTTTTGCAGTTAAGAAGATTATTAAATAAAGACCCCGAAGAACCTTTATATCTTACCTGGCAGATAGGCGAAGTCTTAGATACCAAAACGCCTGAACTGAGCGAACTTTACACAATGGCGGAAGAAGCCAGACCTGAGATAGTTATATCTTCCCTTAATGTTAAGATTGCCGAAGAGCAGATAAAAATTGCCCGCGCGGACCATTTTGGCGAAGTTTCGGCCTTTATAAACGCAAAGCACACGGGTTCTTCCGATTCCGTAATAATACCGACGGCCAGCGATAATTCTTCTTACGGTACAAATGCGGGGCTTAAAATAAGCATTCCTTTATTTGAGGGCTTTCGCGTAAGTTCCGTAGTAAAGCAAAAACAGCTTGCTTACGAACAGGCTTTGTTGCAGGACCAAGACGTTAAGCGCAATGTAAGAATAGCGGTAAAAACGGCTTGGCTTAATTTACAGGAATCCCGCAAGCGCATCAACGCGACGCAGGATACGATAGCGCAGGCCAATAAAAATCTTGAAAGAACAACTTTAAGATACAGAAACGGGCTTGCCAGCAGGCTTGATTTGGACGACAGCGCCCTTGCTCTTCACGACGCGCAGGTGCAGTATGTGCAAGCCGTTCACGACGCCCTTACGGCGATAGCGGATTTAAATTATGCAGTAGGTAAAGAGGTTATAATTAAATGAAAAAATTAGTACTTTTAACATTTGCGGCGGTAATGATTGCCGCCTGCGGCGGTAAAAACGACCAAAGCGAATTGGAAAAAATTGAAAAAGATGTTTTTACCGTTTCCGCGCAAACCGCGCAGAAGCGCGATGT
>CAZBCE010000006.1:30642-40168 GCA_964490555.1 uncultured Elusimicrobium sp. | reverse complement strand
TCTTTAATAAGGTCCTTAACCATCTGCATCTCTTTGGAGTATTTAGAATTAAATTCAGCCGTTTCGCAGTCTATACGGTAAGTCCAGTTATCTTCGCTTACGGTACCGGGGATATTAATTCTGTCCGTGGAGGCTATAATATCCTGCACGGGAATAATAACCAAGCAGGACGCGCTTTGCATAACGCGCCTTAACACAGCCTTTTGGACGTGGGCGGAAAAGGGAATATTACCGTCGGTCTTGACGGCTGAAACCATTTCCCACACATTGGCGCGCTGCCAAGCGGGCATTTGCTCCCACCATTCTTTAAGCGTTTCGGTATCGTGAGTAGACGTGGTAGAAAGAGAAGCGACGGGATAATTGCGCGGTTCGCGGTAGACTTCGTTATCCTTCTCCCACCTTAAAACACGGTAACCGGGAAGGCTGATTTCCTTCATATATTCGCGCATATAATCGGGTATAACGCCAAGGTCTTCCCCGACGGGTAATTTGCCCTGCGCCGTTTCTATGACGGCTTCCAAAAATTTCTGTCCGCGTTTCTTTTGCGCAACTTCGTCTTTAATATCAAAGCGGCCCTTTTCGTCGCCCTCTTCAAAAATCCATGTTCTGAAGAATCCCACAAGGTGGTCAAGGCGGAAGATGTCATAAATTTCGCAGGCACGTTTTATTTTTGCGCGCCAAAGCATAAAGTTAGAGGCTTCAATCTCTCCCCAATTATAAGCGGGAAGGCCCCACTTCTGTCCGCCTTTGGAAAACTGGTCCTGCGGCGCGCCGACTTCCGCGCTCAAGATATACTTTCTCTGATTGCTCCAAACATCCGCGCTGTCAAAGTTAACGCCGAAGGGAATATCGCCGAATATAAGCACGCCCTTTTCTTTGGCAAGCGTTCTTACCTCTTCCAGCTGGCGCTGCAATAACCATTGCACATAAATAAAAAACATCATCTGCCTGCTGTGATTTACGGCAAACTCTTTAAGGTAAGCTATATTGATTTGCTTTAAATTGTTTTCCCAGTGTTTCCAGCTGCTCCAGCCCATAAGGTCTTTAGAAGTTCTGAAGATGGAATAAGGAACAAGCCAGGCGCTGTGCTGCTTTTCAAAAGCAAGAAAATCCTGATAACGCGAAGTATTTTTTGCCTGCTCTTCTTTTAAAAAGTAATTATACGCTTCCCACAACACTTTATATTTGGCGGCTTTAATATATTTGAAATGCGCTTTAGCTTCCGCGCGCCAATAGTTAATCTCATCTCTGGTTTGAGTTATAAGTTCCTGCGCTTCTTTTGATTTTTTAACTTCAGGCACGTCTTCAATGCTTAAGTATACAGGGTCTATTGCGTAGGCGCTTAAAGCAGTGTAAGGGCAGTTTTCGCCCGCGGCGGTTTCGTGTATGGGCAAAATCTGCAATATCTTTATGCCCTCTCCGCCCAAGTAACTTATCCATTCCTTAAAAGAGGCCATATCCCCGCAGCCCCAATCACTCGCACTTCTCATTGAAAAAAGCGGAAGCAACACCCCAGCGCTCCTGCTTTTCATCAGTTCGTTTTCCTGTAAACTTATCGGCATCTTAAGCCCCCCATTGTTTAAACTACTTTCTTGCTACCGCTTCTATCTCCACCAGTGCCCCTTTTGGCAGCGCGGCTACTTGCACCGTGCTTCTGGCAGGAGGATTTTCTTTAAAAAACTCTGCGTAAACTTCATTCATATCTGCAAAATCGGAAAGATTGGTTACAAAAACCGTCGTCTTAAGAACATGTCTGAAATCCATTTTACAGGCTTTAAGAACTTCGCTCATATTTTCCAGCACGCGACGGGTTTGGGTGCGAATATCGCCGCCCGTAAGTTCGCCCGTTACAGGGTCAGCCGGAAGACAGCCCGATATAAAGGCCCAGCTGCCGTTTCTTACCGCTTGAGAGTAAGGCCCTATTGCCTTAGGCGCGGCGGGCGTCGTTATTATTCTTTTTCCCATAAAATCTCCTTATCCTGTGTGTTATAGAAATAAATCTAAAGCGCAATATTTCTGCATATACATATATAGTATAAAAAAAAGTATGATATTAAAAATATGTTTTTAAACTTTCCGCTGTTTTAAGCGGAACAATTATAATTTTACAGGCGGTAAATATATGGAAATTACCTTTTTAGGCACTAACGGCTGGTTTGATACTCATACGGGAAATACAACCTGCGTTCTGGCGGAAACCGAGAACGCTTATATTATCTTTGACGCTGGCGGCGGACTTTACAAAACTTTTGACCTTATAAAAAATGACAAACCCGTTTACCTCCTTTTAAGCCATTTGCATATGGACCATATACAGGGTTTGCAGTTTTTAAATATTTTTAACTGGAAGGACGGCGTTAAAATAATTTTAGCCGACGAGATGAAAAAGGAGCTGGAAGCCATTATGCGCCCGCCCTTTATGCAAACGCCGCAAAGCCATAAGATGAAAGTGGATATTATCCCCGTATCTCAAGCAAAAGATTTGCCTTTTAATCTGGAATACAAAGAGCTTGTTCATATAGTCCCCACCATAGGTTTTAGAGTGGAAGCCGAGGGCAAAACCCTTGTTTACGGTTTGGACAGCGGCCCCTGCGCCAACCTTACGGAACTGGCAAAAGAGGCGGATTTATTTATTACGGAATGTTCCTTTTTACCGGGGCAAACGCCAAATAAGATGCACTTAAACCCCCAGCAGGCGGCGCAGACCGCGCTGGAGGCAAATGCAAAACTTATGGCGCTGATACATTTTAAAGCGGACGATTACGTTAATCTTGAGCAGCGCGACGAGGCCCTTGCCGCCGCGGGCCATATTTTTGCGGCCACATTTGCGCCTTATGACGGGGAGAAGTTTGTAATATAAACCGCGTTTGAAAGAGCGGCGCAGGTAAAAAAACGGGAATAATCCGCCGCAAAAAAGAGGGGCGTGCAGGCGGCGCGCGCGGCGGCGCACGGCGGGAAAAGTAATATTTTAAAAAAATTTCTACGTCGTAAAACGTAAGTTTGTTATTTTTAGGGTTAAAAAAATTTGCTATAATATTTTAAGTTAAAAATATTACCGTGGCGCGGTAAAAAGCGCGAATAATTTTTGTAGACAACAAAAAATATTTTTGGTAAAATTTAATTGTTGGGGTTAAAGCCCCAATATTTTTTGCTCTTTTTTAAACAATTTTTAAGTTTTTTAAGCGCTCGTAGCTCAGGGGTAGAGCATCCGCCTTTTAAGCGGGAGGCCGTGAGTTCAAATCTCACCGAGCGCATATAAATGCCCCCTTCGTCTATCGGTTAGGACACCAGATTTTCAATCTGGTGAGAGGAGTTCGATTCTCCTAGGGGGCGTTTTTTTATTTTATAAGGTCATCTTGCACAAGATGACCTTTTTTATTGTCCCCGTAAAGCACGCCACAATAAAATATTAAAGGCTGCCTGCAAATAAAACACGGGCAACCTTTTTATTATCTATTTTTAAAGTTGTTGTTAATCTGGTGCCACGCGGGAATATAAATAAGAATCCATAATTTCGCCTTCTTTTATCATATTCTTTTTTAATACGGCTTCAAGCGTAAAACCAGCCTTTTCCAACACGCGCATAGATGCAGTATTCCGCCCAAAGACCTCGGCGTAAATTCTTACCAGTTTTAAATCGTTAAAGGCAACTTCCGCCAGTTGCTTAACGGCCTGCGTGGCATAACCGCGGCCCCAGTAAGGCTGGCCAATCCAATAGCCTATTTCCGCCGTAAGCCTGTAAATATCTTTTTTGGGTATTATGCCGCAGCCGCCTACAAAAACATTATCTTCGTTAAAGATACCGTAATTATAGCCAAGGCCTCTTGCTTTGCAAAGTTCCAAAAAGGCAATGCCGTCCGCCTCGCTATAGGGGTAAGGGAAAGCGTCCCTTAAATTTATAGATACAGCCCTGTTATTTGCAAGGGCGGCAATTTCTTTTGCGGGGACTTCGGTAATATTTTTTAAGGTTATAAGCTTATTCATAAATATATGGTATAAAAAATATCATAAAAAAGCCGCCCGCTGATAAAACACGGACGGCCCTTTGCCTGTATAGCTACTAAAAAATACCAAAAATTCTGCGGGGACGACTGTTAAAAAACTCCGCTTCTATTTCCTTATAAACATCCTCTATATGTCTTGCGCGCGGGCCACTTACACTTATATCTTCTACGGAGTTGTTGTATATATGAAAGATAACCTCGTTCCACCCGTCCGCCGTGGTGTAAGAAACATTGCCGCTGCTTACGCAAGAGAAAAAATTATACTCCCTGGTATATTTTATGCCTATTCCGCGCTCTAAAAATATACCTCGTTTAGAAAACTCTTCAAGCAGGGTTTCCAGCTCCATAGTAACACCCCCCGTGTTGCAAATGTAGGCGGACAAATCTTAATAATCTGCTATACCCTTACTTCCCCCTATTTATAATAATTGTTTTATATTAATATATTAGCCCCGAAAACTTTTTTTTACAATGGGATTTTTAAGAGGAATAAAGATAAAACGCCATTACGCGCGGGATAATAAAATATATCTCCGCATACATATAATTATATTTAATTATAAATATTTTGAAACAATATGTATAATAAAGCCAAGGGCACAGAAAACAGGGGATAAGAATTAAAAATAGTTTTCCTGCCTTTTAAACGGAAGGTATATGTCAACAAAAGTAAGAAATCTAAACGGTACGGCACAGCGAAGCGTTCCTGAGGGATATAAATCCTGGCTGCATTTTTGGGAAGAAAGCATAGGCAGAAAAGCGCGGGACTGCGGACGCTGCATAAACAGCGCGGAGGTTGGCGCGCACGTTAAAAAATGCGACAGCTGCGACAACAGCTGGTACATAGTGCCTTTATGCAGGGAATGTAACGCGCAGTCTTCCGAAGAAGAATTTACCGTGTATGAAGATTTAATTCCGGTAAGGTAAATCTTTTTTTAAGATACAAAAAAAGGCCGCTTTTAAAGGCGGCCTTTTCAGTTAATATATCTCTTTCAAATAAATTATTTAAGAGCAGCCAAAACCTCGTCAACGTGGCCTTTAACTTTTACTTCGCGCCACTCTTTTGCAAGCGCGCCGCTCTTATCAAACAAAAAAGTGCTGCGTATTATGCCCATATATTTTTTGCCTAAAAATGATTTCTGGGCCCATACGCCAAAGGCCTGCGCTAAAAGTTTATCCCCGTCGGAAATAAGCGCAAAGTTAATATCATGTTTTTGTTTAAAACCTATGTGGCTTTTTATACTGTCGGCGCTTACGCCGAACACAACCGCTTTGCCCGTGAGGCGGTTTATATTGTCCCTAAAATCACAGGCTTCCTGCGTGCAGCCTGGCGTATTATCCTTGGGATAGAAATAAAGAACAACATTCTTGCCGACGTAATCTGCCAAATTAAATATAACTTCTTTCCCCTCGGCATCAATACCGTTTAATTTGAAATCCTTTAAATCTTTTAAATTATTTATCATATATTCCCCTCCTAAAATCTTTTTGTATAAGCGTGGCAATAAGGTACCGTTCCCTTATGGTTGTAGTAGTTTTGGTGATAATCTTCCGCGGGCCAAAATACGCCCAGCGGCAAAAGTTCCGTGGCAACTTTTATGCCTTTACTCTTTAGAATATCTATAAGTTTTTGCGCTGTTTGCTTTTGTGCGTCATCGGCGTAAAAAACTTTAGACAGGTACTGCTCCCCCAAGTCCGGCCCCTGCCCGTCGGTTTGGGCGGGGTCGTGAATTTCAAAGAACAATTTGGCAAGCGTTTCAAAATCGGTAATAGCAGGGTCAAAAGTTATTTTTATAGCTTCAAAATGGCCTGTATTACCCGCGCAGACTTCCTTATATGTAGGGTTCTGCTTATGCCCGCCCGTATATCCTACCTGCGTGGATATCACGCCTTTGGCCTTTTGCATAAGATATTCCACACCCCAAAAACACCCGCCAGCAAAGACGGCAACAGCCTTTTCATTTTTATTGTCTTTTCCTGTTTGCATATCAGTTCCCCCTTCCTCTGTAAAAATGGTATCAGTTAGGGGGTCCAAGTGTCAATTGACTAATCCCTATTTTACTGATAGACTATCCTGTCTTTATTTGACAGGCTCAAACCAAGGAGTTTTTATGGTCAATACAAAAGGCTTCACAATGATGGAACTTTTGGTTACCGTTCTGCTCATAGGCATATTGGCGGCTATGGCAATGCCGCAGTATGTAAAAGTTGTGGAAAAGCAGAAGGGTACTGAAGCAGTAAATATTTTGGCGGTTATAGGAAAATCACAGGAACGCTACTTTGCCGTTAACGAAAAGTATACCAACGATTTTGCAGACTTAGACGCAGACCTTGTAGATTTCAATACCAAAACGGCAGCGAAGGGGACTTCCTACAACACAAAATATTTTGCTTTCCTTTTAGACGGGACAGACGATAATGTAAGCAAAGTTAAGGCTACAAGACGCGGCGACGAATCTTATATATTAGAAAGAAACTATACGACAGGCGACGTCTGTTGCAGAAACGACAATACCGCCGACGGCGATATGTGTGATGTTTTAGATATAACTAACGATATCTGCGCGGAGGGAGAAGAACCCCCCGCTCCTACTTGTACGGGAACACAACCCGCATCAAGTCAGGCGTGTTCAAGCGGTTGCGGTACGCAGACAAGAAGCGTAACCTGCAACAACGGAACTTGGGCAACGGGCTCTTGGACGGGCACCTGCACAGCGCCGACTCAAACTTTACCCACCTCGCAAACCTGCGGCACAAGCGGCACGCAAACCAGAACCTGCACAGCCACCTGCGGCGGCGGAAGCTGCGGAGAATGGGGTACCTGCTCGGGCCAAGGCTGCACGGGAACACAACCCTCTTCCACGCAAGCCTGCGCAAGCGGCTGCGGCACGCAGACGAGAAGCGTAACCTGCAATAACGGAACTTGGGTAACAGGCTCTTGGACGGGTACTTGCACCAGCCCGACACAAACCCAGCCTACTTCACAAACATGCGGCAACGGCGGCACGCAGACAAGAACCTGCACTGCCTCTTGCAGCGGCGGAAGCTGCGGCGCGTGGAGCACCTGCACAAATCAAACCTGCGACCAGGCGACAAAACCCGCGGAAAGCCAAACCTGCTCAAGCGGTTGCGGAACTGCAACAAGAACCGTAACTTGCAGCAACGGCACTTGGTCAAGCGGCGCATGGAATGAAAGCGGCTGCACCAGCCCGACGCAAACCCAACCCACCTCTCAACCCTGCTCAAGCGGCTGCGGTACGCAGACAAGAACCTGCACTGCAAGCTGCGGCGGCGGAAGCTGCGGAGCATGGACGGGTACTTGCACAGGCCCGACGCAAACTCAACCCACTTCACAACCCTGTTCAAGCGGTTGCGGCACGCAGACAAGAACCTGCACTGCCAGCTGCGACGGCGGAAGCTGCGGCGCATGGACGGGTACTTGCACAGGTCCGACGCAAAATCAGCCTACTTCACAACCCTGCTCAAGCGGTTGCGGCACGCAGACAAGAACCTGCACTGCCACCTGCGGAGGCGGCACCTGCGGAGGATGGACAGGCACTTGCACAAGCAAAACCTGCACTGTTAAGCTAATCCCCGGGAGATTGTGCACTGAGGAGGAGTACCCTGACACCAGATGTCCTTCAAGCTGCAGCTCTCCTGAAAGCGGAATACCTTGCTGGAGGCCGGGACACTGCGACTCTTATAATTGTACCTGCACTTGCAGTTAAGATAAAAGTTTAAAAAGCTTAAACTCCCCGTGTCAAAACGGGGAGTTTAACTTTTATATATTGTAATTGACTAATATACTTTATACTGCTAGACTACTGTATATATTAAAAAGGAAAGGTATTTTATGGCTAATACAAAAGGTTTTACGATGATGGAGCTTTTAGTTACCGTCCTGCTTATCGGCATATTGGCCGCTATGGCTATGCCGCAGTATGTAAAAGTGGTTGAAAAGCAGAAAGGTACTGAAGCAGTAAATATTCTTGCAGTTATAGGAAAATCACAGGAACGTTATTTTGCCGTTAACGAAAAGTATACCTCAGATTTTGCCGATTTAGATTCTGATTTAGTGGACTTTAACACCAAAGCAGCCGCCAAGGGCAGTTCTTACAACACAAAATATTTTGTTTTTCTTTTGGACGGCACCGATGATACTGTAAGCAAAGTTAAAGCTACAAGACGCGGTAATGAATCTTATATCCTAGAAAGAAATTACACAACAGGGGAAGTTTGCTGCAGAAACGACAATACCGCAGACGGCGATATATGCGATGTTCTTGACCTGCCTAACGATACCTGCTCCGGGGAAGAAACCCCATCTGAACCGCCTACTCCGACATGCACCGGCACTCAGCCTGCCGCCAGCCAGTCCTGCGCGAGCGGCTGCGGTACGCAGACAAGAAGCGTAACCTGCAACAATGGCACTTGGACGACAGGCTCTTGGACGGGAACCTGCACAGCGCCGACTCAAACTTTACCCACCTCGCAAACCTGCGGCACAAACGGAACGCAGACAAGAACTTGCAGCGCAAGTTGCAGCGGCGGCGCCTGCGGCGCGTGGAGCACCTGTGTTACTACAACATGCACCGGCACCCAGCCTGCGGCTACACAGGCCTGCGCAAGCGGCTGCGGCACGCAGACAAGAAGCGTTACCTGCAATAACGGTACTTGGGCAACAGGCTCTTGGACGGGAACTTGCACCGCGCCCACACAAACTCAACCCACTTCGCAATCCTGCGGCAACGGCGGCACACAAACCAGAACCTGCACTGCAGATTGCAGCGGCGGCGCCTGCGGCGCGTGGAGCGCATGCACGGGCCAAACCTGCGATGCGGGTACAAAACCTGCGGAAAGCCAAGCCTGCGGGAATTGCGGCACACAAACAAGAACGGTTTCCTGCGATACTGCAACAGGAAATTGGACCATGGGCAATTGGGGCACATGCACGGGCGGCGGCACTTGCGCACCCGGCGCGACACAATCCTGCGGCACCGGCGGCATTCAAATTTGTAACTCTGCATGCTCGTGGGATTCATGTGAGTGCAATCCTGCAACAAGGCCTGCCGGCAGACAAGATTGCAATGACTGCGGCATACAAACGGCAACTTCTATAACCTGCAACAACGGTAAATGGAACGTTACATGGTCTGCATGCACGGGGTACTATGTAATGGAAATAAGATGCTGCGACGGATATAACCATACCGTAAACTGCAAAGCAGGCGGCTCTTGGAACTATATGTACTCCTGCGGATATGCCAATGACCCTGAGAACCCGGGTTGCAAAGACTCCTTTGTTAAAACAGACCCGCACCCGCTTGACTAGGGTTTAAACAATACTTAACAGTTAAAATATCCCCCGTAACAGGGGGATATTTTTTATACAGCAAGACGGTATAAGATTACAGGGCAGAAAATAAATAAAAAACATTGACAATAGAATGATTTAAGAGTACACTATATTTCGTAGCCAGCTCGGTTACATAAATTACATCATCATACCTGGGAGGGTATCT
>CAZBCE010000006.1:0-30542 GCA_964490555.1 uncultured Elusimicrobium sp. | reverse complement strand
GGTAAAGTAACAGCCACCAGAAACGGCGGCGGCACAAGCGGCTACACGATCACCAGAGAATACTACTCCGGTAAAGTAACCTGCTCCGATGGTACATCCACCGGCGGTGCTTCTACATCCGGTATTTGCGCTTCCTTAGGTTTATCCTAATTCTTAGCGTAAACAATGTTTTAAAACCCCTGCTTAACGGCGGGGGTTTTTATTTGTATAAACTTCCTGTCTTAATTAAATGGCTTTTTACTTTTAAATAGCCCGCCAATTTAGTATCATAAATATAACGGCGGCGATGAAAGCCGCTTTATGTTGTAAATAAGGTGTTTTTTATGGAAATAATTCTCTCCGCGGTAGTAACGCTGATTTTGGTAATGGACCCGTTTGGGAACATTCCACTCTTTATAACGGCTTTAAAAAAAGTCTCCCCCGAAAGACGCACTTTTATTTTAGTGCGTGAGCTTGTAATAGCTCTTTTTATAATGGTTACCTTCCTTTTTATAGGCAACAAATTTTTAAATCTTTTGGGCATAGCCCAGTCCTCTATGGGGATAGCGGGCGGGATAATACTGTTTATAATCTCTATCAAGCTTGTTTTTAACTCGCTTGAAGACGATTCCCCCAAAAACCTTAAGGAAGAAGAACCCTTTATCGTTCCTTTGGCAATGCCGCTTATAGCGGGCCCTGCAAGTTTAAGTATGCTCTTAATACTTTCTTCCGGCCCTCTAAGCAAGGTATTTTATCTTTTGATAGCCGTACTCGTGGCCTCTGCCGTAAACGGGGCAATTTTGTTATTGTCTTTCCCCATAAGCAATCTGCTTGGCAAACGCGGGCTGATAGCTTTGGAAAGATTAACAGGTATGTTGCTGGTGCTTATGTCCGTTAACATGGTTATGAACGGCGTAGCGGAATTTATAAAAACAAATTACAACTTATAACGGAGATTATGATGAAAAAGCTGCTCTTATTTATTTTCCTTTTCCTGCCTGTGGCCGCCTTGGCGCAGACAAAGCCCGATGTTTATGTGTTTACGTCGCCTTCCTGTATGCACTGCATAAAATTTAAAAAAGAATATTATCCCGAACTTAAAAAGATGTACGGCGATAAAGTAAATTTTATAGATATGGATACTTCCGTAGAAGCTAACAATTTAAAATTGGCTGACCTTGCAAAGCAATACAACAGCCCCGCCGCCGTTCCCGCGCTTGTAGTGGGCGACCACTTTCTTTTAGGCTACCCCGAAGATATTAACCTTTACTCCGAAGCCGCAATAGAAAGCGCAATAATCAGCAATGCAACCACCAAATCCATAGGCAATGTGGATGTAAAAACCTCCTTTAACCAAATTACCTTTGCCGCAATTATTACCAACGGCCTTGTGGACGGTATTAACCCGTGCGCCTTTGCTGTAATAGTATTTTTTGTGTCCTTCCTTACCGTATACGGTTATAAACGCAAAGAGGTTATATACGTCGGCGGGGCATACTGCCTTGCGGTGTTTATTACATATATCCTTTTAGGCTTGGGATTGTTTAAAGTTCTTTACGCTTTGGAATCTTTCCAGATAGTAATAAAAATTTTCTATATACTCACGGCCTTAATCTGCTTTATCTTTTTTGCGCTCAGCATTTACGACTTTTTAATGTACCGCAAAACCAAAGACAGCAAAACAATGCTTTTGCAGCTGCCTGCCAACTTAAAGACGAGAATTAACAAAATAATCGGTTTCTTTTTAAGGAATAAAGAAGAACGCCACCCCGTAAGACTTGTAATAGCTTCTCTGGCGGTGGGTTTTATAGTTTCTCTGGTGGAGGCCGTTTGCACGGGACAGGTTTATATCCCCACCATCGTGCTTATTATGAAAGACCCTGCCTTCCGCCTTCAGGCAACGGCAATGCTTTTGCTATATAACGTAATGTTTATTTTGCCGCTGTTGGCTGTTTTTATCCTTTCCGCAATCGGTTATAAATCGGAAGGTATAAATAACTTCTTTAAAAAGCACTTAGGCGTGGCCAAGATATTACTCTCTCTTGTGTTTTTGGGCCTCGGCCTTATGTTGCTGCGTAATATATAAGAGATGAAGACAGAGTTTTTATTAAGAAAAAAAATTGCTTTTTTTAATATTCTAAAGTGGTTTCTGGCGTCTACTTTTATAGGCATCGTTGTAGGTATATTTAATTCTTTCTTTTTAAAACTCTTAGGTTTAAGCGTGGGCGTTACAAACAAAGTGCCGTATTACTTTTTTGTAATGCCCTTCGCTTTTTATATAGTTCACATCCTTGCGCGCAAAATAGCCGAGCAAGATACAGATTACTCCACCGACGCCGCAATAGCGCGCATCAACGCGCGTAAGCCTATATCGCTTATCTCCGCGGCAAAAGCTTTCTTTTTGCCGATAATAACAATTTCCGCAGGCGGTTCCGCAGGTAAAGAAGCGCCTTGTGCCGATGTGGGCGCGGGCGTGGCTTCCTTCTTTTCCAAATTTTTTAACTTCAACCCCAACGAAAGACGCAAACTTATGATTTGCGGCGTAAGCGCGGGCTTTGCGGGCGTATTCGGAGTGCCGATATCGGGCGCGCTTTTCGGTTTGGAAGTTTTAAGCGTCGGCAAAGTGTTTTACGAGGTTATGTTCCCCGCGTTTATAGCGGGTATAACTTCCTTTCAGGTAACGCATATGATGGGCGTGGAATATCTTTACCACCCGCTCACTCTTAAAGCGCTTAATATAGACAGTTCGCTTTTGCAGGTTATGGCGGCGGGTTTATTCTTCGGCCTTGTGTCGCTTTTATTTATAGAACTTATGAAGCTGGCTAAAATAATATTCCGCTTTATCTCTCTTCGCTTTTCCCCATTTTTAAAATGTTTTACTGGCGGTGCGCTGGTGGTTTTTATTGCTTTGCTTACCTCCCCCGTATATCTGGGCCTTGGTATGGAGAGGGTGGAAGCCGTGCTGGCGGGCGGCCCCGCAGATACATTTGCTTTTATTTTTAAAATGCTTACAACCGCAGTTACTTTTGCCGCAGGCGGCGTGGGCGGCATTATAACGCCCGTGTTTTTTATAGGCGCGCACGCGGGCAGCTTTTTTGCGCAGATAACAGGCTTTAGTCCGCTGACTTTTGCGGCTTTGGGCTTGGTAAGCGTGCTTGCGGGCGTGGCTAATACCCCGCTGGCGGCAAGCGTTATGGCTATTGAACTTTTCGGTGCGACTATTGCGCCTTATGCCGCGGTATCGTGCATATTAAGCTTTTTGGTAACGGGGCAGAGAAGCGTGTTTGCAAAACAAAAATTCAACTTTGTAAAAGATTTATCAGACGACGAGCCGTGGGAAGAAGAACCACCCCAAACAATACAACAGCTGGAATACCAGTTAAGGCAAAAAAATATATTTTTATCCCTTGTGCGCCACTTAGTGCCTGAAGTTAAAAACACGGGCGAAAAATATATTAACGCCGTCAAAGCGGAAACCTCCGAAGCGGTAAAAAAAGCTAAAAAGAGTATAAGCCTTTTTGACCATCTTATCCCCAATCCGCCTAAAAACGACGCGGAAGATAAAACAGACGGCAAATAGTCTGCCGCCGAAAATAAATAATATATAATATGTCAGACGAAGGGGTTTTACAGCCCCGCGTGCAATTTGAATGCGGAAGGGTGCGCAAATGAAAGATTTAATAATATTAGTTCCCGTTTATAACGAGCAGGAAGCCATAGGATTATTTTTTAAAGCCGTAGAGCCCGAACTTAAAAAACTGGGGCTTGATTACGGTTACCTTTTTGTTGACGACGGCAGCAAAGATAATACCCTTGAAGTCTTAAAAGCGCACGCGGCACAAAACCCGTCAGTAAAATATATAAGTCTTTCAAGAAACTTCGGTAAAGAAGCCGCCCTGCTTTGCGGCTTGCAAAACACACACGCCAAAAGCGTTGTGCCTATGGATATAGATTTGCAGGACCCGCCCGCCGTAATAGCCGACTTTGTGGCAAAATGGAAAGAAGGTTACGATATGGTTTACGGCATACGCGCGGACAGGACTTCCGACGGGTTTATAAAGAAATTTGTTTCCGAAAGTTTTTATAAAATACACAATATTTTCGCGCCGCGCCCGTTGCCGCATAATACGGGCGACTTCCGTTTATTGAACGCGAAAGTGCTTGCCGCCATCAAAAAGATAGACGAAAATACACTGTTTATGAAAGGCCTTTTCAACTGGGTCGGTTTTAAAAGTATCGGCGTAGAATACACCCGCCCCAAACGCAGCGCGGGAACAACAAAATGGTCTTACTGGAAGTTATGGAACTTTGCCTTAGACGGTATTTTCAACGCCAGCACATTGCCGTTAAGATTGTGGACTTACTTTGGCGCGCTTGTTGCTATGCTAAGTTTTGTATACGCCGCGTGGATTATTTTAAAAGTTTTCTTATACGGTAAAGATGTCCCTGGGTATGCCTCTTTGGCGGTGCTTATTTTATTTTTCGGCGGAGTGCAGCTTATCTCCATAGGCGTACTGGGCGAATATATAGGAAGAATTTTTGCGGAAGCCAAACGCCGCCCCGCCTACATAATAAAGGAATCCTCCCCCCTTATTGAGGTTGAAGATGACGGAAGCAAAATATAAAAATAACTATATGCTTTGGGGCGCGCTTTGCGCCACATACTGCGCTTTTATTTTTGTTTTTTCCTATCTCTACCCTTACGGCGGCGACGAATACGCGCTTACCGCCCCAACCTTCGGCGACGCTATTGCTATATTTTTAACCTCCTATCTTGTCCGCAATCCCAGAATAGGACTTTTATTTAATAATTTAATTTTATGGGCGGGCAAATGGCTGTTTTTAATTTTAAATCCGCTTGTTCAGCTGGCTTTGGTTTTTGCGATATTCTTTTTGGTTTATCTGCGCCTGCCTGATTTTAAATCCCGTCAGGATTTTTACCCTTTCGCGCTTATTATGCTTATGTCCGTCTTCTGCGCGGCCGTACCCGATAATACTTTGTTTTGGATTGGCGGCGCGTGCAATTACAGCTGGATGTTTTTGGTTTTCGTCTTATTCCTTTGCCTGCTGCGCTTTGCGGCGGAAAAAGGTATTAATTTTAAGATAACCTTTCCCTTTAAACTTTTAATGTTCTTCGGCGGTATAGTTGCCGGTATGAGCAGCGAAAATAATTCCCCCATGCTCCTTATTCTTTTCTGCGCCTTTTGGCTGTACGCGCGTTATAAAAAAATACAAATATCGTCTTGGTTCTATGTGGCTTTAGCGGGTATTATCTGCGGGCTTTTACTGCTTTTCGGCGCGCCGGGGTCTTATTACCGCCTTAAAACTTTACCTTTGGAATACATAAAAAACGCGGGGTTTTTGCAAAAAATATATTGGCATTTGCCGCGCTTAAATTCTTTTTTCGCCGATACTCTTTTTGTTCTTCCGCTGACTGCGCTGGGCCTTGGTTTTGCCGCGCGCATTAACGGCAGGGAAGTTCTTAAAGATAAAGACTTTATTTTAAGCGCGTTCTTTGTTTGCGTTTCTTTTACGCTTGCCGCAGTTTTATTTGCCGTACCGCTTTTGCTTAACAGAGTATTTTACAGCGCGTCTTTAACCGCGGTAATTGCATTTATTTTTATGATTAAATACCTTAGCGCCAAGAATAACGCCAATTACTTTAAGCCGCTTTTTTTGCTTTCTTTTTGCGCGGCGGCGGCGGTTATGCCGCTTTTGAGCGTACCCTATTTAGATTTGCACCAAAAAGACGCGCAAAGACTGCGCCATATAGAAGAAGCCAAACAGGCGGGCAGGACAATGATGTTTCTGCCGCCCGTCTCTCCCCTTAAAGGCCCGACGGAAAACCTCAGCATTAATTACTACGATTTTGTGTATTTGAATAATTATGATAAAAATCTTATTTTCGGACTGGATATAGAAAGCGGGGTAAAGCAAAAGCTGCTGCCGCTTCCCTCTGAAAATATATAAAACAGCCCTGCAAAAGCAATTAAATATCTGCTAAACTTTATATTATGCAAAAAGCGGTTGTTTTTATGCGGAAACTGACGGAATTTATAGCGCGCGCAACGCACCTTAGCGAGCAATTTGTACGCTTTTTATTTGTGGGCGCGCTTAATACGGCGTTTGGGTACTGCGCTTTTGCTTTCTTTGTGTTTCTGGGTTTTAATTATATCTTTGCGCCGCTTTTTGCTACTATTATAGGCGTATTATTCAATTTTAAGACAATCGGCCTGCTGGTGTTTAAAAACGGCGACAACAGGCTTTTAGCCCGTTTCTTTGGCGTTTACGCGGTTGTTTATTTGTGCAATGTGCTTTGCCTTAAAGCTTTTGAACTGGGCGGGATTAAAAACTTATATATTTCGGGCATTATTTTGGTTTTGCCGCTGGCTTTTTTGGGCTACGGTCTTAACAAAAAATTTGTGTTTGAGAGAAAACTTAAATGAAAAAGAAAATATCAATAATTTCCAGCGCGTTTAACGAAGAAGATAATGTGGCGGAACTTTATGCCCGCGTTAAAGAAGAAATGGAAAAACTACAGGACAAATACGACTGGGAACAGCTGGTTGTAGATAATGCCTCCACCGACGGAACTTTAGCCAAACTTAAAGAGATTGCCGCAAAAGACAAACATTTAAAGGTTATCGCAAACGCGCGCAACTTCGGCCATATACGCTCGCCCTATTACGGCATCTTGCAATGCCACGGGGACGCGGTTATTTATATGGCGTCAGACCTGCAGGACCCGCCCTCAATGATACCCGCCTTTATCAAACAATGGGAAGAGGGTTACAACATAGTTTTGGGCAAAAAAACGCAGACAAAAGAAAGCGAAATATTTTTTATCATACGCAAAACCTACTATTGGCTGCTTAATCTTTTAAACGACTCGGGCGCGCAGCTTATAGAAAACTGCACGGGCTTCGGCCTTTACGACCAAACCGTAATAGAACAGCTGCGCAAAATTGAAGACCCTTACCCCTATCTGCGCGGTCTTATATGCGAACTGGGTTATTCTAAAACTTTTATCCCCTTCACTCAGCCCGCGCGCAAACGCGGCATAACAAAAAATAATTTTTATACCCTTTACGATAATGCGATGATAGGCTTTACCAACCACAGCAAAGTGCCTTTGCGTTTGGCGGCCATCGGCGGATTTATACTAAGCGGACTAAGTTTTGCAATGGCGGTTTTTTATCTTATTCTTAAACTTTTGTTTTGGGATAAGTTTACAATGGGCACCGCGCCTATACTTATATCTTTGTTCTTCTTTTCCTCTGTACAGCTTTTCTTTATAGGCATAGTGGGCGAGTATTTGGGCGCTGTGCTTACGCAGGTGCTTAAGCGTCCTCTTGTAGTGGAAAAAGAGAGAATTAATTTTTAATTAAACTCCGTCTGTTTCATAAGGCGGCGGAAGTGGCAATGGCTAATCAGTCCGAAAGAAAAAACACTGTTCTTCTTTGGGCGGCGGTATGCTTTTTATACCTGCTGTTTATTGCTTTGTTCTCTTATTTATACCCCTACGGCATAAAAGAATATTTATTTGTGCCCGACAGCCTTTTAAAAGCCGTAGAAGAATATTTTACCGGCTACTTACAATTCACCTCCCGTCTGGGATTCTTGTTTACCACTATCATTTTATATCTGGGCAAATGGTCTTTTGTAATAATAAATCCTCTTGTTCAGCTGGGTTTGGTTATGCTCACTTTCTTTTTTGTGTTTATGCGCTGGCCCAACTTTAGGGTAACAAAAGATATTTATGTTTTTATGCTTATCGCCATTTTAACAGTTTTTGCCATTACGGTACCTGGCAATACTTTATTTTGGATAAGCGGCGCGTGCAGTTATCGCTGGGTGTTTTTGGTGTTCTTAAGCGTATTGTGCCTGTTCAGGCTTATTATAGAACACGAATATACCCTGCCCGATAATCTTTTTACAAAAATTATGATGCTTTTTGCGGGTTTTATCGTGGGTATGAGCAATAAAAGCAACGGGCCTATGGGTTTGATTGTTTTTATTGCTTTTTACTTTTACTGCAAATTTAAAAAGATAAAAACTCCCTCTTGGTTTTTTTGGGGACTTACGGGGCTTGTCGCGGGCGTAGCTGCGCTTTTTGCCGCGCCCGGGCCGTATAAAAATCCTAATACGATACATTATGATTCTTTCCGCAATATGACTTTAAAACAAAAGTTAATTTTGCATATCCCCAATTTAAATGATTTTCTTCTTGCAAATCTTATGCTGCCGATAATAACGCTTTGCGGCATGGCGCTGGCTGTGTGGGATAAAAAATTTACGGCAATAAAAAATATAGATTTTATTTGCAGCTCCGTCTGCTGGCTGCTTTCAATTGTTACCGCCGTCCTGCTTTTTATAGAACCAGCCGCCCCTATGCGCGCCTTTTATTCGGCTTCAATGTTTTCCATATTTTCTTTTATATTCATAGTTAAATATCTTAAAGGCAATTACGCGTTTAATATTTATAAATATCTTTTTATCGCGGCATTTGCGATGACTTTGATTATTTTCCCCTCCTTCGCCGAGCCTTATCTTAACCTTTACAAACAGGAACAAATAAGGGCGGAGGCTATAAAAGACGCAAAAGAAAAACGCCAAATCGCCCTGTGGTGCGACGAACTTGTCCCTATTAAAGGCCCCACAAAAAACCTAACCATAACTTTTTTTGACGTGCTAAGCCAAAAAGATACCTCTAACACTAAAAACTTTTTTGGAGTACGGCTTATAAATAATAAAGAGATACACAACTTTAAATCGTTCAACGAGGTTATTTAATAATGCCCGAAAACAAAAATAATAGAACTTATTTGGCGTGGACGGCTGTGGTAGCGGGCTATCTGCTTTTTATACTGATATTTTCCGTTCTGCGCCCGTACGGAATGGACGAATTTAGGAATAATTATAACTCCGTCAAAGATATTTTTACGGGTTTCCTTTCCGCCTATATGACGGAAAATACCCGCATAGGGGCGCTTGTAAACAATGTGCTTTTATACTTGGGGCAATGGTCATTTTTAGTATTAAATCCTTTAGTTCAGCTGCTTGTGGTTTTTCAGCTTTACGGCCTTATCTTTTTACGCCTGCCTGATTTTAAAACTTTAAAAGATTTTTTTCCGTTTACAATTATAATGCTGGCCTCCGTTTTTGCCGCCGCCCAGCCCGACAATACTATCTTTTGGATGAACGGCGCGTGCAGCTACAGCTGGCTTATGCCGTGCTTTTTACTGCTTTTAATATTACTGCGCCTAAACTTGGAAAAAGGTTTTACGCCGCCAAATAATATTTGGGTAAAAGCAGGAGTTTTTGCGGCTGCCTTTTTTACGGGAATGAGCAACGAAAATAATGCGCCTATGGCGCTTTGCATTTTTATTTTATTTGGTCTTTACTGCTTGTACAAAAAAATAAAACCGCCCTTTTGGTACTACTGGGCTTTGGTTGGTATTGCAGCGGGTTTAGCCGCGCTGTTTGGTGCGCCGGGGCTTTATAAAAGGCTTGATTACTGGGTGTTTGAGGACTTCCGCCAATCTTCTATGCTTAAAAAAATGTTTATGCACGCAAGCAAGATGAATGACTTTTTTAAAATATCTTTCTTTATCCCCGTAATAAATATTATTGGTCTTGCCGTTTGCGCGGCCGACGGAGATAAGCCCGCGCCCGTATTAAAAAACAAAAACTTTTTATATTCGGTTTTCTTTTGGGGCGTAAGTTTTACGCTGGCTTTTGTTTTGTTTAATGCGCCCGCAATATCTTTGCGCGTGTTTTATTCCGCCTCGCTGTTTGCGCTTGCCGCCTTTATATTTTTTATTGAATACTTACGGGAAGCTTATAATTTTAAACTTTATAAATATATCTTTGTGGCGGCCGCCGCGTTTGCCGTCCTAGCCCTGCCGCGCTTTAGCGTGCCTTATATAAATTTATATCAACAAAATGCCGCGCGCGAAGCGCAGATAAAACAGGCAAAAGAACAAGGTAAAACTTTTATTTACTGCCAAAAATTTACCGTTATGAAAGGCCCCACCGAGAATCTGGAAATTGAATATTACGACTATCTTCACCTTTTGGCAATAAAACAGGTGCAAAAACATTACGGCATAGAACTGAGAGAAACGGGACAGAGAAATTCTGTTTCCCCAGGAACTCAAAATATTTAAAAGTAAAAACCCCCGTTCCAAAAAAGGAACGGGGGTTTTAAATTTTAAACGGCTAAACGGCGCAAGAGTTATTTAAGATACTGCGCTTCCAGCCTGTTATACATTTCCACCGCTTTGCGCACAAACTTACGCTTGTCGTTATACGGCCCAAAGAAGAAGCTTCCTTTAAAACCTGCTATAACAATATTCCTAAACTCTCTTTTTGTCAGCGGGATATTTTTGCAAAGCAGTTCGTATTCCTTGGTAACGGTGGTGTTGGAAACCAGCCTGTTATCCGTGCAAATGCTGACGGAAAGGCCGCGTTTTATCATTTCTGATATCGGGTGTTCGGACACCTTTTTAATCTCGGGCAATGTTTGTAAATTACTTGTTATGCAAACTTCCACGCCGATACGTTCGCTGGCGATATACCCCGCCAATTCTTCCACATAATGCTTTTTGTTTTTTACGCTTTTGTCTTTTATGCTGTCCGCGTCAAATAAAAAGGTGCCGTGGCCTATACGGTTTGCGTGGCATTCCGTAATGGCCTGAAAGATAGATTCGGGGCCGTAAGCCTCGCCCGCGTGTACTGTTTTGCGGATAAAAGCCTCGTGCACATATTGGTAAGATTTCCAATGGTCCTCGGCGGGAAAACCTGCTTCTTCCCCTGCCAAATCAAAGCCGACTATGGGATTGCCTTCTTTTTTAAGTATCACCGCTATGCGGGCAAGTTCTAAAGAAGCAAGCGCAAAAATTTCGTCCTTTTCGGCATGCTCAAGCGTTTGAATAAGATAGGCGTAATAAGGCGACATATCCTTATTAAAACTGCGCATTGCGCAAAGTATTATGCCGAAGTGGAAAGGTATATCTTTACCCGCTTTAACTTCCGCCTTGGCATTATGTTCGGCCTCGGCTTTTCTAAGGCCTTTTACGGCGGCGCGCACGGCGTCGCTGGGCGTTAAATTTTTGGAGCAATGCTGCTGCGGCGCAAAGCGGACTTCTATATAGCGCACGCCTTCTGCTATATTATCAAGGGCAAGTTCGTAGGCGATGCGTTCTATATTTTCCGCGCGCTGCATAACGGCAACGGTGTAAGAAAAACCTCTTAAATATTCACCCAGGTTTTTATATTTATCTTTAAAAACTTCTTTGCGCAAACCCGCTTCGGTATAGGCGGGAAGTTTAATATTTTCCGCCTTGGCAAGTTCTATAAGAGTAGGTATTCTTAAAGAACCGTCCAAGTGTAAATGCAAATCTGTTTTGGGGATTTTAAGCAAAAATTCTTTGGGGAAGTTTATCATTATTTCCACCTCCATTCCGTTCCTTTCGGCGTATCTTTAACAATTATGCCCAGCTTTTCCAACTCCGCTCTAAGCTCGTCGGACGTTTTGAAATCTTTATTTTTGCGCGCTTCCTGCCTTTTGGCTAAAAGCTCCTGCGCGGCCGTAGGCAGAGGTTTCTGTTCGCTCTCTTTTAAAAGAGAAAGACCCAAAAATTTATCGGCGTAAGCTATAAAAGCAAGCTTATCTGAGGGCGCGCTTTGGCCTTTGGTAAAATCCCAAACGGTTGCCAGCGCTTTGGAGGTGTTAAGGTCGTCCTCCATAGCTTCTTTAAACGCGGTTTGCACTTTTGTTAAAGCCTCTTGGTCTTTTACGGCAAAGTCATCGCCTGCGGCTTCGCGCAGCGCTAAAACCCTTTCCTTTAAGCCTTTTAAGCTTTGGCGGGCAAAGTCCAGCGCGTCGTAAGAAAACTCAAGCTGAGTCCTGTAATGCGCGCCAAGGCACAGGTAGCGGTAATCAAGCGGGTCATAGCCTTTGGCTTTAAGCGTGTCTAAAGTTACAAATGTACCGTCGGACTTGGACATCTTGCCCGCGGGTAATATCAAAAATTCGCCGTGTATCCAATAGCGCACATACTGCTTGCCCGTGGCCGCTTCCGACTGGGCAATCTCGTTTGTGTGGTGTATGGCAACGTGGTCTATGCCGCCGCAGTGTATATCAAGCGTCGCGCCAAGATACTTCATCGCCATGGCGGAACATTCTATATGCCACCCGGGGAAGCCGACACCCCAAGGGCTGTCCCATTCCATTTGGCGTTTGGTATCTTTGGGGGAGAACTTCCACAAAGCAAAATCGCTGGGGTTGCGCTTCTCGTCGTTAAAATCTACGCGCGCGCCTGTTTTAAGGCCTTCTATGTGGCTTCTTCCCACAAGGTTATGATACTGCGCAAATTTGGAGGTATCGTAATAAATACCGTCGGAAGTTTTGTAGGTAAAACCTTTTTCTTCCAGCGTTTTTACCAAGGCAATCATTTCTTTTATATGCTCGGTAGCGCGGGCGGTAACGGTGGGGCGGGCGCAGTTTAGAGAGTCAAAATCTTCAAAAAATTTAGCTTCGTAAAACTTGGCTATATCCCACGCGCTTTTGCCTTCGCGCGCGGCGCCCAGTTCCATTTTGTCCTGCCCGCTGTCCGCGTCGGAAGTTAAATGCCCGACGTCGGTTATATTCATTACGTGTTTTAAATCAAAATTTTCTTTAAGCACTCTGCCAAGCAAGTCTTCAAAAATATAAGTTCTTAAATTGCCGATATGCGCAAAGTTGTACACGGTCGGGCCGCAGCAGTACATTGCCGCGGTTTTGCCGTCTAACGGAGTAAAATTATCTTTTCTTTTTGTGAGCGTATTATAAAGCTGTATCATTGTTTCCCTTATTGTATTCTAACGGTATTTGTTTAAAAAATAAATCGCACGCGGCTTTGCCCGTGGCGTTTGCAAGGCTTTCGCTTAATATGCATTGCACGTCCATCTCTGAAAGAGGATTAACGGGGCCCGCGGGCGAAATTGCATAAGTAAAACCTGACGCGTGATATGCGCGGCGTGCGGTATTATAGGCCGCGTCTAAAGCGGTTTGAAAGTTTTGCATATCGGAGTAAGAGGCATTTTCCCCCAACGGTATTTTTTTGGAGGCCATTACAACCACGGCTTCGCCGTAGGTGCTATTGGTGCTTTCTATAACTTCGTTATCAGTGCCTGTTAAATCTTCCATACCGACGGGCTGGGCTGTTTCAATTTCTTCTTCCTGCACTACTGTGGGCACGGGAGGAACTATCGGCACCTGCTTTGTTTCCGCCTGCTGTTCTTTGCGGATGTCTTCGTACTGTTCGTAGCTGATGCCTTTATATTTTTTATAATTTTTTTCGCTGTATGTGTTACACGCGCCAAGCGCAACGGTGGCGCAAATTATGGAAAGAAGTAATTTTTTCATTTAATTTATCCTCGCTTTTACTGTTACGACCGCGTGGCATATCATAGCCTCGCCGCGGCCGACTTCGCCAAGGCCTTCGTGGCTTTTGGCTTTAAAACTGATATTGGGCAAACCAATGCCGAACACTTTATTAAGGGATTTTCTTAACGCGTCGTAGTGCGGGCGTATCTTGGGTTCTTCGGTAACAAGCGTGCAGTCTATATGCACAATTTCCGCCTGCTTTTCTTTAAGCACTTCTAACACGCGCTGAGCAATAACCACACTGGAGATGCCTGCAATATTTAAATCTGTAGGAGGATAAAAAACGCCAATTTCCCCCGCGGCTATTGCGCCTAACGCGGCATCGCACACGGCGTGCAAAACAACGTCGCCGTCGCTGTGGCCCAAAAGACCTTTGGGGTGGGGTATTTCCATACCCGCTATAATAAGTTTGCGGCCCTCCACCAGACGATGGATATCAAAACCGAAACCGACTTTTATTTGCGTTTTTGCTCTTTTTTGCATAATGCCTCTGCTATTATAATATCTTCAGGTGTGGTAATTTTTATATTTTTATAGTCGGAAACTACAACAGCTACCTTAACGCCAAGCTTTTCTACAAGTTGGGATTCGTCGGTAGCGTCCTTTAAATCGCCGTATTTATTAAGGGCTTTTTTTAATATTTCCGCGCGGTAGCACTGCGGCGTTTGCGCGGCGTAAAGCACGCTTCTGTCTAAGGTTTCCGTAATTTTGCCGCCCGATACTTTTTTAATAGTGTCTTTGACGGGAACGGCAAGCACCGCAGCTTTATTTTTTGCCGCGCTTGCAAGGCCCGCTTTAATATCTTTGGGGCTTACCAGCGGACGCGCGCCATCGTGCACTGCTACAAGTTCAAATTTGGGATTAAGCGCGTTAACGCCGTTGATTACGGACTGCAGGCGGGTTTCCCCCGCTAAAGCGTGTGTGAGGTTTTTGTAATGCTTGGATATTTTTTCAAAAATATCTTCGCCCGTTACTACTACAATTTGCCCGACTTGCGGGATTTTTAAAAACGCCTCTATGCTGCGTTCCAAAACGGGTTTACCGTTAATCGGAAGCATTTGTTTGGGACGGCCCATTCTTTTACCGCTGCCGCCCGCGACAATAATCACAGAGGCGTTTTTCATAAAAACTTATTCCTGTACGGGTTGCTTGGTTTTGGCGAAAATCATTCTGCCCGCGGAGGTTTGCAATATGGAATATACCGCCACTTCCACGCGCTTGCCAACCCATTTGCGGCCATCTTCCACCACAACCATTGTGCCGTCGTCAAGGTAGCCTATGCCCTGTTCTTTTTCTTTACCGTCTTTCATAACAAAGAGGGACATACTTTCCCCAGGCAGGACGACGGGCTTTAAGGCTGTTGTTAAGTCGCTTATGTTAAGGACGGGAACATCGTCTATAACAGCGGCTTTGTTTACGTTAAAATCTATCGTAACGGCCTGCCCGCCAAAATGTTTGGCAAGGTAAACAGTTTGCTCGGCAATATTATCGCCCTTAGCTTCTTTGGAAGTTACGCGAACGGGAATGGTTTTAAGTTCTTTAAGGCGGGTAATAATATCCAAACCTCTTCTGCCTTTTGCTTTTTCAAGCTGGTCTTTTGATGAGGCCAAAACATTAAGTTTATCAATTACGAATTGCGGTATAACCAATACGCCCGGCAAGAAGCCAGTTTCGCAAAGGTCCACCACTCTGCCGTCTATGAGGGAACTCATATCAAGCACTTTAATGTGGCTGCCTTTTTTGGAAAGGCCTTCAAGTTCGCGCGCTTTTATAATGCTTAAAAAACCGCCAAGCACGGTAAGAATACCCGCTGCGGCTGTTTTGTAGTCGTACCAATAATTGCTTATATCGGGGATAGCCATTTTATATACGGCATAATCGCAAAGGAAATAAAGCACATATCCCGCAAGAGAGCCAAAGAGGCCTATCATCAAAGATACAAACTTTAAGCTGCTGATAAAATACTCCGCAGCGACAAGAATAACACCGCACAAAAGGCCGAGCATAATGCTGTGCTTATCCTGAGAAACAAAAATATAAATTAGGAAAGGAAACCCTAAAATAGAAGACACTCTGAATATCCAAAGCGGCATAAAAAATTCCTCCGAGAATTAAAATCCCTGGGCGGCACTTCTCGCCGATGCCGACAGGTATGTTTATATTTTACTATTTATCCTGTTTTAATACAAAAATTTAAAAAATAAAAAACGGGGGAGAATTTTTTATTCTCCCCCGTTAGTAAAACTTAATTATAAATCCTTAGTACAACATACACTTTTGAATAGCCGGCAACAAACCTCCGTTTATATAGCAGGGGCAGCATTCTCCGCCTGATATTCCGCATTCGCAATACGGGAGAGGGTCAACAAGACAAGTTCCATAAGTACCCCATTGGCACAAATCGCTACAGAAACGATACTGTGTGCCGAACTGTCCATTTTTGCGGCAGCTTTTGCTTTGACTATCCCCAGGGAGGCAAACACCGCTTGCCGCAGAGCAGGCCGTCCAAGCTCCGCCAGAACAGGTCTTATAGCTGCAATACCCGCTACATGCTAATGTTGCGCCGGGGCAGCAGGCGGGTTCGGAGCAGGTGCTCCAAGCGCTGCCGTTCCATGTTGACGTACCGCAGTTACCGCAGGATTTTTTATCTCCCACGCAGTAGGCGGGTTCGTTACAAGGACCCCACAGGTTGCCGGAGCAAGTTTGTGTTCCGCATCTGTTGCAAGAGCGTGTTGCACCATTAGAACACTCGTAGCCTTGGCAAGATAAGTAAGAGCCTGAGCCTGAGTTCTGAGGATAATAAGACCAAGTCTCATTACCTTCGGGGCATTTTCTAGCATAACATAAATTGCCTCTTTCAGGACCTGGGCAGTCGCAAGAATATTCGTATACCTTGCTTGCGCAGCTGCCGCTGGCAGACTTCATACACTTATAACCTATGCCCATAGCATTACACAAGGCTTGGTCGTTTGCATAGCCGCTGGGACACCATGTATTGGTTATCCAACCGTTACAGGAGTACCAGTAATAAGATGCGCCCGTGCTTGCAGGATACATACAGCTGCTTTCCTGTATGCAGTCTTCCGTATTATTATAATAGGTCTGTGAAGTAGAACTGCAAATACTGTAGGACTTATTGCCGTAAGTATCGCAGTTAACTACCGCTGCCGCGTAAGAAACAACAGGCGTAATAACCGCAGTTGCGCAGGTGCTGCCTGTCCAACCGCTGTCGCAGGAGCAAGCTCCGTAAGAACCCCAATAGTTAGGGCATGAGCCGACGCAGGTTCTTGTTCTTGTACCGTTATTGCTGCAACCGCTTCTATCCGTGCTGGTTGCGCCCGCAGTACATGTACCGTTTATTGCAGTGCCGCAAGTGGAACCGCACCAACCCGTGTAGCATGAACATGAGCCGAAAGAACCCCAAGTGAACGGACATGTGGCTGTATTACAGGTTTGCGTTGCATAACCGTTGCCGTTACAAGGAGTGCCGCTTGTGTTGCTAGCGCCGCTGCTGCAGTTGCTGGTTTGAGAGACGCAGGCAGATCCGTTGCTGCAATATCCGCTGGCGCAGCTTGCGCAGGTTGAGCCTGTATATCCTGAATCGCAGGAGCAAGCTCCGTAAGCACCCCAATAGAGTAAGCTGGGGCAGGAGCCCGACGTGCAGGTTCTGGTTCTGGCACCACGGTTACTGCAACCGCTTCTGTCATCCTCTTTCTGACCGGAGAATGAACATGCGTAGCTGGAAGCATAGCAGGCAGAGCCGCTCTGGCAATATCCGCCGCTGCACGCCCAACCGCAAGAGTTGCTTGTGCCGCCGTTGCTTGTATAGTAAGCATAAGAAGGAGCGTTTGTGCATGAGGCACAGCTTTCACCGCTTCTGTAATAGCCCGTAGGCGTAACTACATAAGAAGAACCGTTCCAACAATATCCGCTGTTACCGCTGTAAGAACAGCTGTTGGAAGTTCCGCCGTTACCCGTATAGTAAGAGTTGGACGGGGCATTGGTACAGGCGGCGCAGTTTTCTCCGCTTCTGTAATAGCCCGTGGGCGTAACTATATAAGAGGAACCGTTCCAACAATATCCGCTGTTACCGCTGTAAGAGCAGCTGTTGCTGTATCCGCCGTAGCCCGTGTAATAAGTATTGGCAGGCTTATTGGTACAGCTGGCGCAGTTGCCGCCGCTGCTGTAATAACCAGCAGGGTAGTAATCGCAGCTGCCGCCGCTTAAACAATATCCGCTTGTAACGCTGTACCCGCAGTTATTGGTTGTGCCGGGGGTTGTATACGTGGAGCAGGAAGGCTTATTGGTACAAGCCGTGCAAGTTTCCCCGCTTCTGTAATAGCCCGTGGGCGTGGCAACATAAGAAGAACCGTTCCAACAGTATCCGCTATTTCCGCTGTAAGAGCAACTGTTAGATGTTCCGCCGCTACTCGTATAGTATGTATTGGCAGGTTTATTTGTACAACTTGTACAGGCTTCGCCATTTCTGTAATAACCTGTAGGTATCGAAACGTAAGACGACCCATTCCAACAATATCCTGAAGCCGCAGAATATGCGCAGCTACCAACTGTTGTATATACTGTGTTGGCTGGAGCATTAGTACACCAAGTACAATCTTCGCCTAATCTGAATTGGCCCTTTTCGCTTATAAGAACATATGCAGAGCCATTCCAACAATATCCGCTGTTGCCACTGTATCCGCAAGAATTACTTGTGCCACCACCGCTCGTATAATAGCTGTTAGCAGGTTTATTGCTGCAGGCGGTGCAAGTTTCTCCGCTTCTGTAATACCCTGTAGGTATAGCCACATAGGATGAGCCATTATAACAATATCCGCCGACACCTACGTAAGGGCAACTATTGCTTGTACCACCCATACTTGTATAATAGGTGTTAGCAGGAGCATTTGTACAGGCTGTGCAGTTTTCACCATTTCTCCACTGCCCAGTAGGTATCACCACATAAGATGACCCGTTCCAGCAATAGTTGCTGTTACCGCTGTAAGAGCAGCTGTTGCTTGTGCCGCCATTACCGGTGTAATAGGTATTGGCAGGCTTATTGGTACAGGCCGCGCAACTTTCTCCGCTTCTGTAGTACCCTGTGGGTATACCTACATAAGAAGAGCCGTTATGGCAGTAGCCGCTGTTGCCTGTATAAGGACAGCTGTTGCTTGTGCCGCCATTACCTGTATAAGTTGTGTTGGCAGGGGCATTGGTACAAGAAGCGCAGTTTTCGCCGTTTCTGTACTGGCCTGTCGCGATAGCAACATAGGAACTGCCGTTAAAACAGTATCCGCTGTTACCCGTGTAAGAGCAGCTGTTGGTTGTGCCGCCGCTACCCGTATAAGAAGTATTTGCAGGCTTATTTGTACAGGCTGTGCAGTTTTCGCCGCTTCTGTACTGGCCCGTGGGTATGCTTACGTAAGAAGAACCGTTATAGCAATATCCGCTTGCGCCCGTATAGGAGCAAGAGTTGCTCGTTCCGCCGCTACCTGTATAAGTTGTGTTGGCGGGGCCGTTGGTACAGGCTGTGCAGTTTTCGCCGCTTCTGTACTGGCCTGTAGGTATACCTACATAAGAGGAACCGTTCCAACAGTAACCGCTTACACCCGTATAAGGACAGCTGTTTGCCGTGCCGCCATTACCTGTATAAGTTGTGTTGGCAGGGGCATTGGTACAAGAAGCGCAGTTTTCGCCGCTTCTGTATTGGCCGACAGGTATTGTTACATACGAAGTTCCGTTGCTGCAATATCCGTTGTTACCTGTGTAAGAACAGTTGCTGGTTGTGGTACCCGCACCCGTATAATAGGTGTTGGCGGGGGCATTGTTACAACCTGTGCAACTTTCTCCGCTTCTGTAATAACCGACTCCGATAGAAATACAGGTTGAGCCGTTATTGCAATAGCCCGTATTACAGCTGCAAGAACCCCATGCGCCCCACGCGTTAGGTGCGCCGTACAGACAAGTTGCCGTTTGAGTGCCGCTTGTCAGACAAGATTGGGATTTGGTAGCGCCTTCGTTACAGTTTATATTTCTGGCTGTACAAGCGCTGCCGTTAAGATAGTAAGCCGCATCGCAAGTCCACGGACAGCTGTTGCTTGTGCCGCCGTTGCCTGAATATGTAGAGTAAGAAGGCTTATTGGTACAGGCAGTGCAGGTTTCCCCGCTTCTGTACTGGCCCGTGGGTATAGCGACATAAGAAGAACCGTTATGGCAATATCCGCTGTTACCGCTGTAGGCGCAGTTACTGCTGGTTGTACCGGGGCCTGTATAATAGGTATTTGACGGCGCGTTGGTACACGCGGCGCAGTTTTCCCCGTTTCTGAATTGGCCCGTAGGTATGCTTACATAAGCCGACCCGTTGAAGCAGTACCCTGTGTTACCCGTATAAGAGCAGCTGTTGCTTGTGCCGCCGTTGCCCGTATATGTGGTGTTGGCGGGTTTATTGGTACACGCGGTGCAGGTTTCCCCGCTTCTGTACTGGCCCGTGGGTATGCTTACGTAGGAAGTACCGTTATAACAATATCCGCTTACACCCGTATAAGAGCAGCTGTTGCTTGTGCCGCCGTTGCCCGTATATGTGGTGTTGGCAGGAGCATTGCTGCACGCCGTGCAGTTTTCTCCGCTTCTGTACTGGCCCGTGGGTATGCTTACGTAAGAAGAACCGTTATAGCAATATCCGCTTGCGCCCGTATAAGAGCAAGAGTTGGTTGTGCCGCCGTTGCCCGTGTAATTTGTATTTGCGGGTTTGTTGGTACAGGCTGTGCAGTTTTCGCCGCTTCTGTACTGGCCCGTAGGCGTGGCGACATAAGAAGTGCCGTTATAGCAATATCCGCTGTTACCCGTATAGGCGCAGGCATTTGCCGTACCGCCGTTACCTGTATAAGTTGTGTTGGCGGGAGCATTGCTGCAGTCCGTGCAGGTTTCGCCGAATCTGTAATCGCCTGTGGGTATGCTTACGTAAGCGCTGCCGTTATAGCAATATCCGCTGTTACCCGTAAAGGCGCAGTTATTTACCGTGCCGCCATTACCCGTATAAGTTGTGTTGGCAGGTTTATTGGAACAAGAGGCGCAGGCTTCCCCGTTTCTCCATTGTCCAACCGCAAGCGCAACGCAGTTTGTACCGTCGGAACAGTAACCCGTGTTGCAAGAGCAGGAAGACCAAGCGTTCCATGCGTTAGGCGAACCGGCAATACAAGTGGAGCTTTGCGTACCGTTTGTCATACAGGCTTGATATTTTACGTTGCCCGTATCACAGTTTATGTTCTGCGCGATGCAGGTGCTGCCGCTCTGATAGTAGCCTGAAGAGCAGGACCACGCGCAGGTATTGGTTGTGCCGCCGTTGCCCGTATAGCCTGAGTTGGCAGGTTTATTGCTGCAGGCTGTGCAGGTTTCCCCGCTTCTGTATTGGCCTGTGGGTATAGCAACGTAAGCGCTGCCGTTATTGCAGTAACCGCTGTTACCGCTGTAAGCGCAGTTGCTTGTTGTTGTACCCGCGCCCGTATAAGATGTATTTGCAGGTTTGTTGGTACAGGCTGTGCAGCCTTCGCCGCTTCTGTACTGGCCCGTAGGGATAGACACATAGGTTGTACCGTTGTAGCAGTACCCTGTATTACCCGTGTAAGGACAGTTATTTGCCGTACCGCCGTTACCCGTATAAGATGTATTTGTCGGCTTATTGCTGCATGCGGTGCAGTTTTCGCCGCTTCTGTACTGGCCCGTAGGTATAGATACATAGGTTGTACCGTTGTTACAGTAACCCGTATCACCCGTATAAGGACAGCTGTTGCTTGTACCGCCGTTACCCGTGTAAGATGTATTGGCAGGTTTATTGGTACAAGCAGTACAGGTTTCGCCGTTTCTATATTGGCCCGTAGGTATGCTTACATAGGTTGTGCCGTTATAGCAGTAGCCGTCAACCGCAACGTAAGGACAGTTGTTGCTTGTGCCGCCGTCATCTGTGTAGTTTGTATTGGCGGGTTTATTGGTACAAGCAGCGCAGGTTTCCCCGTTTCTGTATTGTCCCACAGGTGTGGTTACATAGGTGCTGCCGTTATAGCAGTAGCCGCTGTTACCCGTGTAGGAACAACTGTTGGTTGTGCCGCCCGCGCCCGTATAGGCGGAGTTGGCAGGCTTATTGGTACAAGCAGCGCAGATTTCTCCGTTTCTCCAATAGCCAGTGGCTATGGTTACATAGGAGGTACCGTTATAGCAGTATCCAGCATTGCCGCTGTAAGCGCAGGTATTGGTTGTACCGCCGTTACCCGTATAAGTTGTATTAGTGGGTTTATTGGTACAAGCCGCGCAAGATTCTCCGTTTCTGTAATAGCCTACCGCGGTAGCGATACACGTTGAGCCGTTAGAGCAGTATCCGCTGTTACAAGAGCAGCTGCCCCATGCGCCCCACGCGTTAGGTGAACCGGCAATACAGGTTGCAGCCTGTGTGCCGTTTGTCATACAAGCCTGAGATTTGGTAGCGCCCGCATTACAGTTAATATTTTTTGCCGTGCAGGTACTGCCCGTTAAATAGTATTCGGAATCGCAAGACCACGCGCAGGTATTGGTTGTGCCGCCATTGCCCGTATAAGTGGAGTTGGCAGGCTTATTGTTACAGGCTGCGCAAGTTTCCCCGCTTCTGAAATATCCAGTGGGGGTTGCCACATACGCGCTGCCGTTATTACAATAACCAGTGTTCCCTGTATACGCGCAAGAATTGCTTGTACCGCCGTTACCCGTATATGTGGTATTGGCGGGTTTATTGGTACAAGCAGTGCAAGTTTCCCCGCTCTTCCAATATCCCGTAGCAATGGCAATATAGGAAGTGCCGTTATAGCAATATCCGTCTGCCGCTTTATAAGAACAGTTATTTGCCGTGCCGCCACCGCTTGTGTAAACCGTATTGGCAGGAGCATTGGTACAGGCGGAGCAGGTTTCACCCGTTCTGTAATAACCCGTAGGTATTGTTACATAGCCGGTACCATTATTACAGTATCCGCCGTTACCCGTATAAGAGCAGGTATTGCTGGTGCCGCCGTTACCTGTATATGTGGTGTTGGCGGGTTTGTTGGTACAGGCTTCGCAATTATTACCGTTTCTCCACTGACCTGTAGGCGTACTTACGCACGCGGAACCGTCGTGGCAGAAGCTGCTGTTACAAGCCCACGGACAGCCGTTTAATGTGCCGCCGTTACCTGTATAATAGGTGTTTGCGGGTTTATTGGTACAGGCCACGCAGTCTTCCCCGTTTCTAAACTGGCCCGTAGGTATAGCTATATAGGAAGAACCGCTCTTACAATATCCCGTATTGCCCGTATACGAGCAGCTGTTATTTGTGCTGCCGCTGCTTGTATATGTTGTGTTGGCGGGGGCATTTGTACAAGCTGCGCAGTTTTCCCCGTTTCTCCATTGGCCCGTGGGAATTGTTACATAGCTTGAAGAGTTAAAGCAATATCCGCTATTACCCGTATAGGGGCAAGCATTGCTTGTGCCGCCGTCATCGGTATAAGTTGTGTTGGCGGGCTTATTGCTGCAAGCGGTGCAGGTTTCCCCGTTTCTGTACTGTCCCGTAGGTATTAACACATAAGTCGTACCGTTATAGCAATAACCGACATCTGCCTTATAAGCGCAAGAGTTGGTTGTGCCGCCATTGCCTGTATAAACCGTATAGGCGGGTTTATTGGTACAAGCTGTGCAGTTTTCTCCGCTTCTGTATTGGCCTACGGGTATTGCAACATAAGCGCTGCCGTTATAGCAATAGCCTGTATTGCCAGTATAGGCGCAGGAGTTGGTTGTACCGCCGTTACCCGTATAAGTTGTGTTGGCGGGTTTGTTGGTACAAGCCGTGCAAGTTTCTCCGCTTCTGTATTGGCCTGTGGGCGTTGCTACATAAGAAGTACCGTTATAGCAATATCCCGCGTTGCCGCTGTAAGCGCAGTTGCTGCTGGTTGTGCCGGGGCCCGTATAATAGGTATTGGCGGGTTTATTGGTACAAGCCGTGCAGTCTTCTCCGCTTCTCCAATAGCCCGTGGCTATTGATACATAAGCGCTGCCGTTGAAACAATATCCCGTATTACCCGTATAAGAGCAGGTATTGGTTGTACCGCCGTTACCCGTATAAGTTGTATTAGCGGGTTTATTGGTACAAGCCGTGCAATTTTCACCCGTTCTGTACTGACCGACGGGTATTGCGACATAAGAAGTGGTGTTATAGCAATAGCCTTCGTCACCGCTGTATTCGCAGGTATTGGTAACGCCGCCGTTGCTTGTATAGTGTGTATTGGCAGGCTTATTGCTGCAAACGGCGCAGTTATTGCCTTCCCTGTACTGGCCTTCGGGCGTGGTTACGCAGTCGCTGCCGTTATAGCAGTTGCCGTCGTTACATTCCCATGTGCAGGCATTTGCCGTGCCGCCGGGGCCCGTGTAAGAGGAGTTATTTGCGGCTTTGTTTGTACAATCCTGACAGTTGCCGCTTGTATTTCTCCATTGACCCGTTATTGTAGCAGCGCAGCTTGAAGTGGTTGACGTCCAGCAGTTGCTGCCCGAGCAGGTTACGCAGACGCCGCTTGTATTTCTGAAGTTAGTCGCGCTTGTTGCATCGCAGGATGTGCCGCTCCAGCAATTTGCGCCTGAGCAGGTTACGCACACGCCGCTTGTATTCCTGAAGTTAGTGGTTGTCGTAGCCGTGCAGGAAGTTCCGTTCCAGCAATTTGCGCCCGAACACGCAACGCACACGCCGCTTGAGTTCCTGAAGTTGGTCGCGCTTGTTGCCGCGCAGGTGCTGCCGTTCCAGCAATTTGCGCCCGAACACGCAACGCACACGCCGCTTGAATTTCTGAAGTTAGTCGCGCTTGTCGCCACGCAGGAACTGCCGTTCCAACAGTTGGAACCTGAACAGCTTATACAGTCGCCCGTAGTCGGGTTTCTAAAGTTGGTTGTTGAAAGACTTAAGCAGCTTTCAGAGGCCGAGCTCCAACAGCTTGTGGAAGCATTACAGCCCAAGCAAACGCCGTTTGTCTTTCTAAATATAGTATTAGATGTTGCAACGCAAGCATTGCTTGCATTATCCCAACAGTTGGCGCCCGAGCAGCTTACGCAGAGGCCCGTATCGGGCTTTCTGAATAATGTGGTGCTTGTGGAAGAGCAGGAAGTGCCGTTCCAACAATTCGCGCCCGCGCAGGCAACGCAGTTTCCTGACGCGTTTCTAAAGTTTTCTGAGGTATTTAAATCGCAATAAGAACCGTTCCAGCAGTAAACGCTGTTACAGGTCCACGGACAGCTGTTGACGCCCGTTGTGTCGCCGGGGCCCGTAAACATAGAGTTGCCCGGCTTGCTGCAATCGGCGCAGGTTTTGCCGTCTCTCCATTTACCCGTTACAATGGTTGTACATGTAGACCCGTCATAGCAGGTGCCTTGCGTACAATCCCAAGCGCAGGAGTTAGACGTTCCGCCGTTGCCCGAATATGTGGAGCTGCCGCCCGGTTTATTGGTACAGGCCTGACAGTTATTGCCGTTTCTCCACTGTCCCGTAGGTATGGAGATACAGGTATCGGAGCTTAAACAATAAGATGTATTACACGCCCATGCGCAGGTTGTGGGCAGGGTTGTACCCGCGCCCGTCCAGCTGGCATTAGCCTTAAGACCCGTACAATCGGAACATTTTTCGTCCGTGCCTCTGTACTGGCCTATGGGAATGGCGATACAAGCGCCTGAAGAGTTTTTACAATAACCCGCATTACAGCTGTAATTGCATTGGTTATCGGTCCATTTAAAGTTAACTTCGGGGCCGCAAGTTTCGCAGTTGCCCGTAGCGGCGGTAAATTTGAAACCCGTGGAGCAGATACAGTTACAAGAAGATGTTCCGCTTCCCGAGAATACGCCGTTCGTGCAGGAACCTAAGCAGCAGTACCCGTTCCTTAATGTAGGGTTCGTGCCGCTGCAGTTCATACAATTGCCTGTATTGCAATCTATTTTACCCGTCGCGGCGCTGCCCGTAATGCCGCCGCCGCAGGCGGTACCCGCCGTTGCGGTTTTGCAGCAACCCAGCGTTGTATTAATAAAGTTGGGGTAAGAGTCGGAGCAGCAATAGCCCGACTTAAGAGAGCTGCCCGCGGGACAAGCGCAGGTAGTTTCCGTACAAGGCATAGAACCCGTTAAAGTATTGGTTATGGAACCGCCGCAGCTTTCGCCCTGCGTATTTAAACAGCAGGCATTGCTGGCGGAAACATATTTCGGTTTAGAGGTAGGGCATGAACACTGCGTGCCGTCCCAATATGTTTTGGGGTCGGTACAGGGCGGGTTACAGGTGGCGTTATTAGCGTTCCAGTTAGGATTGATTAAAGGACATTCGCAGTTGGTTCCCGTCCAGTAGCTTCTGGGGGCGGCGCAGTAACATTCCCCTGTAGAGGAATTTAAAACTCTGGGCGAAGCGCAGGAGCAGGTGCAGGTTGTATCGCTCCAGCTGCCGCCGCTGGAAGTGCAGGGAGATTTTTTAACTAAAGCTGCCGCGGAACATTCGCATTGTAATGTGGAAAAGTTCCATTCCGTCGGGGTGGAGCAGTCGCCTATACAAGTGCCGCTGGCAGAGTGGAATATAGGTCTGTCCACGGGGCATTCGCAGCTGCTGCCGGTAAATCTGGTTCTGGGCGTGGGGCAAACGCAGCTTGTACCGCTCATCTGCGTTCTGGGATTGGCGCAGGCGCAGGTACAGCTTGAATCATTCCAGGAGCCGCCCGTGGCTATACAATTAATTCTGGCGGTAACTGAATTTTCGGGACATACGCAGGCCGTACCGTTCCATTCTTTGGGCGATACGCAAGCAGATATACAACTATTTGTACCTGAAACATAAATCGGGGCGCTTAAGGGGCATTCGCAGGTTGTGCCTGTCCATCTGATTTTGGGGGAAGAACATTCTCCTACACAATTTGTGCCGTTCCAGTTGGGGAGTTCGGCGGGGCATTCGCATTTACAGTCTGCTGTCATTACTTTTCCCCCGCTACACGAGCCGTTGCAAGAACATACGCAAGTGTTGGGGTCGGGCGTGCCGCCGACGCATACATTACCGCACTGACAAGCTTTTAAACCGCTGTTCCAAACTTTGGGGGCCGTACAACTTATACACGAACTTCCGTTCCAATTTGTTCCTGAAGGACAACAGGCGGAAGGGTCAATATCACAAATATCTCCGCCGGGATTAGGATTTTCAACTTCGGGATTAGTAACAACCATATCACAGCCTACGGTGCCGCTGTTTACAAGACCTTTAAGTATTGTACAGCCTTCGCCGGTACAACCTGTTTCCTGCGTAATATAGTTTTTATAAAGTGTGTAATCACCTTTATTTGCGGTCGCGCACGCGTTGGTAATGCCGTAAGTAAAATCGCCTATCGTTGCGTTGCCTGTGGTGTTTAAACCTTTTACGGGCGCGCCTAAAGTTGCAAAGTTATTGGCGTAAGTACCCGTCTCAACCCACATGACTTCCTGCTTGGCGGCAACAGTATCAAGTACGTGAATGGCATCACTAGCGTGGCTGCGTTCCACAGTGCGTTTATAGATAGGCACTGCGACGGCGGCGAGTATGGCGATAACCAATACTACCACCAAAAGTTCCGTCAGTGTGAACCCCTTGCCTGATTTGGTTTTCATAGTAATCCTTTAAATTAAAATAATAAAATTATAAAAACACGCCCGAAAGCGCTTATGTATAATATATACTAACATTACCAAATTGTCAATGGGAAAATGGCATAAAACAACAGGTAATTTTATTGCATTTTTATTTGATTTTTAAAGCAAGGGATAAAATATCTTCCGTTTCTGTTAAATCGGAGGATTTTTTTATTTCTTTTGAAGCGGTTACGGGAAGGTAAATCTTGTCAAAACCCAGACGGCGGGCTTCTTCAACCCTTCTGTCCAGGGCCGATACGGGGGCGGTTTGTCCCAAAATGCCTACCTCACCCAAAAATACGCTGCCGCCGCTTATAGGGGTTTCCCTTACGGAGCTTATTACAGCGGCGCAAACGGCAAGGTCTAAAGCGGGGTCGTTTATTTTAACGCCGCCCGCCAAACTTACATAAACATCTTTCGCGTCTAAATTAAGGTTAACGTGTTTTTCCAAAGCGGCAAGCAGCATTTGGCAGCGGTTTAAATCCATACCAGTAGCAATTCTGCGCGGGAAAGGATAATGCGTGGGGCTTGCCAAAGCCTGTACTTCCGTCAGTATCGGGCGAGAGCCTTCCGCAGAAATACTAAAAGCCCTGCCTACAAGTTTTTTGGAGCGGGAAGTCTGCGCAAAAAACGCGCTTGCGTCCTGCACGTCTTCCAAACCAGCGGAAGTCATTTTAAATAAACCTATTTCCGAAGTGGACCCGAAGCGGTTTTTATGCGGTCTTAAAAGCCTTAAGGCATTATCTTTTTCCGTGTCAAAATAAAGCACGGTATCAACCATATGTTCCAACACTTTCGGGCCGGCCAAAGCGCCTTCTTTGGTAACGTGGCCCAGGATAAAAACTATTATGCCTTTAGGTTTGCACAGGCGCAAAATTTCGCCCGCGCTTTCGCGCACTTGGCTTATACTGCCCGACGTGGAGGAGAATTGCGGGTGGTAAACAGTTTGTATGGAATCTATTATAAGCACGTCGGGGGTAACTTTTTCCACCGCTTCAATAATGCGCTCTATATTAGTTTCCGAAAGTAAAAAAATAGAATTGTTTTTAACGCCCAAACGCGCGGCGCGCGCTGCTATCTGCGGCACGCTTTCTTCGCCTGAAATATAAAGAATTTTTTTACCCTTGGAAAGACTGCTTGCTATTTGAAGCATAAGCGTGCTTTTGCCTATACCCGGTGCGCCCGCAAGTAAAATAAGCTGGCCTTTTACAAGGCCGCCCGCGCTTAAGCGGTCAAATTCTTTTATGCCTGTTGGGATGCGCTGCTCGGTATGCTGCGCGGCTTTATCTAAAGGAGTAATTTCGGAAGTAAAATCCGTAAAAGATTTTTGCTGTTTTTTAGCGTCCGCCTTACTTTCCTGCGCCACGACTTCTTCCGTCATGGAATTCCATTCCCCGCAGTCGGGGCATTGGCCCAGCCACTTGGTGGAATTAAAGCCGCATTTTTGGCAGGTAAAAACAGTTTTAAATTTCATAATAAAATTCTTAAAAAATTATTTAATTTGCCAGTTTGGCAATGCCCAGAAGAGCGGCAAGTTCTTTATCTTCAAAAGAGATGCTGCCCGTCATCTGGAAGGTTTTTGTTTCCAACATATCGTCGTAGCGTACGCCCACGCCGACATTTTTGGTAAGGTTAACTTTCGCGCCGACGGAAACATCAGCCTTGTCAAATAGCCTGTTGTTTATAACGCGGTTGCGGCCGAAGTCTGTCGCCTCGCCGTAAACGGCAAGGTTTTTAACTATGTAATTATCCGCCCTAAAGAAAGGTTTTACTGCAAGCACGCCGCCGCCCGCGCCGCGGATAAGACCAAGGCTTAAATCCGCCCAGTCGTTATAAAGGCCTAAGCGCGCATCAATCTGATTGGGTTTATTTCTAAAGTCATCTTTATTCTTAGGCAGGTTATCCCTGTTGCCCATATCGGAAATACCTACCCTGTAATAAGAAAATCCGTTAGCGGGCAGAAATTTTACGCCAAGGTCGGATTCCGTTATACCGCCTTTCCCCTGATACCTTGCGTCATATTCCCAGAACATTCTGAATTTTGCCATATTACCGATAAATTTTTTGGCGTCTTCGCTTACCTGTTTGATATTAGATAAAGTCATTTTAGCGTCGTCTTTCATAGCGGGGTCGTCCATCAAAGCGGAAAGCAAACCGTCTTCGTTATCCACTTTGGCTATAAGGTTTTTGGAGGCTTTTGTAAGCTCGCTCACATCGCTCATGGAAGAAGAAATATAAGGTTTTAAAGACACAACCAAATCGTTTAAATTGCCCGAAAGCCGTCTTAAATTATCCAGAGTTTCGCCCAAATCGCGCGCAAACTGTCCGTTGGCGTTTATGCTTGAGGTAAGATTATTTACAGTCGTCATTGTTTGGGTTATCATATCGCTGACGGAGGGTAAACTTAAACCGTTAACAACATCTCCCTGCTGCAATATGCCGCTTTCCGGCGTACCCTGGTCTATCTGCAAATAGTTTGTGCCGATAAGGCTGGTTGCGGCAATGGTAAAGCGGGAATCTTTATAAACGGTAACGCCTTTGTCTATCCTTACTATTGCAAGCACTTTGTCGCCGTTAATTTTAAGCTTTTTTACTTTACCCACTTCCACGCCGTTAAGCCTTACGGAAGACTTTGCGGGCAGGCCCGAGACATTTTTAAAATAAACGTCAATATCATACCCGCTTGAAACGGTAAAATTACCAAGCAGATAAATGGAAAAGCCCAAAAGGGCTAAGCCTAAAAATGTAAACAAACCTACTTTTGTTTCTGCAGTCATATTTTTATTATACCTTTTACCTTTAAATTTTTTACTAAACGGCTGCTGCCCCTGTTAAGAAAGTATATTCATTTGTATGGGGCCTTTACTGCTGCCTTCTATAAATTGTTTGGCGCACGGGTTGGCGGTTTTTTTAAATTCCGCAACGGGCGCGGCAAGTTCAACTTTACCTTCGTAAAGCATAACAAGCGTGTCGGAAATTGCAAAGGCGGACTTCATATCATGGGTAATAACCATGGAAGTTACGCCCAGTTTATTTTTTAAATCCAAAATAAGTTCGTTTATTATTTGCGACATTATAGGGTCAAGGCCGCTTGTAGGCTCGTCGTACAAAATAACTTTAGGGTCTGTGGCAAGCACGCGCGCCAAAGAAACGCGCTTCTTCATACCGCCCGAAAGTTCGGAAGGTTTTAAATTTTCCACGTCTTTAAGGCCCACCAAAGCAAGTTTTTCTTTTGCTATTTTGGGGTAATCGGCTTTTGGCGTATCGGTTAAATATTTAAGGCCGAAGGTAACGTTTTCCCCCACGGTAAGGGAGTCAAACAAAGCGCCCTCTTGGAATAAATATCCAAAGTTCCTTCTTAATTTTGCCAAAGCAAACTGGCTTTTGATATGTGTAATATCTTCCCCGTTAACAATAATCTTGCCGCCTTCGGGTTCAATCAAACGGATAATACATTTAATAAGAG
>CAZBCE010000005.1:0-43093 GCA_964490555.1 uncultured Elusimicrobium sp. | reverse complement strand
GGAACCCTGTCTTCGGCAACGCTTCTGGAGCTGCTCTTAAGCCCGCCGATAACAAGCGTTTCGCCGCTGTTAAGTTCCACTTCCGACCTTAAAAATCTTTTGGTGATGGAAGGCACCGAAGTACCGTTAAGTACGACGGGGTGGGAATAGTCGGGGTTGGAAAGTTCCAACTCTAACTGTACCACTATTATCTTGCCTCTTTCGGGTATGATTGTGGGCAGGACGTCAAGCCTTACGCCGTAATCTTTAAATTCCACGCCTGCGGAGTTATTCTGCACCATCGGGAACGGGATAGAGCCGCCCGCGGAAAAGTTTGCGCTGGTGTTTGTTCTTGCTATAACCTTAGGGTTGGAAAGTATCTGAGCTTTACCTTCCGTTTCCAAAAGCTGCAGGCGGGTATTGAGAATAGATTTTCTTTCAAATTCCCCTATGGAAAATATTCCGGGTATTGCCTTTTCCGTAAAATCAAGCTGCTGATTCCACGCAAAACCTTTGGCGGAAGTAAGCGAGCCGCTGATTTCCACTATATCGGCGCTGACGGCAACCAAATCCGTCTTTTTAGCATCGGCGTCGGCATATATACCTGACACCGCCAAAGCTGCTAAAGTTAAGGTTAAAACTTTTAAAATAGTTTTTTTATTTTTCATGTTTAATTTCCTATAGAGAATTTAAATCCGCTCAGTTAAACAACTTTGAGAAGCTTGCAATTTCTATCGGGTAGACTTTGGTGTCGCCTGTTGACCTTACGATAACGGTGACTTCCCCCTCTTCCTTAGCAAGAGCAAGGTACTGCGCCTCAATCGGGCTTAAAGACAAACTGAGTACAGACCTGTCGGAGAACGCGGCATTGTTAGCCTCGCGTTCGGCTGCGTTTGCTTTTGTAGAAGCGTCAACCCCCTGGCCAAGGTTTGAACCTACGCCAAGAACCTGAATATCCTGCAAAATCGTAGCCGTCATTTTTTCCTTCGCGCCGCCTTTAAGCAAGGCGTCAAAGGTAAGCAGCACGTCAACTTTATCTCCGGGTTTAATTAAGCTGGAGACAGCATTATCCACGGCAAGGATGAACGCTCTGAAGTTGGGCAAAACTTTTAAGCTGATGCCCGATTCGGGGCTTAAGCTGATTAAAGAAGGCTTTGTAATCTGGTTGCCTTTTGCTATCGCAATTCTGGTTACAAGATTTTCAATATCCGTGATATTTGCGCCGCGGGATATTATATAAGCGTCTTTTTGTATAAAAGCAGTAGGAACAGCCACCTGTTTAATGCTGTTTTTGGTTATAACTTTGCCCTCCGGCAGGTCCAACGCGGCGACCGCCACCATTTCCGTCTTCTGGGATTCTCTCAGTTTATCCTGAGCCAGATAAAGAACGAAATAATAAATCAATGCCGCTACGATGGCAATGACCAAGGGGAATATAATGTTTTTCTTATTCATCTTAAAAGCTCCTTATGCTTTACTGCTTTTTTTTATAAAATCAAATCTTTTTATATACCTGAAAATATATTTAAAACTTTCCTGCCGCCGCGCTAGTTTATTAAAGGGCGCTCTACGGGCATTCTTACGCTGGCTTTTATCCTTTTAATGCCGTATTTTTTAGGTTCGTCGGCAAAGATATAACTTGTTAAAGGGAAGACTAAATCCACCCTGTACACCAGTGTTACTATAAGGTCTTCGTTAACGTGCTCTTTTACCTGCGGGTCTACGCTGGTTTTTTGCAACACGGCCGAAAACTGCATCTGCTGCGCGCGTCTTAAACCCAACATATTATTTAAAGCGTCTTTCATTTTGGTATTGATTCTCATCGTATCAGTACCGCCGCTGGGTTTTTTTACGCCTACCAAAGAGCCTACTCTGGCAAGCTCATAAGAAACGTGATGGGCCAGTATCGTGTGATAGGCAAGATTTCCCAGTTCCAAAATGACAAAAATTATCATCATAAATACAGGGAGAATCAACATCAGCTCAATTACAGTTTGCCCGTCACGTTTCCTAATCATCATTTAAAACGACCCTTACCGCTTATATATTGCCGGCCTGACCGAGAATCTTTTCTTTAATATTATCAAACAGTTCAGGCATAAAAGCCTTAATTAAACCGCCCACGATACCAACGACTACTACGATGATGCCTAACATGAACAAGTATTCAATGGTGTTTTGGCCTTTTTTGTTTTTTACTGCGTTTAAAGCATTGGCTGCCGCCAAGTGCATTTTTGCTATAAGTTTCATATCTTCCTCCTGAAATTTTTACTTATAAATCCTATTTATCCAGCTCGTAGACAGAAAGCACAACTTTCGCTCCCTGGTCAAATTGTTTAGGCACAAGCCAGCTGTAATACTTATAAAAAAGCACAAAAGCCACAAATAAAGCCGCGGTTGTAAGTATGTATTCCACGGAGGCCTGCCCTTTTTTATTCTTAAATTTCATATTACGCCGTCCTTTCCCGCCCTTCCGTTAAAACTGCATTCTTACCGCTAACTGGTGGGCCGTACCAAGCGCGCCTGAGGGCATCATTGCATAATCTAAGCCCACGCCGTAGCCGAAAACTTCCGCGCTGTAAAAACCAAAACCAAGGGTTATTTTAGAAGTGGTTTCAAGGCCGATTTTTTCGCCCATGTCGCCGTCTTCCGACCAGCCCGTGTCTTCCCTGTTATAGTAACCTACTCTTAAGTCAAAAGTGGCAACCTGTACAAGTTCTTCGGGTATATGTATGGCAAGGCCGACGCCGTATCTTACTTTATCGTCAACATAATCGGCAAGTTCGCCCGCAAGGGTAAAGTATTTTGTGTTAAAAGCCACGCCGCCGCGCAAAGCGGAAGGAACTTCGTCCGTATCGCCAAGGTTCTGGCCCATAACGCCCAAAACAACTTTATTATTAAAAAGTCTTAACTTACCGCCGACATCAAAGGCAGAGTTGATGTTTTGCACGCCGTCGTTATTTTCGTTAATATACTTAGCCGAAGCGCCCAAATCCAATATGCCGAAGAACGTTCTGGCCAAAGATACAGAGCCCACAAAGTCCTTCATAATATCGCCGGTCGTGTTCTGCGGGATACCCATTTCGTCTCTGGCGTCCAAATCGCTTAATCTTAAATATCTTGCAGTAAAACCCAAAGCGGTTTTGCCTATCGGCTGGATATACGCCACGGCACTGTCGCCCACGCCCTCAAACCATTGCATATGGGAAACCTGCACTTCCCTCGTGGTTGTGGTGGCTGCGCCTGCGGGGTTCCAAAACAAGGCCTGCGTACCGTTTGATAAAGCCGTATAAGCATTACCCAAGGCTTGAGCCTCAGGCGCGCCTGTACCAAGCTTCATAAACGCGCTTGCGCTTGTGCCTGCTTCCTTATAAGGAGCAGCGCTTACGCTAAACGCACAGAGTAAGAAGATTGAGACTATTGTTAAACTTTTTATGTTTTTATAATTTTTCATAAATCCTTTTCCTCTGGCGCTTAAGGTATAAGTATCTTAATTACCTTTTGAGATTTTTTAGCATTACCTCTTGTAGGGTTAAGTTCCATTATGGCGTAGTATAAACCTCTGGCAACTTTCTTGCCGTATTGGTTTGTTCTGTCCCATGTGCATCTTAAGGCAAAGTTTCTGCCGCCTACAATAGTGCCCGTACCGCCGGTGTTGGTGGTCCAGTCGGGGTCAATGCCGCCTGCCGCGTTGATAGCGTCCAAGGTGGAGGTTACTCCGCGTGCGTTGATACACTGGTAACCGCCTTCTCTTATAAGGTCGCCCGCGATATTGTATATCTTAATAGTTACCGTACCGGGTGCGGGAACTTTGGTAATTTCAAACTGGCCTTCGGCCTTTCTGAGCGGGTTGGGGAAGAACATTGTAACTTTATTGTCTTTCCAGTCAACATCCGCGTACCAGCTGTCGCCATTGGATACGTTTATCACGCCGAGGTTTACATATTTGTTCCAGTCGGCAACCAAATCCTGTACCGTTACGCCTGTGCTTGTTAATACGGAACCGTTTATGCTGTTCATGCTATAAGAGTCAAGCACGGTTACAAACCTGTAAGGATATACGCCGTCGGGAACTCTCTGGCCCGCATAGTCCGTACCGTCCCACACGCTTTCTAAAGGCACCAAATTGGGGCTTACGCCAACGATGGCTTTTACAAGCACATCTTCCACATGGTGTTCGTCAACTGCGGGGCCTGTCGGATTGGCAGGGTTAACCAAAGTACCTGTTGCGGCATTTGATATCTTTGTGCCGGGCTTAAATATTTGTATCGCAACTTTCATAGGTACGGAAACCTGATAAGCAAATTTACCGAAACCCTGATTTTGTTGGCTCACGTCCCATATATATCTGTCAAACACTTGGAAGTTGTTTACGTTTAATATCTCATACCTGTAAGTGGTTGAAGGGGCAGGGTTCGGCAAAGGATACGGGTCCGCCGTAAAGCTTATTTTGTAAGCGTCTGTCTTTACGTAGTCGCCCTTTTCGTCCTTACCGTCCCAATAAAGTTTGTTGGCTACAATCGGGTCAAAAATACCGCTGGGATTTGTCGCGCTTACAGCAGTAAGTGTGCGGCAGATTGTACCTGCGGGAGTGGTTGCGCCCATACAAGCGCCAACGCTGTTGGAAAGAACCTCTACCTTAACTTTAGCCGTGCGGGAAACCGCAAACTGCACTTCGTAAGTGGGTATATAAACCGTTTCCGAAGAGTGGAAAAGCTGCGGTTTGCTGGGGTTGATTTTAATAGAAAGGAAATCAACCGAGCCTCTGGCTATTGTTATATAGCCCGTGGGTTTATCCGTAGCCTTAATAGAGGTTACAAAATTAGGTGATTGCGGAACGGGGTTACCGCCTACAATGCTGTAGTATTCCGAAGCCGCAACGGGCGCGTTTGCATACAACACATAAGGGTATGTACCGTCGGACATAATATTTTGCGCGGCGGTATCATCATAACCGTCCCATGATTCCGTAATCATTACGCCTTCACCGGGGCGAGTACCGCTGTATGTTCTTATAGGAAGTATCGGGTACGGATAAGTGCCGCCGCCGCTTACATCCTTATAATATATACATTGTGTACCTGTGCCTGGTGTTGCAGGCTGAGAAGGGCAAGAAACAGGAGGCCACACCGTAACATCGTTAGGATTAGGTATCACTATGTTCTTATCGTAAATCTTCAAAGTAACGTCCATGCTCTTGGAAAGCATATAGTTTATCGTAGCCTGACCGCTGGCTTCACCCAAGATAGGCGTTGTGGAAACATCTACCACTCTAAACAAGTCCACAGGGAACTGTATTGTAGAAGTTACCTGTTTGTCGGGGAAAAGAGGGTCTTTAGCCACAACTTCAAACATATATGTACCGGGGGAGACATATCTGCCGTTGTCGTCTTTGCCGTCCCATGTAAATACGTTCATTTGGCTTGCAACCTGAACTTGGTTGTTTAAAAGTAATTTAACGGTAAACGGAGCTCCCGCAACGCTGCCGCCCGTGGAGGATTCTGCGGTGGTTTTAACCTTTGCTGTTACAATTGCATCTCTGGATAAAGAATATCTGAAGATGAACGGGTCTAAACCGAAAGCTGTCGGGCTGGAGCCGATTGTGGAATAACCGACGGGCTGTACCGTAATTTCGGGCAAGCCGCGGTTAATGGCTAAGATACCGTTATGGTAAAGTCTGGTTTTTACTGCGCTCCATGTTTTACCGTTAATGGCTATTGTTGAGCCGTCGGCATAGGGTATTTCCGCCCATATTACATAAACATAATCGCCGTCGGGCAATGCTGCGCCTTCGTTATACGTTGTTGTAGTTACGGTAGTTCCTATAGTAGTTTTTATATTGCATTTCGAAGGATTATGACACATACCGTCCCACTTGGTATTAACAGAGGTACGGCCTTGCTTCTGTTCAGTAAAGGATGCAACCAAATCTCCCGTAACAGAAGGCTCTTCCGCTACACCCGCAATAGTCATCTGGGAATCGGTCAATTCTGCTCCTGGGGCGTATACTCTTACATATACTGTTGCTGTTTCCGTAAGTAAATAGGAAAGCATGGCATAAGAGGTTGAAGTCTTACTTAAACCTAAAGAAGTTAAATCCGTAATTTTAAGCGGGTCAAGTGAAAGCTGGCGGGTTACCGTGCGGGAAAGGTCTTCTCCCGTGGTGCCTGTCCATTCGTCTTTACTTGTTGCCTGTAAGGACACAAGGTAGTTTCCGTAAGGCAATAAATTGCCCTTAGTATCGCGACCGTCCCAAGCTTCTACTTCCGTGGTAACGGTATCCCCGCCGGGGGTGCCTTCGCCAAGGCGCGGTTCATTATTAATGAGACCTCTCACAGCAGGAGTACCAGTACATGCACTAGACCAAGAACATCCGAGAACCGCAGTACAAGTTGCTGAGGATGTATATGTAGAGCACGCAGCAACGCTGGGGTCTAAAATTTTTATAGTTGTTAAAGCGTCCTTGCTTAAACGATAAGATACACTGTAAGGCTGTGCGGGTACCGCCACTTTTGCGCCAACCAATGTAGCAGAGCTGCGGACAGAGTGTACGTTTGTTACGTCAACTTGTATGGGGATTTGGTTTTGACCGGGGTACACAATGGTGTGGGAAAGGTCAATATCGGGGGTGGAAACACCGTCACCGGGCCATTTGCTGGCTATTGTTGTTCTGTAGCCGAACTGGCCGTTGGACTTGCCGAATTCTCCGTCAATTTCGTAAGTGCCGTCCCAAGCCGTGCAGAAAGAAAGTTTTGTTATACCTGCATCGCAATTTGCTTTGTTTTCAAAATTGTAACAAGTACTATAGCAGGCATCCGTTGCAGGCATAGTTGTAGTGTGCCCGAATTTAGGCGCGGCAGCAAGTTCATTACAAACGGCACAGCAAGATTTTTCTTTATAATCATGCCCGTCTTTAATAGCTTTGACGCCGTAACAAATATTGTTATTTTGAGGATACATAGCTATAGTACGTATCGGAGGTGTTGTATCGGGGTTGTAAGGATTAGAACCTTTTTGGTATTTAAAAATTTCAAAAAGAACGCTTTGTATCGGAAAGTCCCCCGCATCTTCCATATATACATTGGTAGCATCAGGGGCTTGAACTTTACGAACAGGGTTAGAACAGGTAACTTCTCCGCAGAATGTTAAACAGTGGTTAGGGTATTCATTCGCCACAGTATCACTGGGGTACGGCTTGTCATATTCAATTAAACCGGAGTTAACCCACGGATCAGCAGATTGGACAGTAGCAGTCAAAGAAATAGCTGCATCTAAAAAAGACCTGTTATCCGGGTCGGCAGAAGCAGGAGGCGTTGTGGGGTTGCATTGATAGTTAGCGGTAGGGGAAACAGAATACGCTACGAAGTTTTCCGTTACCATTGCCGTCTGGGCTTGAGCCAAAACGCCTAAGCATAAAAAGGCAAAGACAGCCAAGTAAACTTTTGCAAAGTTTCTTGCGCTGCCTAATATATTTTTAATGGGATTTGCTGATATCTGCTTTTTATTTTTAATCATAAATTTTTTTACCGGTGTTAAAATTTTTACGGCCCGCAGGCTGTAAAATACTTCTTAACTAAAATACAAAAACGATGGAGCAAAGTACTCTTGGAAATGTACTCACTACTAATTTTCGCAACTTTTCAAATGATTGTCAATAGACATATCATTCATCTTTAGTATTTAACAATTTTTTTACAAAAATTTCACACTTATTTTAACTGCATTTTCTTTTGCGTACGCCTAAGCCCTTTTTGCGCTTCCTTATTTTGCGCGTCAAGAGCAACAACTTCTTTATAGTATTTAGCCGATTTGGCATTGTCGGCTTTAGCTTCGTACACGACGGCAAGATGAAGCAAAATCTCGCTGTCTGCTTTCGCATCATCGCCTATGCCGGTCAAAAGATTAAGGGCTTTTTCTTTATCCCCGCTTTTAAAATAATACCACGCCAAAGAATCTATAGAAGCCGTATCCTGCGGCTCTAAACTGACGGCTTTCTTTATATATTGCCCGCCCTCTTCCGTCTTTTTTGTTTTATCAACAAGGTAATATCCCAAAAAGTTAAGCGCGTTTGCATGGTCGGGATTTATCTCTAAAACCTGCCTTAAAACCTTTTCCATTTTTCCGTATTTTTTTTGACGCTCCAAAATAAAAGCATAGTGGAATAAAGCCGTTTCGTTTTGCGGCGCCGTTTTTAAAACGCCTTCAATAACTTTGCGGGCGGTTTTATAATCTTCCACGTCAATAAGAGCATAAGTATAATAAAGCGAAGTTTCCATATCGTAAGGGAATTTATCATAAGCTTTTTTAAGAATTTCGCGCGCGCCGTCCCTGTCTTCAAGCTTGGTTAAAAAATATGCGGCGCGTATGCTGTAAGAGGGCAGTTTATCAAAATCCCTGCTGTCTTTAAGATAAGATAAAGCCAAAGAATAATTAAGTTTTGCTTCCGCGTCCAGCACCAAAAACTGCGCGGCGGAAGGGTTGGAATTATCAAGTTTTTTTGCTTTTAAAAAGTATTCTATGCTTAAAGGTTTCTCTCTTTTAAGCACATAATAAGCGCCTATTTTTGTAAGCGTATCGGCGTCAGCCAAGCCTGCATCTTCCAATTTAAGATACTGCGCCAAGGCCTCGTCCGTCTTGCCTTTTGACTCGTAAATTTTAGCCAGCGCAAGGTAAGGCTCGGGCATAAAAGGCGTTTTTTGCTGCGCTTGTTTAAGATATTCAATAGCGCCGTCATAGTCGTTGTGGGTTATATAAAGGTCCGCAATTTGTAAGGAAATTAAACCCGACATTTTGGGATATTTTTTACTTATCTCTTTTAAAAAAGTAACGGCTTTATCGCTGTCTATGCTGGTTAAAAGAGTTATGTATTTAAAAATAGTTTCCGGGTTTTCGGGGTCTTTTTGTATGGCTTTTTCGTAGGAAGAAAGCGCCTCGTTAAAGCGGCCTTTGCTCCATAGCCACGTCGCGTAAAGGCTTACGGTAGAGGCCTCATCAGGGGCAACTTCCATAAGTATGGGGACATATTTATCCATTACTTCCGTATTTTCCGCGTCCACGGCAAGGTCTATTATGCTTTTTATTATGGCGGGGTCTTTAGGTTTTTGCTCGTCTAATTTTATGTAAAGGTCAAGCGCGGTTTTAGGGTCGCCGTTTTTTTGTTCCCACACGGCGGAAATAAAGTTTTGATAAAACTCGCTTGAAAGATTATTTTCGCCCGCAACTTCCGCCTGCGCGGCGGCAGCGGCACAAACGGGCAAAAGAAGAAACAGAAAGATTGAGTTTAGTTTTATTTTCATAAGTTAAGGCGCATCAGCGCCGCGTCCTGACTGTTATTATAAAACTTTTTACGCAAAGATACTGTTTTAAATAAAAACTTTTCGTAAAGGTTCATTGCGGGTGTGTTGGTTACGTTAACTTCCAGCGTAATGTTTCTAACGCCCTGCGCCGAAAGTTCCTTAATACTTTCGCCCAAAACAAAAGAGCCTAAACCGCGCCTTAAACAATTACCGAAAACGGCAAGGTTGGTAAGTTCCGCGTCTGGCGCGACGACTCTGTAACTTATAAAAGCAATTATTGTATTGTTTTCCCGCAGGGTGTAAACGCGGGCGCACGGCTGGTTAATTTCCTGCAAAAATTCCTGTGCGCTCCAATGTGCGCTAAAAGGATTTGCGCCCGCAACTTCCGCCAGACGGTTAATATCTGCGGGTAAGGCGGGCAGCAGCCTCATTTATTGCCCAACTCAAAACGGGCGGGTTTTAAGTAGAGCGGTTCCAAAACATCTTTATTATCACGTTCGCTTTGCGCAAAGTCCAGCATTGTCTGCGGCAGAACTTTTGATATTTTGGCGGAGGCATAAGTATATTGTTTGGAAAGTACGCCGCTTAAAAGCAACCTTTCCTTATCCCAGCCCGTTACAAAAAGCGGTTGTTGCTGCTTTGCCAAAAGCTCCTGCAAAGCTTCAAAGGAAAGCCAGACAGGCTTATTATCCCCGTCGTAAACACAAGCAAAATATTCTTCCCTAAAGGCGTGTACAACAACGGCAATAATGCCGCCTTTATTTTCTTTAAGCCAGTTTTTGTATTCTTTGGAGTTTTCTGCCTGATACTTTAATATTTCAAATATATCCGCGCTGGCGGCGTGCGTATTTAATAAAGAGTTAAGCATAGAAGCCAGAGTTATGCCTATCCTTATGCCCGTAAATCTACCCGGACCTTTTACAAAAAAGAAGTGTGTGGTAGCGTTAAACTTAACGCCCGCTTTGGCGTAAAGCCTTCTTATGATAGTAAAAAGGTATTCCTCCTGCTTAATTCCGCCGTGCTTGGCGGTATATGTTTTGCCGCCCGCCTTAAGGGCAAGCAGAAGCGGGGCGGAGGAACTGTCCAAAGCTAAAACTACCGATTTATCCTGTTGCATAATTCCTTTAATAACGCGGCGGAAGCGCGGCCGTTGGCCTTAAACGCAATGCTGCGCCGGTTATCCTGTTTTAAATTTACGTCAATTTCCAGCCTGTCGGACGGAAAGAAATCTTTTGACGGGTCGGGCCATTCGGCAAGTATAAGGGCTTTTTCGTCCTGCAAAAGTTCCTCAAAACCGAGGTTGAACATTTCCCCCTCGTTAAGCCTGAACAAATCTATATGATGTATGGTTATTTGTTTGTTTTGGTATTTCTTCATTAAGCTGAAGCTTGCGCTGACGGGCCTTTTTTTAAAGCCGAAATAATTGGCAATCGCGCTTACCATAACCGTTTTGCCCGCGCCTATCGGCCCGCGGAAGAAAATAATATCCCCCCCTTTAAGGCAGGCGGCTAAAGCGGCTGCAAGTTTTTGTGTTTCTTCCACGCAGGAGGTTTCAACGGTAAAATCGCTCATAGCACCACCCGTACGGAAACTTCCTTACCCTCAAAAAAAGCAGATTGCAGCGCGGAGGGGTCCTTCATATCTTTTCCGTCAACATTGTAGTAATATTTATATTCGCCCTGCGGCAGTATAACGGTTTTGGAAAATATACCCGAACCCGTACTTTCAAGTTCAAGTTTATGCTGACCCCAAAGGTTAAATTCCGCCATAAGGAAAACCTCTTTAGCCTTTGGCGCTTTAAAAGTAAATCTTACATTGCGCGGCTGCATTGCCTGCGCGTGATGCGCCTGACAGACGGGGAGTTCCTCGGCAGGCTGTTTAGTCTGGGCGGCGGCGTATTTTTTGACAAAAGAGCCGTAACCGTAAGCGACGGAAATAACCGTAATTACGGAAGCCGCCAAAGCGACCGTATAAAATAAAACCGACGGAAGAGATAAACCTTTATTGTTCATCTATAAATTCCCTTATATAAAGTTTCGCGCCTAAAGATTCGGCAAGTTCTTTTGTCTTTTTAACGTCCACGTTTTGTTTATCCACTATGGATACAATTACATTATCCATTTTTTGCGCGCACAAACGTATAAAATCCAAAACAGATTCATAACCGTCTTTGGCATATTCCTGTTTGGGGCGTACCAAAGCGGCCCACTCTTCCTTATAGGGAGAGTTAATGCTTATATTTATTTTATCTAAGACTTTAGCCAAGTCGCCCGTAATATCACGCCCGTGCACGATATTGCCAAGCCCTATCGTGTTAAGACGTATGCCAAACGGTTTTAACTGCCCGCTTTTAATTTTATCTTTTAAGGTTTGCGCGACTTCAAGCAGGACGGACAGACGCATTGTAGGCTCGCCGTATCCGCAAAAAACAACTTCTTCTACGGGTTGTTCCCGTATGCCTTTATATAGTTCCGCCAAAACCTGCTCGGCGGAAGGCTCCTGCCCGCACAGGTTAAGATTATATTGATGAAAGCGCATTGCAAATGTCGTCTTGATACAGAAAACGCACGCGTTTGGACACCTGTTTGTAAGGTTGATATAAAGCGCATTTTTAAATCTGTATACTATTTTTGGCGTATTGTCTGTCATAATAAAATTATAGCATTATGAGGATATTTTATTAAAATTTTACGAGATATTTAAGGCGGTGGCAATAAAAGCAAATAATTGATAAAATATATAAATAATAAGATTTTTGGAGAGGTGGCCGAGCGGTTTAAGGCGCTTGTCTTGAAAACAAGTGTGCTAGAAATGGCACCGTGGGTTCGAATCCCTCCCTCTCCGTGCTCTAGTGTAAATTAATTAGATATAATCCACGATGAACTTTTTTCTCGTCGTGGATTTTTTATTTTACTTAAATCTTAAATGCTCGTTTTCCGTTTCCCAGTTTATTTCAAGAATTTCTTCCGCCCATGCTCAAAATTTCGTTTGCGCAGTTCCGAAACTTAAAGGCTACCGCATGTTGGCAGTAGCCTTTTACCTAGAGCTGATACTGTATCTATTTATGTTGACTGGCCTGTTCAAATAACTGTTTAGCTGTTATCTCTCGTCCTTGTGTACCATCTAAAATACTAAGGATTACCTTGGCAGGTAAAAATCTAAGAGTCAAAATCTTTCTCATATACCTATCTGTCAGTTGATATTTCTCACATAGATCTTTAACTTGTTTCCCTTGCAGTATATCATGGCTAATATTGAATGCTTGGATGAGTAATTGAACCAAGGTTTTATTGGTGTTCTTTTCTATCCTTTCGCCTACAATGGCTTTGGCTCCGTTGTCTATGACTGCTATATGGTATTTAACATGGAACACAAGAGATGTTTTGAGGGATTCCTTAAACAGTGCTTTAATAGGTCTATTTTCGTAGAGTGAACGGATATATTCGCATAACTGCTCCTGATAGATGGTAAGTGTAATTTCTTCGGGCAATAAATCCACTCGTCCTAGTAATATCCTTTGTGTCTCTTGGTCTATAGTTTTGTTTTGTATGCTGTTTAATATCTGCGTGGTGTCATTCACACTATAACTTTTTAATAAATTAGCAAACACCGATTTATCCTCTTTAAATTGCTTGTTAAACCACTTATCTATAAATGTTTCTATCTCCGGTAGGGATATTTTACTCACTTGCCCTATTTTGTCGCTCTTGCACTTAATAACTGCCTGGCTAATGTAATATCGGTACTTCTTGCCTTTACTACCAGTACTCCAACAAGGGCTCATTCTTTGGTTACTGCTGGGCTGGAAACTTCTAATGTCTTGACGGGTTTTCTTTGGACGGGTTTAGGTTGTTTCTTTACAACAGATTTTTTGGTTTGTTTTTTCATTTTGACTTCTCCGTATTTGTGATGTACGGGTTATTGCCCGTAACACATTACTGCTTACTATCGGGAGAGAAGTCAAGTCAATTAATTTAATAGTTCGATTCCTGTTGGGCGCACTTTTAGAAAAAGAGCCATTCTCAGACGAGAGTGGTTCTTTTTTTATGCTTTTCCGACGATGTTTCGTGAGCAAAATGAGCAAAATTAGAACAAAAGGTATATATTGTTAGTGGACCCTTGATGGTGTACAGTAAACGCTAAAATTCTTCTTTTTCTCATCGACAAAAGTGTAAATATACACGATTTTTCTGCAAACTATATCCGCACAACCCGAATTGCCAAGATTTTTTTACATACTATAATTATTACTTCTCGTCGAAGAAGTATAAAAACTACTAAAAAAATTTCCGAAAACTATGAATATACATCTAGTTTGTCCAGCAATTGCATTTGTACAACTCACATTGACAAGCTCCCTGATAATTCCTTTCCCCTCTCGCATAATAGAGTCTCTGTCTGGGAACCAATGTATTGCTTCGGCATAATGTTTGATTGTCAGAAACTCCACAATTCTTCCGCACAGAAAGCTTACTAAAGACAGATTTTGTAGTACTTTCTTATGTAATCCTTTTCTTTCTAATGATCTCACAAATAATTTCAGCCTTTTCCTACTTTCATCGGTGATCATGGAACTTTCTGATAAAGCCAACATGTCCGTTTTGAAATACTGTATATTGAAAAGTCTATCCTTGTCCGGAAACAGAAAAACCAAACTAAAGAATTCTTTCTGCTTCTTTATAAAATCAATTGTTTCTTGGGGTACTTGTCTCATTTTCTTAATTTCGGTAGGTAATTTTTTATCTAAAATTTTGGTAATCGGTTCTATTTGTCCCAATATAGGATTAATTGTAAAAGTTATACAGTCATTTTTATTAGGATCATCTAAACAATAGTCACTTGTGACCGTCCAGCCCAAAGGTGTGCCGCCTAATTTTTTACGATATACTTTCCACCTTTTAACAAAAGTTGGAAAGTTAGAAAGAAATGTTCTTGTATTCATATAATCATTTTACAATACTTAAAGATTCAGAAATTTCGAGAAAAACTTGGTATAATGGAAGTGACAATTTTTCTCAACTCTATGGATCATATGTTCTACGAAGAATTAAAAATAAAAAGGCAAAAATACAATATTAGTCAGGCGAAATTGGCCCGAGCTTCTGAATATACTTGTGCCAAGATCTCCGAGTGGGAATTAGGGAAGAGCATCCCTTCACAAGAGGATATCCTGCGTTTGAATGATGTTTTATCTAAAATGATTGAAAACATAGATAATCATATTTTAGATATAAGAAAAAAAATCATTCTTCCAGATCGAGAAAAAAGAAAACTACCAGCAGCAATTAAAAATGCCACGATGTATAGGGAACAACTTGCAAAAAATCCCCAATTAAAACATAATCCCTACGCACAAAAATTAACAAAATTATATCAGTGCGCTCAAACCTTTAAAACGAAATCTTCTCCAAAGGCGATTGCCTTATTTTCCGGCTGCGGAGGATTATCTTTAGGTTTTGCAGCAGCAGGTTTTAATTTGGTAGGACATGTTGAAATTGAAGATTCTGCAAATAAAATATATGAGGAAAATTTTCCATATAGCGAATTATTTGGAAAGGATATTTGTAAGATTACAGATTCAGAAATGAAGAAATGGATTTCAAAATACGAAAATATTGATATTATTATAGGAGGGCCTCCTTGTCAGGGATTTAGTTTAGCAGGGAAAAGGGATCCCCGCGATATTAGAAATCAACTTTATAAATATTATGTTCATATGGTAGAAATCATACGACCAAAAGTGTTTGTTATGGAAAATGTACGTCTATTGACATCCATGAAAACATCACAAGGGCAACTATTTATTGATTGTATATTAAAATCGTTTTCTAACGTAGGATATGATGTTTTTATGCAAAAAATCAATGCTGTTGATTACGGCGCACCTCAATCTAGAGAAAGAGTAATTTTGGTCGGTGTGCGTAAAGATTTACAAACGAGATTTTTATTTCCTACAAAAGAGTATATTAATCCTCAAAACAATTTCTCGACAAAACATTTACAAAAATATTTAACATTTAGAGACGCTACTTCTGATTTGGCTTATTTAGAATCGGGTGAAGTTTCAAAAGATCCGTTGCATTGGAGTGTTGCCCACCCATTGCACGTAATAAAATGGCTTAGGAATGTTCCCGAAGGACATAGTGCTCATGAAAATAAGGATCCGGCATTACGTCCGCCAAGTGGATTCAACACAACATATAAGAGAATAATGTGGAATGAACCATGTTCTACGATATCTACAAATTTCAGTATGATATCCGGTTGTAGAAATGTTCATCCTCAGGCAACGAGAGCTTTAACCATCAGAGAAGCCGCGAGAGCCCAATCTTTCCCTGATGAATTTGCTTTCTTTGGTAAATGGGGGGATATTCGGAAAGCAATAGGAAACGCTGTTCCGCCTATCCTAGCAGAAACATTGGCAAAAGCCATTTTAAAACAGATATTTAAGAGCTAAATGTGTCGGAAATACCCTGCTTTCAAATTAAATTGCAGTTGAGTTGGGTGTTGCTTTTGTCCTCCTCGTTGGAACTGTATAAATCCAAATCGAGGGGCTAAGTGAGTTTTAGTATCGTTCTTATGTGTTCCCTTCTTGATTTTGTACTCAGATAATACATAGCCACTATGTTCCCTAGACAATTTAACAATTTCATCCATTGAAAAAAGTGCTATTTCACTTTGATTAAAATCGTCATATCTTACCGTTTGATGTAATAAGAATGTTGGAGAATACGGATCATCTTTGTATGCTTTTTGGAAAAGAAGCATCGTAATTTTATCTTGATATTTATCGAAAATTTCTTTCCAATCTTGTTGAGCTTGCCTACTGAGTTCTTCCCAATAGAATCTCTTAGGGTCTGAAGTACGACAACGCAATTTATCTGCTGGGAGGATGTCTATTGGGCGAAATTTAATATCCCCACAAAACATCAATAGACCTCTTTCAGCTTCCTCGCTAACAATAATTTCGTTTGTTCGGAGTAATTGGCAGAAAGCACGTGCTGTAGTAAAAAACATTTGGTCATTTGTTGGGGTGGTTTTATTACAAGTTTTCACAGAAACCCCTACTGTTTCAGTGCCATTACTAGTGGTAATTTGAATGAGAACATCTGATTTGGATTTCGTAATAGGAGAGCCATGACTACCTAGTAAAACATCTCCTTTTCCTGATGTAGCCAAACCACCTAGCCACAATGCTCTTGCATCCATAATCGTAATATTTATATTGTTGGCAATATATTGTAAAAGATGAGTAGCCGGATTTCCATGGAAAATATGCGTATTATTACCTGACGGAACAAAAGTTTTGTTTGGCAATTGATTTATAGTCGTTGCTAAAACAGACTCAAACTTGTGTCCTTTTTTTCTCCCGACTATCCCAGCTTCAATTTGAGAAGCATGCTTTTTATTTTTTGGTGTTAACGCCATAAATTATCCCCTAAAATAATATGCTTTTATTGTATCACTTTTGAATATATACATATAGACTTTGTTAGTTAAATAATTTCTCTTGACTTCTCCCCCCTATAAGAGCGTATATGTACATACGAGGAAAAGCACCTCGGTAAAACCCAAAACTTATAGGAGAGAATTATGAAGAAAAAAGTCACTAAAATCCCTAAAAAGACAGCGGTTTGCGCGTGTAAAGTCGGGGTTTCTAAAAAAGAACAAAAAAGCGTCAGTTGCGCCGCCAAAGCAACGCCTATTAAAGCCACTTTAGAGAGCGTAATTGCTAGCCCAACCATACTTAAAAAGCCAAATAACCCGAGATTACCCGCCATTGGGACTACCTTCATTAAAAAGTTTAAGGGCAAAGACCTGCTGATAGAAGTAAAATCAGACGGATTGTATTGGGAAGGGAAGTGCTATAAATCCCTATCCGGCCTAGCTATGGCCATTACGGAGTACCCCATATCGGGTTATGTATTTTTCTACAAGGAGATAGCAGAATGGACCGCCCAGAAAAACCCCTCGCAGAATTAGTAAAAATACTTCGCGCCGCATACCCCAAAGGCTCGCGCGTGGTGCTTGTTCAAATGGATGATGTGCAAGCTCCGCCCATAGGGACACAAGGCACTGTAACCGGAGTGGACGATATTGGGACCATTATGGTGGACTGGGATAATGGAAGTAAATTGGGAGTGGTGCCAGGAGAGGATATATGCCGGAAGATAAAATAAACGGATTAAAATGCGTTAGTTGGACATATACCGTACACGCAGAAGATAAGATTGGGAATAGCATAGACCTCAGACATATAGGCCGTTTTGATACTCCCACTAAGGCAAGCACCTACATTCGGAAAAATGATGGCGCGTGGAAGTTCTTTAGCAACTTTGAAACCTGCGAGCCAAATACCACAGCACGAGAACAATTATTAAATGTGTTTGGTAATAAAAAAAATAAACGGAGAACAGCGTAATATGACCGAAAAAGAGAAATTAGAAGTAATCAAACATTCCTATGAAGTATTGCAGAGTCTCGTGAAAGACCTTACGGAAAGAGTAAAGGACGCCAAGGACGGTATTGCCACATCGGACCAAAACCTGATAATGGGGAGCTTGTATGGATTGGATTGCACCGCAGAGCGGATTAGGAACGTTTACGCGGTAATGACCTATCTACATACCAATCGAGGTTAAATATGCCCAAGACACGCCGAAAATGCCCAAACTGTGGCCGATATATGGTAGGTTACCTGCTATAACCCGCAAAAACAACAAGACGGAAATCTGCAGCACCTGTGAATTACTGGAAGCACTAGGTGCCTATATAAATAGGGGCTAGAAATTAATCTAATCCCTTTTACTATTGCCTACAGCAAGCGAATGTACTAGCAAACCTCACAAGGAGTCTTGGCATTTTTCTAGTCCACATTGGCTTTAATTCTTCCAAAGTAAAATTGAAAGATTTTACCTCTTATTCAAGGCATTTAAATTACAACAATTATAAATCCCTGAAAACAGAGTTGGAATTAAGAATTTTTGGCTAAATTTTCTATTAATTCCCTGTTTTGTTTTTAGGGAATTTATACAAGTTGTATAGGGGAAACAGGGCAAAAAATGGCTCAAAAAACCCTAAAAATTAACATTTTCCCTGTATTTTCCCTGCATATCAGGGAATTTGGCACAAAAAACTAACAGCATATTGCTGAGCAAACTACACACTCCGTGCGAATTTAAAATACCTCCTTTTTTTAGGGGGTATTTTTAATTTGCGGGTGGGAAGCAATGCCAACTGCTTGGCGTTGCGCAGGGATTCGGTGCGAAGGCGCACCCCCGCTGCGGAGCGTTATTTTTGTTTGAGCTGGTTTTTTTGCGAAAGGCAATAGACATAAGACCTGATTCCCCACATATCGCCCTTCCACCCGCTTTAAAATGCCTGCTACTTCCGTCGTAAATCCCGAAAACCTGTTGACATCGGCACATAAAAGATAGAAAATATCAATATACCCCATATGGGTATATTAAAAAGGAGATTGAAATGAAAAACTTAATATCTTTATTGTCTTTATCTCTGCTGCTCGGCGGGGCGCTTGCTTTGCCCGTTACGCTTAGCGCGGCTGATAAAACGGGGGCGCAAGAGGTTAACCTCTTGAAAGAAGGTAAAAAAATAAAAATCAACAATGATTATTACTTTATATACACTTTCCCCGAGAAACCTAAAATAGGAAGCTCGGTTTTAAAAATATCCGTCTTTAACAATAAAAAGGAAAAGGTTAAATCCTTTAATATCACCGCAGAGTACGATATGCCTTCAATGAAAGGGCATCACCCCTCGGGAGTACAAAATTTTATGTTAAATAAAAACACGGATTATCTTTTGCCCGTTCACTTTGCAATGCAGGGCGGCTGGGCGATTGATTTAACTTTCAACGTGTCAAATATTTCCGTCTACAAAGGCACCATATTGGTGAATATATAATTCTATGAAAGCTATCCCTCTGTTCCTCCTGCTACTTTCTCTGCCCTGCCTGCTTAAGGCGGAAGGCAGTCTGCTGTTTCTGGAGGCGCAGGGGGTAGCCGGATATTCTTCCGCGCAGGATAAGTTTATCCCTTATTCCGCAGGCAAGCATGACGCGATGCAAAAAAATTCCGTCGGGTTGGACTATATCCAAAAATTTTCCGCACAAAATGCGGATATAGGCGCGGCATTTGTGCAAATGCGCGTTGCTTATGACGATGACAAACATCAGGCGCAGCTACAAATTTATAATGCCTATGCCAATGTTAAAACTGATTTGGGTTATTTCTGGGCGGGGCATAACAGAATGGCGTTCGGCCTTGCTTCTTACTGGGATACCCACGGGGAACTTTTACAGCCGCTGCCGATGTACGGTTTCGGTTTTGACAGAGATTGGGGCGCGGGTTTTACAAGAGATACACAAAACGGGGATATAAAAATCGCCTTAACTTCAGGCACGGGAATGCCTTTATATACATACGGCAACTGGCTGGCGACTTCAAGAATATCCTTTGGCGTGTTAAGCGCGGATAATTACAGCGCAGGCCTTTCCGTAATGGGCGGCAGGATATTGGACACTATGGGCTACGAGGTGGAAGACCGCGACCCTAAAGATATTTTTCTGGCGGGTGCGGATTTTGCCTTTAACCAAACTAATTTAGAGCATAAAATAGAAGTCAACATAGGCGAAAAAGACAGTAAAAAAGCTTTTGCCGCTTTTTACAGACTGGCGCTTAATCTTATGGAAGAAAACAGATTAAAGCTGGAATTACAACCCTCTTATACTCAAAAGCAGGCGCAAAACGATTATTCGCTTGCCTGCGGGGCAAGTTACAGAATAAACTCTTATTTAACTTTACGTTTTATGTACGAACATTTGCACAGAGCGGACGATAACCGTTTTATATCGCAGGTTTACTATTATCTGCCGATATAACCGATAAAAAGGAAAATTAAATGAAAAAAATATTATTTATATTATTGCTGCCTTTACTGCTTCTATCAAAATCTTTTGCGGCGGTCGGTTGTGATTTAAACGAACCTGACAGGGACGTAAAACGCTTCCTCCCCGCGTCAACGGGATATAGAACCCAGTATTTCTCCGTAGATAAACTGGGCGGCGGTAAACTTTTGGCGGAGATAGAAACCGCTTTGGGGGATAAATTTCACGGCCTGTATGAAACGATAGACGTGCCTTACACTTTTTATAAAGTTTTTAAAGACAAAGAAACTATCGGCTATATCCACGGCGTAAACCAAAAAGGCGTTTACGGCGGCATACAGGTATTTCTGGTTTTTGACGTCGGCGGGAATATCAAAGACTTATATATACAAAAACTGACTTCAAAAAAAGCAAAAGAATTCCGTTCAAAAGAATTTACAAAGCAATTTGCAGGATTTAATTTAAAAGATTTTGAAGATTATGACGTTATAACGGCAAAAAGCAAAAACGGTTCTAAAGTAAGTTCAATAAAAAACATCACAGACGACGAAAAAGATTTTTCCGCCATAATGCGCGGCGTTAAAAAGAATCTTATTCTGAGCGATATTTTTGTTAAAGCCGCAAAAGGGGATAAATAATGAATATTTTTCAGGTTGCATATAAAAATTTACTGCGCCGCAAAACAAGAACCTGCTTTACCATAGCGGGCATTGCGCTTTCCGCCTGGGTGTTGGTAACTTTGCTGGGCTTTAATAACGGGTACGAGTCCTCCCTAAATAAAGATATTGACGGTATGGGCTTTCAAATTGTTCTGACGGCAAAGGGCTGCCCGTACGAAGCCGCAACTCTTATGCTTAAAGGCGGCACGGGATTACGTTATATGCCGCAGGATATTGTAAAAAATGTGGCAAAAGAACCTGAAGTTAACAAAACCACGCAGATGCTTATGCACGCGGAATTTGACCCTAATAAGGGTGAAAACGGCGGCACTACCGTATTCTTGGGCGTGGAACCTGCAAGTTATCTGGAAATGAAGCCTTACTTCCGCTTTAATCAGGGCGGCTGGTTTACGGGCGACAATACAAAAGAGGTTGTTTTGGGCTATGAGGCCGCAGAGCTTGAACAGCGCGAAGCAGGGGACCTTATGCTTCTGCCCGGTACGCAGGAAGAGTTTAAGGTAACAGGAGTATTAAAACGCACGGGAACACAGGACGACGGAATGATTTTTTTACCCCTCAAAACCATGCAGACAACTTTTAAAAAAGAAGGTCTTTTAACTATGCTCGGGATAAGACTTAACAGAAATGTTGACTCAAGCGCGTTTGAAGAGAAGCTTTACACTCTGCCCGATGTGCAGGTAGTTTCAATGGCGCAGGTTAAAAATACCATTATGTCCTTGGTTTCAAGCGCAAAAGTTATTGTGCTTTCCATAGCTTTTATCGCTTTTTTAATTGCGGTCTTCGGCGTGCTTAATACCGTGCTTATGTCCGTTTTTGAACGGTATCAGGAAATAGGCATACTAAAAAGCATGGGAGCGCTGCCTAAGGATATCTTTTTGATGATTTGGATAGAAACAACTTTATTGTGCTCTCTGGGCGCCGTATGCGGCATAACGCTGGCTTTTATTTTTTCGGGCTTGTCGGAGGCAGCCATACGTTACTTTCTACCTTTTGCCCCTACAGGCAGCCTTATTATAATAGACGGCTATACTGTTCTCCTCTCTTTTGCCGCAATTACTTTAACGGGGGTGGCAGGCGGCCTTTACCCCTCTTTACGGGCTTCAAAAATACGCCCTTTAGACGCCATAAGGAGCAATAATTAAATGACAAATATAATAGAAGCCGATAAAATTACCAAAATATATAACCGCGGCAGCGAAGAAGTGCAGGCCGTCAGGCAGGCTACTTTCAATATACGGAAAGGGGAGATTGTTACGGTAACGGGCCCCTCAGGCTCGGGCAAAACGACTTTGGTTAATATTATAGGCTGCCTGGATAATTTAAGCAGCGGTTCTTTAAAGCTTGACGGCACGGATATTTTTAAAGATAAAGCTTCTATGTCGGAAGCGGAGTTGACTAAAATAAGACGCAAGTTTTTCGGGTATGTATTCCAAAAGTTTTTTCTTATTCCTACTTTAACGGTAAGAGAAAACATTTTGCTTCCCTCAATTTTTCATAAAGGCTTGAAAACAGGGGACAAAGCAATCCGCGATATTTTGCAAACCATGGGCCTTGAAAAACGCGCAAATCACCTGCCTTCCCAGCTTTCGGGAGGAGAGATGCAGCGCGTCGCCATCGCCCGCGCGCTGATAGGCAACCCGCCCATAATTATCGCCGATGAACCCACAGGTAATTTAGACACCAAACGCTCAGACGAGATTAAAGATATTTTGCTTGCCCTCAATAAAGAAAGGGGCGTTACAATTATCTTGGTAACTCATAACCCCGACTTAGCCAAAATAGGCAGCCATACCTTAGAAATGCTGGACGGAAAAATACAGAACAGAGGATAAAACGATGAAAGAATGCTGCAAAGAAAAAAAGATATTCCCAAGCCACGCCAAAGAACTGCCCAAACTTAATCGTATTATAGGGCAGCTTGAGGGCATCAAAAGAATGATTGAAGCCGACAGGTATTGCCCCGATATACTTATACAGCTTGCCGCCGTGCGCAACGCCCTGCAATCTTCCCAGGCAAATATTCTTGAAAGACATTTGGATTCCTGCGTGGCGCAAGCTTTCACTTCGCAAAAAGAAAAAAAGCAAAAGATAGATGAAATTTTATATCTTTTCAAAAAAATGTAAATAATTCCGCAAATAAAAACCCCCGCGCCTTAAGGAACGGGGGTTGTTTTATTTTAAACTTTCAAACAGTTTTATAAAGTGCCGTACTTTGCAAAATTAATTTGCTTTTTAGGCGGCACGCTTAAATTTATCTGTCTCTTTTTTAACTGCTGGTCGGACATTACCATACCTAAAAATCTCTTCATTTCAGCCTTAGGCATTAAAGAAATTTCGTGTATAGTGTCCGACATCATAATAAGCGCGTCGGCAAGTTCTTTGTCCTTTTGCGCTTTGGCCAAAGTATCGGCGTCGGCCTTAAGGAACAAGGCGGGGTTGGCGCGGAGTTTATCCACTCGGGCGTTAGCCATCGTCGCGTTATTGACAAGAAATGCGCCCGCAAATAAAGTAGCTACAACACCGAAACGCTTAAAGGTTTTGGGCAGAACTCTTGCAAGAGCAGGCTCTTCCCGTACGGCCTTTTCTATCACTTGGCGCGCTACGGCAGTTTCGCCTTTTGCCTCGTAATCCCTTACGCTTTCAAGAAATTTCGCCATATCTTTGGACGCGGAAAGCACAAAGGGAAGGTCGTCCTTAACAATGCTTTCTTCCAGCCAGAATTTAAGCTGTGGCGCTTTGGAGGAAAGTCGCAAGGTCTTATAAAGTTCCGCCTTTTTGATATAGTAATCGGCAGGGATATCGGCCGCGTCTTTAGGTAAAGATTCAAGCAAAGCCTTAAGTTCCCTTACGGAGGCAGCGGAGCTTTTATCCGCGCTTAATACTTTAATATTTTCCCTCAGTTCAAAGGCTTCTATATTGGCGTAAATTCGCCCGGGTCCGTCAATATCAAGATATTTGACAAGCGCGGGATTTTGCGTTTTGTACGCATATATATAGGCCGCGCCCTGTAAAAGATTGGCCTCATAAGCTTTGCTTAGTCGCTCTTTTGCTATATTAAGCGCAGCCCTTTCCTGCAAAAGTTCCCCTTCCATATTTTGTTTTGCTTTCTCGGCAAGTTTTCTGGAAGATTCTGACGCGTTCAACTTTGCGTTTCTCGTATCAGCCATTTTTAAAGCCGCATCTCTGGCCTGTAAAGCTTTGCGAAGATAGCTTTCTTCCAGCTTTAATTTTTTATCTGCGGCTCTTCTAAGCATACTGGCGTGTATGGCCCATAAAGCCCCCACGCTGCCTGCTGCTACCGCGGCGGTCAGGGCATAATCGCCCACGCCCAAGGAACCGTCGGTGGTTTTATTAATATTTGCTATGTCCTTTTTAGTGCGTTTCTGGTAATCTGTTAGTGTTTTTCCAGCACCGTAGGCGTACAGGTTGCCGCCCGAAAGGACCGCGATACCAAGTATCGCAATTATCATTTTATTTATTACTTTCATTTTTTTACTCCTGCCACAAACCCCTCTAATTAAACAGCGGGGGTCTTCTACACGGATGTAGTTTAACAAGTTTGCTTTTATTTTATTTTCCGTTTGACTTGTCAGTTGGAGAGTTATACCGGATGTCTTACGTTGTTTTTATTTAAGGCTCTACATTGTTGCTGCACGGCTTATTGTTTTCCGCACGGGTTTATACCCTGCAATATATGCCTATATAAATTATATTATTTATTTAGGGTACGCGCCAAGGAATTTATAAATTCAAAAATACCGCTTTTAAAACAATATCCTGCCAAAAACATTCCTTAAGGACGGCCCATAATTCTTTTAAGCACTTCATTTTTAGGCATTAAAAGGCTTTCCGACTTCTCTTTTGCCTGTACGATGGGTTTAGAGGTATCGCTTTGAAGCGCGCCAAGGCCGAAAGCGGAGGCTAATATAAATTTTATCTGTCTTCTTGCTCTGTAAGGCACTTGTCCCGCTATATATTTGCCAGCGCCGCGCCAAAGCGTGCGCCTTGCCGCTATAAGCACAGAGGCCCTTAAAGCCTGTTTTACAGGCAGCAGCCTTACAATAATCTTACCCGTGCCTTTTGCCGCAACGCCCAAAACTTTAAAAGCTTCCATTACCAAAGCCCATTCGGTACAAACTTCCGCGCCGCCCTGCACGGTTACGCATACGGCGCAAGCGGGATAAATCTTCCAAACGGCTTTGCCTATGGCGTAGGCAAAATTTTCATATTGTTCCTGCCAGCCTTCAAGCGAGAGATTTTCGTTATAAGCAGAGGCAAGTTCAAGCCCGTAAATAGTAAAAAGGAAATAATTTTGAAAGTCGCTCCCGGCCGAATTAACCTTTGCGTATTTAATAATAAAGTCATTCATTTTGCGGTAATCCCCGCTTAAAGCATAGGTATTAAACAGCGCGGTTATAAGGTTAAAGGAAATATTATGCCTGTGTCCGTCGGGGGTTGTCATAAAACCGCCGTCTTTTGCCACGCCCGGCAGAGGGTTTTGCAAATAGGCTGACCTTTCCACAAAATTAGCCGTGGTTATCATACTCTTTAAAAAGCCGTCGTCCTTTTTCTTGGCAAAAAAGGAAACGGTATACATAAAAGATTTTACGGCCGTATGCTGATTGGTTACCTTAAAACCCAAAAGATTATTTTCCACCTCGGCATATTTAAGTCTTTCGCCGAAGTTAAAGATAATATTTTCAAGTTCGCGGGCAATAAAACGCTGTTGATAAGGCGTAAGATACACTACCTCGGAAAGCGCGCGCGCGGACCAAACCTGCGCAGAAGGGTTGCCGTAAGGGTCCCGCACATTATTCAGCAGGGCTTCAAGCATTGGCCTGCCCGCGCTGATATTTGCAACAAGCGACGCCGCTATAACGCTGTAACGGTAGTAAAGGCTGTGCTGCGGCTCAGTTTCGCTGTAAGGGTGTTTTAATTTTTCCGATAAAAAAGTTACAAGAAGATTAACGTCTTGCGCGTTTAATTCCGCCTCGGGTAAAAGCGAGGTTAAAAAAGCAAGTTCGCATTTAAGCGGGCCGTTATAGGCAGGCGCGCAGGAGGCAGGGGTATAAACATCGTCGGAAGACATATATTTTTGGTCGGCAAGTATTTGTAAAAGTTCGTAAGCTCTTACGTTCTTTTTATCAACGGAATATGCCCAGGAAGTTATTGTAAGTTTTGCGGGACGTTTTGCGGGAATTACGGGAAAATTAAATTTAAAATTATTATCTTTTTTAAGCGCCGCGCCGTTAAAAACAATCTTGGAATCATATATTTGGGCAAACGCGGGCAAAGCCGTCTGCGCCGTAAAAAGCGCAGCCAGCAATAAAGCCGCCGTTGTTTTTGAAAATATCCTCATATATAAATAATATAAGGTTTTGAAGCGCAAGCAAAGAGTCATTGGGCCTACCTTACTGATTTTTTTGGGCCTATTACCTTACAGGTCCGTTATGCCGCCCCAATACAGAAAAGCGCAAAATAACGACTTAACAAACAGGGCTTTATCTTATGCTAAAAATTTGTACAATAAAACTAAATATTTTAAGTTAAAGGCGGATTTATGCAGGAAGAATATCTTTTTTATTTTATCGGTTTTCTCGGTCTTTTAATATGCGCGGCGGGAGTGCGCCTTATAAGGAACTCCCCCATTTACAAAAAAGGAACAAAACAAACCGAGGGCGTAATAGAAAGCTATGTTTCTTTCTCAAAAGATTTATATAACCCCAAAATAAGTTTTAAATCGGGCGAAAACAAAATAGTTTTTGTAAGTTCTTATTCCAGCAATATAAAACCGGTAATAGGCAAAGCCGTAAAAGTTATATATCACCCCGCCGCGCCCGAAAATGCGGAAATTAAATCCCTCTTCAGCGTGCTGCTGCCAGCCTTTATTACCGTGCTGGGTTTGTGCCTAAGCGCGGCCTGCGCGTTTAAAATACTAAATGCGCTAAAGCCGTAAACCTCTGCGGAGCAGGCCTTATAAAAGCTATAATATAGCTGATGACCAATAAAACTTTTGACGCACTGGGCTTATCCCGCCAAACGCTGGAAGCAATCAAAAAAATTAATTATTCCACCCCTATGCCCGTACAGGCAGAGGTTATTCCGTTTGTTCTTAACGGCAAAGACGTTATTGCTTCCGCGCAAACGGGCAGCGGCAAAACTGCCGCTTTTACAATTCCCCTTCTTGATATTTTAAGGAAAAAAGAAGAGGCGCGCTGCCTTATCGTTGCGCCCACAAGGGAACTTGCCCAGCAGATATATAAAGTTTTAGGAGAACTTTCCGCAGGAAGCGAAATACCTTCAGCCCTTATAGTGGGCGGTAAGTTTATGCAGGACCAGCTTAAAAAACTTAAGAAAAACCCGCGCTTTATAATCGGCACTCCCGGCCGCCTAAACGACCATATAAAACGCAAAAGCCTTGTGTTGGACAATGTAAAATATGTAGTTTGGGACGAAATGGACAAAATGCTTGCGCTTGGTTTTATCCACCAGATAGAACATATTATCAAGCATTTACCTTCGGAGAAACAAACTTTAATGTTTTCCGCCACTTTCCCCAAAAGGGTATTAAACTTGGCGGAAGTTTACTTAACCAATCCCGCAAGAGTCGTAATTGATTCCCTTAACAGCGTATCACAAAACATAGAACAGCAAACGCTCATAACAGAACATAACCTTAAGCCGACCGAACTTAAAAGAATTATTACGGAAACCGACGGGCAAATGATAGTGTTTACAAAAACGCAGAGAGCGACGGAAAGCACCGCAAAAGCTTTGGTCGCGGGCGGCATAAAAGCAATGGCTTTGCACGGCGCGCTAAGACAGAGCAAAAGGGAAACCATTGTAAGGGAATTCCGCGCGAATAATTTTAAAGTTCTTGTTGCTACCGACGTAGCCGCAAGAGGGTTGGACATACCCAAAATATCCTGCGTAATTAATTACGATTTACCGCAATCGCCTGAAGATTACATACACAGAATAGGCAGAACAGGCAGAGTAAACCAAAAAGGTTTGGCGATAAGTATTTTAACAAAAGCCGATAAAAAACACTGGCAGGAAATTAAAAACTTTTTAACCACGGGCGACGAACAGGAACTTACCGAGCAGGAAAAAAAGAACTTTCAGGCCGCGCTGGAAAAAGAAAGAGCCTCCGACCCGTTTGCCAAACATAAACACAAAGGCAGCCCCTCAAGCGAAAGAAATAAACTTACCAAAACCGACGGCGGAAGAATGCACGGCAGCAGAAGCTACCCGCCCAAACAACGCATAGACACACGCCCGAAAGCAATGCGCGCGGAAAAAACTTTTACCGCCAAACAAGATGCAGTGGCGTCTGTACTTGGCAATAACAAACCGCAGGAAAAGCATGATAAGAAAGATTTTAAAAAACACGCCGACGCGCCAAAAAAACAATACGGTCATCACGATAAAAACAGCAGATATGGCCGTAACGGCAAGCACGAGCGTGTAAATAAACAAGACCATGCGGACAGATATGAACGCGGCGAGCATCATAAAAAGAAAGATTATGTTTTTACGCCTTTTAAAAAATCATTTGTAGGCGATAAAAAGAAAGACGAAAATAAAAAAACCTATGGTAAGGAAGTTGCCAAACGCTGGGCAAAAAAGTTGCACGGCGACGGCAAAAAACAGGGTTTTGGCAATAAAAATTTTAAAAACAAAAATAAATTCAAAAGAAGATAAATAAAACCGTCAAACGGGTTTTGATTTTCTTCTAATTTGATATACTTGAGTATATGTTAGCGACATTTTTCAGAATAATAATAGTTATGGCGGTTTTTTTGGCGGGAACGCTTGTGGGCAATATTTATATGCCTCAGAAAAAGCTGGAAACTTCCGCTTTGGTTTCCCTCAAAGAGCCGGAAACCGCCGTAGATATTAAATCTTCGCCCGATACCGCCTCCGCAATGGCTGATTTAAAAGAATTAAATACCCTTCTGCCGCAGGAAATTAAGGACGACGAAAATGTATTCTCGCTCAACACAAATATAGAAAAAACTTTGCTTTTGCAGTCTTACCTTGCCGCAAAATATAAATACGAAATAGAACTTTTAAGAGCGTCCGCCACACCTGAACAAAGGGACGATTTTATAAAAGCCCGCAATAATTATAACGCAATAACGGCGCTTATACAGCAAGCCTATCCGCAAATACAGGAAAGCGAAGTGGAATTGCTCTCGCCCGACCAACCGGCGGCAGAACCCGTTGAAGAAGAAACTATGTCGCAGGCAGCGCAATCCGCACAACCGGCAAATACAGCACAAGCAGCGCCGACGGCAATAACAGCCGCGCAACCCGTAAAATCCGCGCAAGCGGCACAAGCAACACCTGCCACCGCAGCCGCGTCAATCCCCGTAAAAACGGAAAAACCCGCAAATAACCCTGCGGGCGATATCCCGTCATCGTCAAAATAAAAATAATTTTTAATTAAGAAGTTTGTAGGTAAGCGCGCCAAGATAAACCGACGCGAGGCAAAGTATTACCGTGCCTGAAACATAATAAAAAGCTTTTAAGTGGCTTGCCGCTTTAAGCAGAGCAAGACTTTCCAAACCGAACGCGGAAAATGTGGTAAACCCGCCCAAAAGACCCGCTATAAGAAAGTATTTTACATACATCGCCGTTTTAAAATCAACTTCGGCAAGAAATCCTATCAAAAAACAGCCAAGAAAATTAACGGCAAAGGTGGCAAAATAGGAATGCGGGCTGAAGTAAGACTGAAACAGAACACCGACGCCGTATCTTAAAACCGCACCCAAAGACCCGCCCAAGCCTACAGCAACAGCATTTATCATAAAATAACCGCCTTTTAATCCTATATATATTTTAGAATATTTTATTTGGTTTCGGCAGCTTTTACGTCGCTGTATAATTCCCAAAAACCTCTTCCGCCTTCTTTAACGTGGTATAAAGCCTCGTCGGCGCGGTTGATAAGGTCTGCGGGTTCTTCGCTGTCATAGGGATAAACGGAAATACCCTGGCTGATGGTAAGTTTTATCTCTTCCCCTCTGGTAAGGCGTTTGGGGAGTTCAATGTTTCTTACCCTTTCGGAAAGTCTTTTAGCAATATTTTTTGCCTCTTCTCCCGTAGTACGCGGCAGAAGTATCAAAATTTCGTCTCCGCCGTAGCGGCAGGGGATATCGGTTTGGCGCAGGCTGTTTCTTATCACTTCGCTTACAGCCTTTAAAGCCTCGTCGCCCAAAATATGCCCGTAGGTATCATTGATATTTTTAAAGTGGTCCAAGTCCATAAGTATCAAAGAAAAAGTTAAATTAAAACGCTTGGAGCGGTAAATTTCCTGCGCAAGGTTTTCGTTAAAGAATCTTCTAAGGCACAATTTTGTAAGCTCGTCATAATTGGAGAGTTCCTGTACCTTTTCAAACAGTCTGGCGTTATCTATGGCAAGCGCGACCTGCGTGGAGAATTGTTTTAAAGATAAAATATCTTCTTCCGATATAGACACGCGCGAAAGCATATTATCAAACACAAGCCAGCCAAGGTTTTTATTTTGCAGCACAAGCGGCAAAGTTAACACTATGTCCGACCTGGCTATAAGAGGGCAGGAATGGGCATCCTCCTGACAGTCAACAATAAACTTTCTGTGTATGTCGGCGGCGGAGTCTATGGTTTTAACCTCGCCTGAAATATCTGCGCTGTAAGCCTCGTCAAGCTTGCCTGTTTTGGGGTCGGTAAGATATAAAGATGTTCTGTCAAAATGGAAGGTTTTTTGTATATTGCGCACAATTTCGCTAAGGCTGTCGCTTAAGCGTATGGACGTGGCAAACACACGGGCAAGTTCGTTTAAAGCCTGCGCGCGGCGCAGCTGCGCCGTGTTGTAATAGTCAACTTCCGTCATATTTATTTTTACGGAAAGTTCGCGGCAAAGGCCTCTTAAAATCTCCCTGTCTTCGGGGGTAAAGGGTTTATTTTGTTTAAGTCTTTCCACCCTAAGCACGCCGTACTGGCTGCGTGAAAGAGTACCGCTTTTTAAGGATTTCAAACTGTCTAAAGGCGTTCTCCACTTTATAAGGCCGTATATGGCGGGATAATCCAATGCGGGAGAATCTATAACTCCGTCCTGCAAAAACTTTATAATCTCGGGCGAATCTTTATCAACAAAAACGTCTTCCTGCAAATAATAACAAACGCCGTCTTTGCACATTGTGCGCTGGGAAATTATGGATTTTTCGTCCACCCAGTCAAAAAAGAAAAGCCTGTCCGCGTCAAGGTAATCGGCCATCATCGGCAGGGCTTTACGCAAAAGACTGTCAATGCTAAAGTACCTGTCCGAGAGGCTTTGATAAAAATCGTAAAATAAATTAGTGCGTTTTGTCTGCATAAATTATTCGTTATAGAGGCTTAAGATACCCTCAACCTCTTCCTTGGCTTTTTTAAGCTGTTCTTTTAAAGTTTCAGGCCCGTATTTGTGCATTATTATGCTGCTTGCCACGGCAGACATAACATTAGCCATAACTTCCATTATGGTGCCCGTCGCTATGTGATTGGGCAAAGTGCGCGCGCCCGCAATGATATTTGTATAGTTTTGCAAACGCTGCGGGGAAGAAAGCAAAAACTTTTCAAAGCCTGATTCCGACGCGGGAAAAACTTCAGTCTTAGAAGCGTATTCAAGCTGCTTTTCGGGACGGGTAATCCATTTTAAAAGAGTTAAAGCGTGTTCGGGATTGTCGCTGCCGCGCGGGATAACAAGGTTAACGCCGCTTAAGTAGTTGATATAATTTGCACCTGTTTTAGGCACGGGCAGGGTTTTTACGTCAAAGTCTTTATGGCGGCCTTCAAAAATGGAAATACCCTGTTTACGCGTCATAATAAGGCTGGATTTGCCTGCGGAAATATTGCCTATGGAGCTTCTCTCCGTCAGTATCGGCATATATTCTTTTGCGGCCAGATTTATAAAATCCGCCATACCTTCTTCAAATTCTTTCGTGCCAAAGCCGCAGCTGCCGTCCTTAATATTAAACAAATCCGCGCCCCTGCCCCACAAACACGGCAAAACGGAACGGTGGGAAAGAGAGCCGCGCCAGTCGCTGTTTTGCATAGGCATATAGCCTTCCGTGCCTTCAAAATATTTTTTAAGTTCGCCGCAAGCCTGCAAAAGGCCGCCCCACGTGGAAAGCAGTTTAGCGGGGTCGTCGGAAACAAGTTTTAAATGGTCATTGCGGTAATGCAGCGCGGTAATATCCATCCACCACGGATAGGAATAAATATCAACGCTGTCTTTTTTATAGCAGTGCGGTTTTAAAGGGTCAAGGCAGTTATCAACGCGCAGGGTTTTATCAAGTTCGGTAAGGTTTAAAATCATATTGGCCTTGTTAAGCAAAGCCGTCCAATAGTGAGGTATTGCGACAAGGTCGGGGTAATCTTCGTGGCCGATTTCGTGTTTTAATGTAAAAATTCTTGCCCACAAGGTTCGACGGTTAATTACTTTTATATTAACCTCAATACCCGGGTTTTCCTTTTTAAAAGTCTCAAGAAAACTTTCCATCACCGCCTGAGTATGCGTTGCATTGTCAGGCATCATCCACAAGATCATTTTTTAGACCAGCTCCTCAGAACCATATTGGGATTTATGGCTATGCTCCTTTGCGCTTCCTTTTTAAAGGCAAGTTTCTTGTGAGCGCAAAGCGCTATCATAGCCGCATTATCCGACGACAAAGACCTTAAAACAAACCTGGCGTTAATCCCCTGTTTCTGCGCGGCGGCAATCATTTTATCTCTAAGCAGTCCGTTTGCCGCCACTCCGCCGCCCACCGCTATATTTTTTACTTTAAACTTTTTTGCGGCGTCCAGCGTCTTTTTTACCAAAGTGTCCACAACCGCTTCCTGAAATCCGGCACAAATATCTGGTATGCTTATATTTTTATTATCTCTTAAATAATAGCTTACAGCGGTTTTAATACCGCTGAAAGAAAATTCAAAGGTACCGGGCATTAACGGACGCGGGAATTTTATTGCCTGCGGGTTGCCGTTTAAAGCCTGCTTGGAAACTTCAGGCCCTCCCGGATAACCCAAACCCAAAAGTTTTGCAACTTTATCAAAAGCTTCGCCCGCCGCGTCGTCGCGCGTCTTGCCAAGCATTTTATATTCGCCGTAATTTTTAACCAGCCACAGCTCGGTATGCCCTCCTGATACTATAAGGGAAATGAGAGGAAATTCAAGGGGGGCTGACTCGGGAGTGCCCGTAAGTTCACACGCGTAAAGGTGGCCTTCCAAATGGTTAACGCCGACGACGGGGACTTCCAAAACCTCCGCCAAAGTTTCCGCCGCAACGCGGCCCACCAAAAGACCTCCGGGTAACCCGGGGCCGTTGGCAACGGCGATAAGGTTTGGCTTAACGTCGCCCAAAGCGGCTTTTATTACGCCCGCTATTTTTGCTGCGTGCGCGCGGCTTGCAAGCTCAGGCACTACGCCCGCGTATTTTTTGTGTATATCTATCTGGCTGTAAATTACATTACTTACAACTTCCTTGCCGTTTTTAAGAAGAGCGGCGGAAGTTTCATCGCAGGTGCTTTCTATGCCTAAAATATAAAAGTCTTTCACTTTAAATTTACCTCTTACGCGGCTGTCTTTTGCTCCGCCGCAGCGGCGGTAGTTACCGCCTGTTTGCCGCTTAAAACTTCAACGGCTTTATTTAAAACGGGGTCTTCAATTTTATCCGATATCTCGGGTTTTGCTGTTTTTGCCGAGGGAGAATAAATAAAATTAGTTGTATAATAAACAGCCCTTTGCGCGGAGTTTATATCAAAAGGCACCTCAACATCAGGCATAATTCCGCCCGTGGTATTTGGAGGCGGAACTTTAAAATCTTTATGTATCATACGGCCCAGCGGGGTATAATATTTGGCAACGGTAATTCTTAAGCCGGAGCCGTCGGGCAGCATAATAACCTGCTGCACGCTGCCTTTACCGAAGCTTCTTGTACCCAAAAGCACTGCGCGTTTGTAGTCCTGAAAAGCGCCTGCCACAATTTCGCTGCCGCTGGCGGAACCTTCGTTAACAAGCACGGCAACTGGAAGGTTTTCGTACTTGGCTTTTGCGCCGCTCTTGTATTCCTGAAAGAATTCTTTCTTTCTGCCTTTGGTGTAAACTATAAGTTTATTTTCGCCCACAAATAACTTCATCATATCCACCGCGCTGTCCAAAAGACCGCCGGGGTTAAAGCGTAAATCTATGATAAGGGACTTCATACCTTTATCGGTAAGAGTCTTTAAAGCGGCTTCAAAATCGTCATTGGTATGGCCCGAAAAATCCGCAACGTAAATATAACCGATGTCTTTGTTTATCATTTTGGAGAAGATGACTTCAGGCACTATTATTTCCCTTTTTAAAGTAAATTTTTTATTGGAAACTTTACCTGTTTTTGCGTCTTTCCTTTCCACTTCAATCTTAACTTTTGTGCCGACGATGCCGCGCAGCATTATAACAGCCTCGTCGCTCTTAAGATTAGCCACAAGTTTATCTTCTATCTTTATAATTTTGTCGGCGGGTTCCACACCTGCTTTATAAGCGGGAGTGTTAATCATCGGCGTTACAACCAGCAGCACGCCGTCTTTGGGGGTATTAAGGCGAAGACCGACGCCGCCAAATTCCCCTTTTGTTTCTTCGCGCATCTTTTTCATATCTTCCGCGCTGATAAATTCCGAAAACTGGTCCAAGCGGCTTACCATGCCGTAAAGCGCGCCGGTTATTAAATCTTTGGGTTTGGTTTCCTCTACATAGCTGTCTTGTATCTTGCTCATTACGTCTACAAGTATTTTAAGCTGGTCTAACCCGCTGTCCACGCCCGAATAGGCAAAAGGGAAAAGAGTGCCCACAAAAAAAGCGGCTATCGCAAAAACTACATATTTATTAACTTTCTTTTTCATATTAATTTTCCTTTACTTAGCTGTAAGCCAATCCTCGGGGTCTATGGCGGTTGTGCCGACGCGGATTTCAAAATACACGGCGTCTGCGTCGCTGCCCATGCCCGAACCTTGCGTATCTTTCCCCGCCGTGCCTAATATCTGCCCTTTATGCAGGAGCTGGGTGCGGCGGACGCGGATTTCGTTTAAAAAGCCGTATATTGTAAAAAATCCGCCTTTATGGTCTAAAATTACCATATTGCCGTAAGAGCGGAATTCCCCCGCAAAAATTACGGTGCCTTCATCTACGCTTAAAACGGATTCATTGGCGCGCGCGGATATTTTTACGCCGTCTCTGAATATCCATGTTTTAAGTTCTTTTTGATATTCCTTACCAAACTTACTTATTATTTTACCACTAACGGGCCAGGGAAGGGAGTTTTTATTTATGTTAAGCGTCGCGGCCGAAACTTTTGTCCCCGCTTTCTTGGCGGCGGCGGCGCGCTGGCGTTCCGCTTCTTTCAAGATTTTTTCCAGCTGTTCGGCAGAGGCCTTAAGCTCCTTAATTTCGTTTTGCAGCTGCTCATAGCGGCGGTGGGTATTTTCCAAATCTTCCTGCTTCTTTTTATAGGTGTCTTTTATAACTTCTTTTTGAGTTTCAAGCTTTTCCTTTTTAGCCTCAAGCTCTTTGCTCTTTTCCTTAAAAGATTCTATTTTTTGGGAGGTTTCTTTTGTTTCTGACGTCAATTTTTGCACAAACATAATATGGTTTTGCAAAGCGGCGGAAAAAATAGCAAGGTTCTTTTCCTCTTCGGAGTCATAATATTTAGACTTTAAGGCATTCTGTATAACATAACCCGAAAGTTCCCCGCGCACGACGCTTTGCCACATAGGCAAATTTTCTTCCAAAAGGGTTTTATGCTCTATTGTTTTGCTGCGCTGGCTTTGTATAACTTCAATATCGCCGACGAGTTTGATGCTTAATTTTTCCGTCTGCTGTTCCTTTTTGGTAAGATTTTGAATCTCTTTTGCAATAAGGTTTTCCTGCTGGCGGTACTTTTTAAGCTCCTCTTCTTTCTCTTTGGCTTTGCGCTGCAAATCGGCAAGCTCCTGCTTAGAGGCTGCGCTCAGCGGGCCCGAGAAAAGAAAGAGGAAAGAAATAAAAAATATTAAAACTTTTTCCATTTAGCAAGCGTCCACCCGCAGCTTAAGCACAGAAAAGCGACGATAAGCTGCGTCCGGTTAAAAAGACAATATTTAAAGTCGGGATTTATGGCGTTTACGGGCAATGCCAAAGCAAAGGCCGCGCCCGCGCTTAATCCGTAAGCCAGCAGGGCGGAAAATAAGCCGCCGACTCTTTCCGACAAAGAAGAAATTTTTGTGTAATAAGCCTCCACAAAAAAACCGAAAGCCAAAAGCAGGAAAGCGGCGCAGAGCAAAGCTATAAGCGCAAATTTATTTACCGCGTTTATATAAAGCGCGAGAGAAGCCTGATCTTCTTTATAATATACATTTGCGTCTTTGCCCGCGGCGGTAATATTCTCCTCCACCCAGACTTTCGGGTTAAGCAGAACATCCTGCGTTACTTTAACTTCAAAAAAGGCGGGCAGAAAATCGGGATTAACAGCCTGCGCGGACATAGAATTATCACGGTTATTTAAAGCGGCAAGAACGGTATCAGGTTCTATTACGGCCGATGACGTTACCCCGCTAAGACCGTCTAAGAAAACGTGAAAATCCTTCGCCTGCTGCGTATTTGCGTTATTTAAAGCAAGGACAATTTTGAAATCGTCGTTTACCAGTTTAAGCGCGCCTGCAATTCTGTTTTGCATAAAGACAGCCGCCTGCATAAGCATAGCTAAAGCGAATATCAGAAAAAAGACCCTTCTGTACCCGCGAAATACGATATTAGAGTAACTGTTATTTTCCATATAAAAAGTCCGCTATTTTTTTGTTAACTTCCGTGCTGTGCATCACGCCACCTTTAATGCCTTGGTTGGCGCCGTAAAACGTAATAAGCACGGGGCTTGCGGTGTGATTGCCTGTGCTCCAAACCACGCCGAGCCTTGTGTTAACTTCCTTTAAAATATTATCTATGTCTTTTTCCTTCTCAAAATATTCCACGGGAAGGGTGTAGGCCATAGTGTCCTGTATAAATTTTTGCGTTTCTTTAGGCGTAAGTCCCTTTTTTGAGAGAACCGCATATTCTTCCCTTATTTTATCGGTGCTTTTCTTTTGCGCGGCTATAATATCAAGATTGCCCTTTGCGGCATAATCGGTTTTATCGTACAAAGGATAGCCTGCGGCAGATTTTTCGTCATATTCCTGCCCTTTAACTTTGCGGTAATTAAAATTAAAACCGCCCGTATCGTGGTCCGCCGTTACGATAAGCAGAGTGTTTGGGTTTTTGGCTATAAAATCTTTTATAAGGCCAAGCGTTTCGTCCATTTCCAAAAGTTCTTTAAGCACGCCGCCCTGGTCATTATTATGGGCAACCCAGTCGGCCGCGCCTGCTTCCACCATAAGAAAGAATCCTTTATCATTCTTGGATAAAATATCCAAAGCTTTTTGCGTCATTTCTTTTAATGTCGGCTCATTGCCGTCGGAGTTGATGTTAAAGGGAAGATAGACAGGCGCGAAAAGACCGAAAAGCCTGTCGCCCTTGGCCGCAAGCATATCCTTTTTATTTAAAGCTACCGTGTATCCGCTGTCTAAAATTTTATCAAAGACTTCATTGTTTGCCAATTTGGGAGAAAGCCCTGCGGCATAAGAAATCTGCTTTACGAATTTTGCATATTTAGGGTCTTTTACAAAAGTGTCGGAAATAAAATAATCCAGCCCGCCGCCAAGCACAACATCAGGCCTTGTTGTTACAAATTCTTTTGAAAGTTCGTCGTAAGACCTTCTGCTTTTTTGATGAGCCGCAAATACAGCAGGCGTTGCGTCTATAACAAAAACATCTGTTATAAGCCCTGTTGACATACCGAGTTTTTGCGCTTTTTCAAGCAAAGTTTCCGCAGGCGCACCGTCGGGGCCGACGCCTACCGAGCCGGGTATTGTGGTAACGCCGGTTGAAAGCTGCGTGCCCGAAGCGGCTGAATCGGTAGCTAAAGTTTCCACGGGGGTATTAAAAATTATACCGAAGCTGCCGTCGTTTAAAACGGTTTCCAAATTGGAAAGTTTACCTTTATAAGGCCCGTTTGGCGCATAGCGCGCGTACTGCATTAAAAGGGCCATATTAGTAGGGCCCGTACCGTCGGCTATTAAAAAAATCACATTCTTTTTGTTCTGCGCAAAAGCGCCCGACGCCAACAATAAAATTACCGCCATCAATACAGAAAATTTCTTTACCATTTTGCACCCCTCTTAATTATTTCGCTGAAACATTTAAGATATTTGTTTGAGGAACTTTCCCAGGAAAAATCCTTCGTCATTGCCGCCGCAAGCATTTTTTTGAATATTTCTTTTTGGTAGTAAATATATAATGCTTCGTTCATTGTTTTGGCAATGCCTTTATCGTCCAAACTGTCTATAAAAAATCCTGTCGCTTCGGAATTATCTTCGGCATCGGCTTTGTAACCGTCCACCGTATCTATAAGCCCGCCCACCTTAGAAACTATCGGCAGACTTCCGTAGCGCATGGCTATCATCTGGCTTAAGCCGCACGGCTCAAACCTTGACGGCATTAAAAACATATCGCTTGCGGCGTAAATTTCGTGCGCCAAAGTTTCGTCAATAACGGGTTTAAAAGCTATTGTTTTGGGGTACATATAAGCCAAGCGTTCAAAAATTTCTTCCGCCTTATGCTCCCCCTTTCCTTCTATAACAAACTGCGCTTTGCCCGCGAACTGCGGTATAACATCGGCAACCAAATCCACGCCTTTTTGGTGGGCAAGACGGCTGACCATACCGATAAGCGGAATATTTTCATTCTCTTCAAAACCCATTTCTTTTTGTAAGGCAAGCTTGCAGGTTGTTTTGCCTTTAAGGTTTTCTTCGTCGTAACCCATAGGTATAAGCGTATCTGTTTGGCAGTCCCAAACTTCATTATCAATACCGTTTATGATACCCAAAAAATCATTGCCTTTATTTTTAAGCACGCCTTCCAAACCGAAACTGTTTATGCCGTTTAAAAGTTCTTTAGCGTAAGTGGGACTGACTGTATTAACTTTATCGGCAAACACTATGCCGCTTTTAAGATAGCTTATGCCGCCCCAGTATTCAAATTTATCACTGGTAAAATCGGCCGCAAAAAAGCCCGCCTTTTCAAAAGTGTTCTTGGTAAAATAACCCTGATACGCAATATTATGTATGGTAAACATACTGCGCGTGCGGGTAAAAAACGCGTCGGATTTATAGACGGTGTTTAAGTATGCGGGGATAAGGCCCGCCTGCCAGTCGTGCGCGTGGATAATATCAGGGCGGAAGCCGATAAATTTGCAGGCTTCCAGTACGGCGCGGGAGAAAAATATAAAACGCTCGTCATTATCTTTATAATCGCCCGCTTTGGTAAAGTAAAGTTCGTTCCTGTCAAAATACTTTGCGGACTGTATGAAAAAGACCAAAGCATTACCCCATTTAAGGTAAGAAATTTTTGCGGGCTCAAGGCGAGCGCCGATAGGAATAAAGAAAGTACCGGGGACTGTTTTAAGGGAAGAGGCATTTTTTATGCTTCTGTAATGCGGCAGGAAAAGCACAACCTTAGAACCGCGAACGCGGGCAAAATCCTGCGTAAGCGCGCCGACGACATCGGCTAAACCGCCTGTTTTACAAAAGGGAAAAGCTTCGCTTGAGGCTAAGACTATGTTCATATTCTCTTTCTCCTTAATTTCTCTCTCAGGAGTTTAAATCCTTAAGGTTTTCCACCTGCATACCGCCGGGGATAACTTCCATGCTTTCATCTTCTTTTTTATCATTATGGGGCGCGGGCGCGGAATCTTTATCTTTATTCTTTTCTTCGTCCTGCGCCGTCTGCTCCGCCGTATCGTTTACCTGATGCGCGGACGGGGAAGAATCCTCGTCATTATCGGCGGAAGGAGCCTTGGTAAAAATTTCCTGCTGCGGGCTGAAAAGGTATTCATCCTCGTCGCCTTCGTTTAAAGGCAAAATAGTATCTTTTATATCTGGCAAAGCCTCGCTGAAGGGTAAATCTCCCTGTATTTCTTTGGGGCCTTTGGCTGAAAAGGTTTTGATTTCGGGCAGTTCGGATATTTTATTTAAACCGAAAAGCCTTAAGAATTCTTCCGTCGTGCCGTAAACCAAAGGGCGTCCGGGGGTATCTTTTTTGCCGACTATTTTTACAAGTCCGCGTTCCATAATTTTTTCCAGCGGGGCGACAATATCCACGCCGCGTATAGCTTCTATCTCCGCTCTGGTAACGGGTTGTTTATAGGCGATGATTGCCAAAGTTTCCAATGCCGCGGGAGAAAGTTTTGCCGTCATCTTTTCGTTAAATAATTTACGCACCCAGCGGCCGTATTCGGGCTTGGTAGCCATCTGAAATCCGCCGCCGAGTTCCACAATTTGCACGGCGCGCGCGGTATCTGCGTATTCCTGCTGAAGCTGGCCTATAATATCGCGCGTAAGCTGGATATTATTAACCTCCGCCACTTGGGAAATTTTTGCCGCGCTTAAAGGCCTGTCCGTTATAAAAAGCAGGTTTTCTATAATTCTTTTATAATCTTCTTTTACAAGCAGTTCCTCGGCGGAAGCGGTTTGCGCCGCCGCTTGCTGCGGCTGCTGCTCCTGAGGCTGCTGCTCGGTAAGAATATCGGAAAGGGTATTATTTTCCATCTTGCTGCTCCTTGGGCGCGGCGTCTTCTTCCTGCGCCATAAGTTTATGGTAATCTTCGTTAATCTTGTCGGGGTTTAAGTAAAGGCGGATTTCGCCTTCCTGCTTATCCTGACGGGCAAGAACTTTGCCTATCTTAAGCAGTTCAAGAACGGCCATAAAACAGGTTATTATGCCGCGCTTTTTTGTTTCGCCCGTAAAAATATCGTCAAGTAAAAGCCATTGCCTGTCCGCCAAAAGGTTTAACACTTTTTCTATCTTCTTATCTATGGGGAATTCTTCCATTTTAAGAAGGTCGGCGTGCTGGCGTTCTTCCAACTGGTCAAACGCGCGGCGCACGGCGGCAAGAAGTTCAAAAATTTGCAGGTTAAGCACTTTTTCGCCCGAGTCAAAAACAGGCGCGCTTTTGTAAAAATTATCTTTAAATTTCTCAAAATTATTTTCAAGAAATTTAGACGCTTCTTTAAATTTTTGATACTCCACCAGCTTTTCTATAAGTTCCTTTGCGGGGTCGGGGCCGTCCTCCTCGCTTGAAGGAACCTGCGACGGCAAAAGCTGGCGCGCTTTTATCTGCATAAGCGTGGAGGCAAGCACCAAAAATTCCCCCGCCACTTCCAGATTAAGCTGCTTCATAATATCAAGATACTCAAGATACTGGGACGTAATTTCCGAAATATTAATATCGTAAATATCCAAATTATCTTTTTTTATAAGATGCAGCAAAAGGTCCATCGGGCCTTCAAATACATCTAATTGTATCTTGATACTTTCGGTTATCATAAAAGGTTCATCGCTTTTTTAACTTCGTCCAAAGTTTTTTGCGCGCTCTTGGCAGCCGCCTGCGCGCCGTTATGCACGATATCCTGCAACACCTGCGTGTTGGCGGCGTAATACGCGCGCCTTTCGTTAAATTCCTTAAGGCTGCCTTCCATAAGTTCAAATAAATGTTTTTTGCACGCCACGCAGCCCAGCGCGCCAGCGCGGCATTCGTCCGCGCGCTTCTCGTACTCGGGATTATAAATTTTGTGGAAAGCAAACACGCTGCAACCGTCGGGATTACCGGGGTCGGTGGCGCGTTTTTTATTGGGGTCGGTAAACATACCCATAATTTTTTTGCGGACGCTTTCAACATCTTCGCCCAGTTCTATGGTATTGCCGTAAGATTTAGACATTTTTCTGCCGTCCAAACCCAAAACTTTAGGCACGCTGGTAAGCAAAGGTTTAGGCTCAACAAGCGCGTCGCTTTTATAAATATCGGCAAATCTTCTGGCTATGTCGCGGGCGATTTCCAAGTGGGCTATCTGGTCCTGCCCGACGGGGACATACTGCGCCCTGTGGATAAGAATATCGGTAGCCATAAGCACGGGATAGCCGAGAAAGCCAAAGGAGGACATTTCCGAAAGTTCCTTTTCGCTTAGCATAGACATCTTTTCAGCAGCAGCCAACGCGTCCGTTTGGCCCGCGTATTTCTTTTTAAAAAGTTCATTAAGCTGCTCTTTATATGTAGGATTTCTAAGCAACCAGCCCAGCGGCGTTACCATTGCTAAAAGAGTATTAAGTTCGCTTATTTGCGGTACGTGGGACTGCACAAAAATAGTGCATTTTTTGGGGTCTAAGCCCGCGGCAAGCCAGTCTATAAGCATCTGGCGGCTGTTTTCCGCAAGGTTTTCAGTATTATCGTACGCGGTGGTGAGTGAATGTATATCCGCAACAAAAAAGAAACATTTGTGAGTGTTTTGTAAATCCACAAAGTTTTTTAACGCGCCAAAGTAATTGCCCAAATGCAGGCGGCCCGTGGGGCGCATGCCAGAAACTACAACATTATTAAAATTGTCCATAACCTACTCCGATAAAAGAAAATACCGCAGATAACGCCATCTTAAACAAAGGCACCATTATATAGCTGAACGCGCCCGTAAGAACAAGGGCAAACACTATAAACATTCCGTACCTTTCCAAGTTCATATATTTATTGGCAAGGCGGTCGGGCAATAAGCCCGCTACAATACGGCTGCCGTCTAAAGGCGGTATCGGTATTAAATTAAAAATCGCTAAAAGCAGGTTTATCATAACAGCGTAAACAAAAATGGAAACTATTATGCCGCTTGTGGAACCTGCCGCGACAAATGCTTTTAAGGCCAACGCGCTTATAAGCACTAAAAGTAAATTTGATAAAGGCCCGGCCAAAGCTACTTTGGCCATATCTTTTTTGGGGTTTCTGAGGCGATAAAAGTTAACGGGTACGGGCCGAGCCCAACCGAACATCGGTATGTGGGTAAAATAGCAGACGGCAGGCAAAATTATTGTGCCGAACACATCCACATGCGCCAGCGGATTGAAAGTAAGCCTGCCCATAATATAGGCCGTATCATCCCCGTGCATATAAGCTGTATATCCGTGGGCAAATTCATGCAGGATTACAGAAAAAAACAATATTGGCAAATATAATATAAACTCCATAATATTTTTATTTTACTAATTTAAGGCCCTCGGGTGAACTTTTATTTGCCCATTTTTAAATACCTCTCTTGACAAAATAACATAATTTGATTATTATTTGTATA